>JAJRWF010000011.1 GCA_024276905.1 Deltaproteobacteria bacterium
AAGGGTACGGAATCATTCACCAGGGTGCTGGTCGAATCGGGAGATGACGATGCCCGGTGGGGGACCGTCGGTGTCAGTGAAAATATAATCGATGCCTCTTACCATGCCCTGACAGATGCATTTCAGTATAAATTGCTCAAGGACTCAGACGACTAGCGCGATGGCCGTTCGCGGGGGGAGGTTATTGTTGCTATTGATGCTGGGTTTGGCCCTGTATGATCTGAGCCGGTCTGTTCTTCTTCGCGAAGAAAGACCGGCTCTTGTCGTTCCTGCGCCGCAACCAGTCAGAATCCTGCTGAGTGGTGCGCCGCAGGTCGGTGGAATTCATCAAATTAATGACGCCGATGACTTGTTTTCCGCCATTAATTTGGCGAATCTGCATCTGTCAGCTGACCTGCGCCTTGAACTCTTGAAAGTTCGACAGTTTGAAGACGGAAAATGCCTTAAATTTCAGATTGTTAGAGATGAGATCGTTGCTGTTGATTCCGGCTGGATGCCGGCCGCAATGCGCATTGCACTAGCAATTCCGTTACGTGTCGAACGAATGACAAGGTCCGACTGGGATGATTTGCCCGGCGTCGGACCCTCATTGGCACAGAGAATTATGCAGGATCGTCAAATTAATGGCGAATTTGGCTCGTTTGCTGAGCTTACCCGAGTCAAAGGGATCGGTTCCAGGCGACTTGATCGCTGGCGGCCCTTTTTTTCTGCTCATTAACCTATTGGAAATTAATAGAAATTTTATTTCTCACCCACCACTATAAAATAATTTAATTATTAAGGGGCTCCTTGGCACATCTCATGAAGATTGTACCTTGTCATCAAAGACAAAAATAACTGACGAAGTTCGTCTGTTGTCTGACAGCCGCCGAGGAGGTCCCAAATGAAATGTCCCAAGTGTAAAAGCAGAATGTACTCCGAGAAGTATTACGACTTTGTCCGGGCATTCGACGCCTGGAGATGTTGTGCCTGTGGCGAGGTCGTAGATCCGACGATTCTGGCCAACCGGGCCCGCAGCCAGAACCTCTATTTGGGCTGATAATTGAGTCAAAACAGGCCGGGCAGCACGCCCGGCCTGTTTTATGTGTATCCTTCCCGCCCGTCGTTTATTTTCCCGCCGAGACTTTATCGCGTTCTATTCATTTTATCCTTGATTAAATTATCTAACGGGTTTATCAAATGTCGAATGTCGACATTTATGGAGGAATGAATGATAAACCGTCAAACCTACCCTGACCATGTGGTCGAGCATGTCTGTGGCCTGTTGCGTAATGGTCAACTGCAACCGGGGGACAAGGTGCGCGAAAGCCATCTGGCTGCTGATCTGGGAGTCAGCCGTGCTCCGGTTCGAGAGGCAGTGCGTCATCTGGTCGGAGAAGGGTTGCTTGATTACCGCCCGCAAATTGGCTCAATTGTCGCCAAGTTGAGTCCTCAGCAGATTATTGACAGCTACGTTGCACGTGGACTGCTTGAAGGGTTCGCCATCGCGGATAGTGGCCATGAGTTCAGCGCCACGGCAAAGCAGGAGTTGCGACAGCTGTGTGAATTGATGGAGGTCAGTGCTGCAGACGGCGATGATGAGGCCCTGATCGATGCGGGCGCGCGTTTTCATCGGCAGCTATACGGCCGCACTGAAAATCAGCAACTGCTTGGAAATATCGAACGCCTCAGTAATAAACTGCACCTGCTTTTTTATCGCCACTGGGCCAATTTTTACAGCCCCGATCAAATTCGTGATCGTCATCAACAGTTATTGAAACTGGTTTTTGAGGGTGAAGGCTGGGCGGTCGAGCAGGGGTTTCGTCAGCACTATATTGAAACCGGTCATAAGGTGGCCGCTCTTTACACCACATAGTCTCGTCGGAGTTATCACAATGAATCCTGTACAACATCAACATTATCTCAATCTCAACGTCCGCGGCCTGCCGGTTTCTGCGACTCTTGGCATCAACGAAGCGAGCAACCGTCTGATTGACGAAGGAAAAACAATTTGCAAGCTGGGCCTGGGTCAGTCCCCTTTTCCGGTTCCGGAAGCTGTTGTCAATGCATTGCGTGAGCATGCTGCGCAAAAGGATTACCTGCCGGTACGGGGTCTCGCTGCCCTGCGTGAGGCCGTTGCTGGTTATTACCGGCGGCAGCAGCTCGATTTTGATGTGGATGATATTATTATCGGACCTGGTTCCAAAGAGCTGATGTTTATTCTGCAGCTGGTCTATTACGGCGACCTGTTGATTCCCTCGCCCAGCTGGGTCTCCTACGCGCCCCAGGCTCAGATTATCGGGCGTAATGTTCACTGGTTGCCGACCCGTGCCGAGAACAGGTGGCTGTTGATGGCCGATGATCTGGAACGGTTTTGCGCTGCTGACCCGGATCGACCGCGTATTATCATTCTCAATTATCCAAACAATCCGACTGGCTGCAGCTATTCGGTTGACCAGATGCAACAGCTGGCCGAGGCGGCGCGTCGTTACCGGATTATCCTGCTTTCCGACGAAATTTATGGTGAACTTCGTTTTGATGGTGAGCACCAGTCGATCGCACGCTATTACCCGGAAGGGACGATCGTTGCCAGTGGCTTGAGTAAGTGGGCAGGGGCCGGAGGTTGGCGGCTGGGCACTTTTGCTTTTCCCCGGCAGTTGAACTGGCTGCGTGAAGCGATGGCCGTGGTGGCAAGTGAAACCTTCACCGCAACCAGTGCTCCGATTCAGTATGCTGCGGTGACCGCCTTTGACGGCAGTACCGATCTGGGTCCTTATCTCAGGTCTTCGCGCATGATCCTGAGTGCCTTGTCCGGGTGGATTGTGCAGAAATTTGATGCAGCAGGGATCAAGGTTGCGCGCCCGGATGGCGGATTCTACATGTTGCCGGATTTTAGTGGTTTCACGGAGAAACTGGCCAGAAGAGGGATAACTACCGGCTCCCGGCTGGCCGTAACGCTGCTCGAAGAGACGGGAGTCGCTTTTCTTTCCGGCTGCAGTTTCGGTCGGCCCGATTCTGAATTGACGGCGCGGATTGCCTTTGTTGATTTTGATGGTGCTGCGGCAATGAAATATGTTGCAGAGAGGGACTTGTCGGCTCTGGCAGAGACGGACCTGCGGATCTGCTGCGGGCGGGTTCTGGACGGCATAGAGAGCCTCTGTGGCTGGTTTGAGGCCCTGGATTGAGCCTGCGATGTTTTTGCTGTAAAGGAAAAAGGACCGCATCCTTCCCAGGCGCTTTTCTACAGCTCTTCCGGGGTGAAGGCAACGACCTGCTCAATTGATTCTGCGTCGGTCAGTAACATCACAAGGCGGTCGATACCCAGCGCGATACCGGCTGCTGGCGGAATCTGCTGCAGATCGTCGAGGAAGGGTTCGGGAAGTTGGACCGTCTGTCCCGTTTTGTCGGCAAGAATTTTCGCCTCGGCGTTAAAGCGTTGCCGTTGTTCCTGCGGGTCGGTCAATTCCGAAAAGGCATTGGCCAGTTCGAGCCCGGCAATATAGAGCTCGAAGCGTTCTGCCAGTTGCGGCTGTCCGGGTTTGCGGCGCGCCAGGGCAGCAAGTTCGGCAGGGTAGTCGTAGAGGATCGTCGGGCGGGCCAGGCCGAGGTGGGGCTCAATGCTAAGGGCGATCAATTCGTCAAATCGATCATCCTTGAGAGCTTGCCGCGCGGTGGTGTCGGTGTAGCGGGTGAAGGCCTCTGTCACACTCAGGCGTTCAAAGGGCGGCTCAAGGTCGATACTCTGGCCCTGATAGCTGATCTTCTCGTGCGGAGCCAGTCTGCGCAGCAGGCTCTCGCAGTCGCTCATCAGGGCTCTGTAGTCACAGTGGCTGCGGTACCATTCAAGTATGGTGAATTCCGGCAGATGCCTGGAGCCGCGCTCATCAGCTCGCCAACAGTGACAGAGTTGAAAAATTCTGGCGTAATCGGCGGCCAGAAGACGTTTCATTGCCAGTTCGGGTGAGGTCTGCAGCTGCCAGTTGTCACTTGGCAGCGGAGCAATCTGCGCTTCGGGAGCGTTGAGCGGAATGCGTTGCGGCGTTTCGATTTCGAGGAAATCGGACTCAATGAAAAAGCCCGGATCGTCTGAACGATCCGGGCTCGTTGTTTCAGGCGGTCCTGTTTGTTCGCCAGCAGGAAATTCATCCTATTCCTTGACCCGGGTTACGTATTCTCCGGTTCGGGTATCGATCTGAATCAGGGTACCTTCATCGACAAAGGATGGAACCTGCAGGGTATAGCCGGTCTCAACCGTTGCCGGTTTGCTGTTTCCTGCAGCGGTGTCGCCCTTGACCCAGGGGTCTGACACGGTTACGCGCAGGGTCACAAAGATCGGCAGAGTCAGGCCGATACCGCGTTCGCCGAACAGCAGAACCTTGACTTCCATGTTGTCGATCAGGAAGTACTTGTCGTCGCCAAGAACGTCTTCAGTGAGAATTGTCTGCTCGTAGCTCTTTTGATCCATGAAGACATAACCGCTGTCGTCCTGGTAGAGGAACTGCATGTCGCGTTCTTCGAGACTGGCCGGTTCGAAGCTTTCTCCCGAACGATAGGTCCGGTCGAAAAGGGAGCCGGTCAGCATGTTGCGCAGTTTACATTTATAGAGGGCCTGACCCTTGCCGGGCTTGGTGAAGTCGAAGGCGACGATCACGTGTGGTTCGCCGTCGAGCAGGATTTTAAGGCCTTTTTTAAGGTCTGAGCAGCTGTACATGGTCAACGCTCCCGCTAAATCATTAAGTACGCCATTTGGGCATCGAATATAAACATAAGCGGGAAACTTTTTCCACGGAAAAGCGCGTTTTGCCGAAAAAGAGCCCGCCAAAGTGGCCGGGCTAGTCGATGTGCTTATTTGTGTTTTTGCAGGCGCTCCATTGCCAGTCGGATACTGGTCCCCAGGCGTTCGATGGCCCGTGCCAGGTGGCCGATTTCGTCCTGGCGGTCGAGGCCGGTGATTTTAAGGTTCAATTTGCCCTGACTGAACTGCTCGGCAACACTGGTCAATTCATGGATCGGTCGGGTGAGGCGTTTTGAGACCAGCAGAGCGATTACCAGGACCATAAACAGTGAACTGAGCAGCAGGATCACTCCTTTCAGATTTTCCTCTTTGATCAGACGATAGGCTTCACTGACGTTCTGCTGAGTCACCATGGTCCAGCCAGCACGGTTCTGGCGGGCGACCGCCAGGATTTTCTCGCCATTTTCATCCATGAAAACGCTGGTTTTCTTGCCCTGTTTAAATGCCAGCAGGGCAGGGTGGGAGCTCAGGTCGATACGGGAGCGGGTATATTCAGCGGAAGGGTGGGCAATGACCTCACCCTTCTTGTCAACCAGAAATGCGAATCCTGATTGGCCGATATGGCTGCTGGCGATGCGGTCTGAAACCTCACTGAGGGTTGCCGCTATAGCAATGACGCCCTGCAGTCGTCGGGCATTATCGTTGATCGGCGCGGAAAGGATCAGGGCCGGTTTGCCTGAGGTTTTGCCGATAAGAATCTGCTCCCCGAGCTGTTTGCCGTCGAGTACCTGTTTGAAGTAGGAACGGTCACCGTAGTACTTCGGCTTTTTGCCATCGCTACGTCCAATATTATTGCCGTCGGGAGCGATAGTAAAGGCAAGGTAGGCCCAATCGTAAAGTTCGGTCATGGTTTTCAGGATCGGGTTCTGGCGAACTGCAGCCATCGAAACGATCCCTTCGGTGCGGGCATTTTGCAGCAGCATGCGTCGGTTCATATCGACCCAGTCATCGACCTGGGTCAACAGGTTGTCGTTGAGGGCGGTCAGTTGCAACTCAACCTTGGTGCTGTTGAGATCGCTGATGGTGCTGAAACTGATCGCCCAGATCGCAGCCAGCGGGATCAGTGAAACCAGTAACAGGGCGATAAGAATCCGGTGAAAAATACCAAAGGTAAAACGGCCGCTCATGGTGACTCCTTATAGCTGAAAGTAAAATAAACCGTCGTTCTGCTGTGGCAAGGATGATGCCATCTTTAAGGAGTGTCCCAAAGGATAACAAGCTGTTGTTATTAGGGAATAATGGTTGGGAATATTGCTCTGGCTTAACGTTTACAGGGGCTGAAAATGGCCGGCATGGGCCAGAGTTGGCCATAGGGTGCTGTTCAGTTTCGTCGACTCAGCAGGATATCGCGGGTAGAATTGAACGTGCTGCGATACTGACGAATTTCCAGCAGAGCGATTTTGATCACGCTGGCGATCGGGACGCCGATAATCATTCCGAGGACTCCGTAGAGTTTGCCTCCCATGACGATGGCCAGTATAACCCAGAGTGGATGCAGGTTCGAGACGCGTGAAATGAGAATCGGAATCAGGATGAAGTTGTCGAGTATGACCTGGGCGATCAGCAGGTAAACGCAGAATATCCACCAGAATTGTGGTCCGACACCCAGATCGACCAGAGCGATAACCAATCCGGGAACCATGCCGACAATCGGACCGATATAGGGGACCAGGTTGGTGACCCCGGCGATAACACCCAGCAGTGGAGCATAGCGGATATCGGTCAGTGACAAGCCCAGCCAGACCACCGTGCCGATAATCAGGGCCTCCAGAATGCGGCCGCGAATGAAGTGGGCCAGCTGCCAGCTGACACGATCATAAATATCGAGAACCATTTCGAAGTAGCGGTTCGGCGTCAATGAGATCAGGTTACGCATAATTCGACGGCTGTCGCGCAGGAAGAAAAAGGAGAACAGCGGCACCAGCAGAAAAAGACTGCCGATCCGCATTGCCGAACGCGGAGTTTCAAGCAGAATAAGGCCGAGGAATTCCTGAGCCCACTGGCGGAATTTCCCGGAGATGTCGTAGTGCTCAAGATAGGGGAACTGGCTGTGGACGCTGGAAAGAAGGTTGTTCAGGTAGTCGAGCACCCGGGCGATATAGCGGGGGAAGTCGGCTCGTAGGGCATCGAGCATACTTTTCCAGTTTGGTGGGCCGATCATTGCCAGCAGAATCATGACCAGGACCAGCAGGATAAAGTAGACGGCAAAAATACTGGCGGTGCGACTGATCTGGGCACGTTCGAATACCTGCACCAGTGGATCGAGCAGAAAGGTGACAATCAGTGACAGCAGGATCGGCAGGAAGAGACCGCTGGTTGCAGTTTCGATCCAGTCGGCCATGGTTGATGCCGACGAGAAAATGGTGATACCCGAGGCGATTCCGGCCGTCAGGACAACAAACAAAACCAGATTTTTGGCCGGGCCTGTCGGTCGGGGTACGGACGTCATGGTTGCTCTCCACTGGAGGGCTCAAGATGACTGTAACTCTGTTCGCGTAGACGCAGACCGGCATGTTGCAGACGCTGGCTGAGAATCCGGGTCAAGCCGAGCAGGATCTTGGAGGCAATCGCCGGATGTTTGCGGACTGCGTCAAGAATGTCGGCGCGAAACAGGCCGACCAGAACGGTCTGTTCGGTTGCGGTTGCGGTTGCAATCCGTGGCTGTGGGGTTGTCAGGGCGATTTCGCCAAAAAAATCACCGGCCTCAAGATCAGCCTGAACCCGGTTTTCTCCCTGCTCGTCCTTCATTTCAATCCGGACGCCACCACTACGGATGACATACATCCCCGAGCCGATATCGCCTTCGGCGAAGATGGTTTCGCCGGGGTGGTAGTTGCGCAGGTGAACCAGAGTCTCAAGAAAGTTGAGATCGCGGCGGCCGAGACTGGCAAAGATCGGAACGCTGCCCAGAAAATAGGCGAGGGTCGCCTTATAGCCGGGTTTGCGGAAAATATTTGACCAGAACGGATCCACCCTGAGACCTCCCGAAAAGGCAACGTTAACAAAGATTTCAATATTGAATGCGCAGCATTATACCAGTCAGGAGGATAACATCCAGAAAAATCAGGCGTTTGTGCTTTGTCGCAGTGATCTTTTCTTTGCCGCCGGAGAAAGATGCTCTATCTTGTAGGGGTTATGACGAAACTCGATCCCTCCAGTTATCCGACCGGACCAGGTGTTTACCTGATGAAGGATGCCGATGGCCTGATCCTCTATATCGGCAAAGCCAAAAATTTGCGTGCTCGTCTGCGCAGTTATTTTGTGCCCGGCGGAGATGGTCGCGCGCAGATCCCGTTGCTGATGGCAAAGGTCGCTGCTATCGAGGTGATTCTGACCGATACCGAAAAAGAGGCCTTGCTGCTTGAAAATAACCTGATCAAGAAGCACCGCCCCCGGTACAATATCGATCTGCGCGATGATAAAACCTATGTCTCGGTACGGATTGATCCGCATGAAGAGTTTCCGGCCCTGCAGGTGGTGCGTCAGGTTCGTGGCGACGGGGCGCTCTATTTCGGGCCCTATGCCTCGGCCAGTGCCATCCGCCAGACCCTGAAAGAGGTTTATCGTCTCTTCCCGCTACGCCATTCACGAATTGAACGTTGCCGTCAGCGTGGCCGACCCTGCCTTTTTCATCAGATCGGTCAGTGCAGTGCCCCCTGCCATGGTCAGATTTCGGCCGCAGATTATGCGCGTCTGGTGCGGGGTGTCCTCGCGTTACTTTCCGGGCGCGATCCTGAGGTCCTGCAGCTGCTGCAACAGCGGATGGATGCGGCGGCAACCGCCATGCGTTATGAAGAGGCCGCGCGCTTGCGGGATCAGATTCGCGCTATTGAGCGCAGTGTCGAACATCAGTCCGTGACCGATCTCGGCGGTGGGGATCAGGATATTCTCGGTCTGCAACGTGATGGCGGTGAGGTTGAACTGCTGTTGCTCTTTGTCCGTCAGGGGAAGCTGTTGGGCAAACGCAGCTGGTCGGTGGAATGGCGACTCGATCTCGACGAACTGATTTGTGATTTTCTGCTGCAGTACTATGGCGGTGGGGTGATTATTCCCGACCAGATTCTGCTTCCGGCCCCGATCGGGGATGCCGGGTTGCTGGCAGACTGGCTGAGTGAACTCCGTAAGCGGAAAGTCGAGATTAGCGCGCCGCAACGGGGCGAAAAGAAGCGTATGGTTCAGATGGCGTGTCGCAATGCGCAGGAGTCAAAACGTCAGCGTGGCAGCAAGAAGGATGCGCGTGACAGAGTCCTGGCAGAAATTCAGCAGCGCTTTTCACTGTCTGCCCTGCCGCAACGTATTGAGTGTTTTGATATCTCCCATGTTCAGGGTGCACAATCTGTCGGGAGTATGGCGGTGCTGGTCGACGGTGAGGCGGCGGTCAAGGAATATCGGCGCTATAAAATCAAAACAGTCGCCGGATCTGACGATTATGCTGCGCTGGCGGAGGTGTTGCGGCGGCGTCTGATACGGGGCTTGAGTGATGACAGCTTGCCGCAGATGATCCTGGTCGACGGCGGCAAGGGGCAACTCGGTGTGCTGGCGGAGCTGCTGGTTGAACTCGGGCTGCGTGGACGTATCGGTATTGCCGGTATTGCCAAGAGCCGGGTCATTACCAATGTCCGGGGTAAGGTTGTTGAAAAAAGCGAAGAACGTTTTTTTCTTCCCGGACGCAAGAACCCGGTGACCTTGCGGAGCGGTTCACCCGCCTTGTATATGCTGGAACGGTTACGTGACGAAACCCATCGTTTCGCCATCACCTATCATCGGTCATTGCGGCGCAAGGCGACCCTGCGTTCAGCGCTTGAAGACATCCCCGGGGTCGGGCCAGCACGGCGCAAAGCATTACTTAAACATTTCGGCAGTCTCAAAAAAATTCGTGCCGCCAGCCTTGAAGAGCTGCAGCAGATGCCGGGGCTTGCGCAAAAACTTGCAGTGGAAATTTACGTGGTGTTTCACGCTCATGAAGAAAGAAAAGGATAAGCTGGATGATTGTTGACTCTATCGAGAATTTCGTGCGTTACCGGCCACTCGGCAAGCGAATTGCCAAGGCGTTGCACTATGTCCACTCAACCGATTTTGCGCAGTTGGCGGCCGGTGAATATCCGCTTGAGGGGCGGGAACTTTTCGCCACCGTCAGTGATTATGCGCTGAAGCCCGTAGCATCGGGACGGCTTGAGGCTCATCGACAGTATATCGATATCCAGTACCTTGCTCAGGGCGGGGAATCGATCGGTTATGCACCCCGTGCTGACCAGAAAGCAATTGTCGAATATGAGGCCGAAGGGGATTTCGCTTTTTATGCAGGTTCGGCTTCATTGGTCAGGCTTGAACAGGGAATGTTTGCGATCTTCTTTCCACAAGATCTGCATATGCCGGGGATCGGCGATCCTGCTGAAAGGGTGCGCAAGGTCGTGGTCAAGGTTCGTATATAGGCGCGAAAAAAAACAGGCCCGAAGCGGGAGGGGGACGCTTCGGGCCTTGACAGAGGTTCGGCTTTGCTTCTGTTGCGTTGAGGGGAAAATCAGTATTTGCCGAACTCTGTGTCATCCAGGGCGATGACGGCTGTTGCTTCGGTCTGATGTTGACGCGGCTGTGACGGAGTGCCGCCCCAACCCCCGGTTTGCGTTCGCGGCTGCGATACTGCAGGCGCTGCTGGTGATGCTGACTGGCGTTTAAGCCCCTGCTTGAGTCGGAAGCGCCGCAGCATTTCCTGCAGCAGGGTGGCCTGCCCCGAGAGTTCTTCAGCACTGGCAGCACTTTCTTCGGCATTGGCCGTATTCTGCTGGGTGACCGAGTCGATCTGGCCGATGCCCTGATTGATCTGTTCAATGCCGTTAGCCTGCTCGTCCGAAGCGGCAGCAATCTCTTCCGCCAGATCTGAAACCTTGGTGACCTGGGCTGATATCTGTTGCAGGGATTCTGCGGTGTCGCTGGCGATGGCCGCGCCGTTTTCGGTTTTCTGTACCGAGCCCTCGATCAGTTCAGCGGTCTCTTTGGCCGCTTTGGCGCTTCGTGCGGCAAGGTTGCGGACCTCTTCGGCAACAACCGCGAATCCTTTGCCATGCTGTCCGGCCCGGGCCGCTTCGACTGCAGCGTTGAGCGCCAGCAGGTTGGTCTGGAAGGCAATTTCGTCGATCACTTTGATGATTTTGCTGATGTTCCGGCCCGCCTCATTGATCTCCTCCATCGCGCCGACCATTTTCTTCATCTGTTGGTTGCCGGTATCGACCGCGCCTTGAGCTTCAGTCGAAAGCTGATTGACCTGGTTGGCGTTGGCCGCATTCTGCTTGGTCTGTGAGGTCAGTTCTGTCAGTGAACTGCTGATCTCTTCGAGTGAACTGGCAGATTCTGTCGCTCCCTGTGACAGCGATTGAGCGGAGTCACTGACATGGATACTGCCGGAAGCGATCTGTTCGCCAGTCGCCTGGATCTGGCCCATGACGTCATTCAGCCGCACCTCCAGTTGTTTGAGTGCGCCGCGGATTTCGTCACGCTCATCACGCGGGACAATGTCGAACGTCAGATCTCCGTTGGCCAGTTTCTGCAGCGAATCGACCACTTCATGCTGCAAGCTGTCGGCGAAGCTGTCCATCGCTTTAGCCATCCGTCCGACCTCGTCCTGTTGATCCATCTTCAGTCGGGTGCTGAGATTCCCCTGTTCCATCTCTTCGATCATTTCCACCGCGCGATGCATCGGTTTGGAAACCATGCGGGCGAGAAAGAAGACCAGCCCGCCGGAAACCAGAATGGCTGCCAGCAGCACGGCCATAACCGACCAGAAAACCCGGCTGACGGCTGCATTCAAATCATCAATGTAGACTCCGCTGCCGATAATCCATCCCCAGTCGGGATGGATCTTGATGTAACTCAGCTTGGGTTGCGGTCCCTGTGTCCCTGGTTTTTCCCATTGGTATTTAACAAACCCCGCCCCTTCAGCCTTAGCGACCTTGACCATTTCGTTGAAGAGGAAAAGTCCGTCGGGGTCTTTGACCGCCGAGAGATTCTTGCCTTCCAGGGCAGGTTTGATCGGATGCATGATCATTTTCGGCGTGGTGTCATTGATCCAGAAGTAGGATTTGTCCTGATAGCGCATCGACCTGATTGCCGCTTTAGCCAACTCCTGAGCTTCAGAACGGCTGAGTTCCTCGCCAACCTCCTTACTGTAGTGATCAATGATCCCCCAGGCGGTTTCGACAGCGGTCACCAGTTCGCGCTGACGACCCTCGTACAGGTTGTCACGATAGTTGGAGTAGAGCCAGAGAGAGTTCAGGGTGAAAATTGCGATCAGCAAAGTTGTCACCAGGTAGATCTTTTTGCCGATATTCAAATTTTTGATTTTCATTGTTTCTCCTGCCCGGTCTTATATAAACCGAAATTTTCCCGGCTTGAGCCGGTGTTTGCCGATAGTGGTTGGTGAGGTTGAGCGGTTGCGTGAAGTGGTGCTTTGAATATCTGCCGGGTCATGTTGTGAATTTCGTTCGGCAGACACTGGTGAACCGGTGGGTCGAGATTCGCAATCTGTCCGGTCAGTTGCAGGGGTTGTGCTGCAACCAGCAACAGTTCCAGTTGAACAAATCTCTGGCGTATCTGAAACAGTAAGGAAAAGAGCGAACGTTCGGGCCTGGGCTCGTTGAGCAGCAACATATGTGCAGGTACAACGGCCGCATCCTTTTGCAACAACCAGTTGCAGGCTTCGAGCTCGTCGTTGAAAACGCTGACCTTGAAGCCAGCCAGTTTGAGCAGAAAGGCGATGTTTGACGGCGCCTCGTTTGCACAGTCGGCAATCAGGATGTGGTGCACTTTGTTCATACCGGTGATCCGCAAATGCAGAGGGTTCAATCAATCTGTTGCTTGAAGAAGAGCAATGCTGATGCCAACAGGGGTGCTGAGTAGTAACTGCTTGAAATGAATGGATAAGACAGGTTTTTTGCGTCTACGAATACTCGGGAAGGGGTGTAACCAGGGTTGCCGTTAAAAGGAGGGCAGGGGTGGAAAAGCCCTGAAAACGGGGAACTGGCGGGAGGTAACCTGCGGTTTCGATGAAACCAGGGTTACACCCCCGGATGTGTCATGATGAGATTTTTTTTTTCAGACGTTTGCTCAAGGCCGGGCGCGAAATTCCCAGCATTGCCGCAGCGCTGGTCTGGTTGCCGCAAGCACGTTCCATTGCTTCTGCAACCAGTAATTCTCCACTCTCCTGCAAGGTGGGTAACTGGTCGCCGAAACTCAGTTTGGCCCGAGATTCCTCCGTACTGATGGCGACTTCGTTGTTGTTGATCACCGCGCGGAAAGCGCGCATTGACAGGGTCCCGCTTTCATGAGTGCCAAGTGCGTCCGAGACCATCGCCCCCAGTTCTCGAATATTGCCGGGAAAACTGTAGGTACCTAGAAGAACAGGAAGCTCCCGGGGATATGCAGGGACTTTGCATCCGAGTTTTTCCGCCTCTGCTGTCAGCAGGTAGTCGAGCAGCAGCGGGATGTCTCCGCGGCGCTCACGCAGCGGCGGAAGATCGACGCGGTGGGCAGCGAGACGATAGAAGAGATCCCGCCGGAACCGACCTTCATTCATCGCGGTTTCCAGATTGCAGTTGGTTGCGACGACAATCCGGATATCGGCCTTACGTGGCTTGTCGGCACCCAGCGGCAGATATTCACCTTCCTGCAGCAGTCGCAGCAGTTTTACTTGCGAGCTATGGCTCAGGTCGCCGATTTCATCGAGAAACAGGGTCCCTCCAGCCGCACTTTCCACCATGCCGGGACGTGGTCGATCGGCACCGGTAAAAGCCCCGCGCAGATGGCCGAAAAGGCTGTCGGAAAAGACATTGTCGTCCAGACCGGCGACATTGATTGCAACCCAGGGGGCTTGTGGACGACTCAGTTGATGAACTGCCCGCGCAACGAGTTCTTTGCCGGTACCGCTTTCACCACTGATCAGAACCGGATGGGGACCTGGGGCCACGGCTTCCAGGTAACGGCAGATTGAAATCATCTGTGGATCGCTGCTGACAATTTCGCTGAATATTTCAGGGTTTTTCAGTCGTTGCCGTTGAAATGAATCGTTGAGGTGACGATTTTCTCGTTGCAGAGACAGCATCCTGAATGCACGCATGATCCCGGCGAGCAGTTGATCCTGTTCGATACTCTTGACAAAAAAATCGAAGGCTCCCAGTTTCATACACCGCACGGAAAGTTCAATCTGGTTGATTCCGGTCAGAACGATAACCGGTAAATCAGGATATTCCGCAAGAATCAGCGGTAGCAGTTCATCGCCGGTGAGATGGGGCATGGTGATATCGAGCAGCACCAGGTCCACCGGTTTCTGGCGTAGCAGGTCAAGGGCCTTGCGACTATCATTGCATTTCCGGATGTCGGTGATCCCCGCAGAACGTTCCAGGGCAATGGAAAGGCCGTTCAGCCAGGCGGCCTCGTCATCGATCAGCAGGACCGAGAGCTTGTGGAGTTCGTTCATGGCCCCCCCACATTGATCGGCAGGCGGAGTGTGGCGCAGGTTCCTTTTCCTGGTTGCGAATCGAAATGCAGCTGGCCACCGTGTTCACGAACAATGCGTGCCGAAACAGACAAACCCAGGCCAGTCCCGCCGGATTCACGGCGCGTGGTAAAAAATGGGTCGGTGATATGTTTCATGTCTTCCGGTCTGATCCCGCAGCCTTGATCAATGACTTGCAGATCGACCTGCCCCTTGGTTTTGTCAACCCGCGTCATCAGCTTTAGCGCGGCACTGCGCTGCGGCAGTGCTTCACAGGCATTGACCAGCAGATTGACGATCACCTGTTCGATTCGTTGCGGGTTTCCGCGCACCGGGGGGAGGGGGGTGCCAAGGTCGCAGCTGAAACAATCGGTTGCTTTCTTGATCGTATTGTTTGCCAGTCGCAACGCCTTTTCGGCGGAACGATTCAGATCAAAGTTAATCGCACTGTCGCGCGCGTCCCGGCTGGCGAAATCCTTGAGATCTTCTACAATCTGGCGGATTCGCCGCGCGGCATCTTCCATCTCCTCGGTCAGTTGCGGAACCAGATTCCGGGCGCGATCGATACTTAAGCCTCCAACCCTGGCCTCGGGCTTAAGCTGTGACAGTTCCGTCAGGGCATCGGTAAGAATGTCGTGCAGAGTCGGCATATTGAGCAATACCAACCCGTTCGGGTTGTTGATTTCATGGGCAACGCCAGCCGCCAACTGCCCCAGTGATGCCAGCCGATTGGCACGATCAGCCTCGGACTGAAGGCGCTTTTTTTCCGTGATATTTTCGAGCAGCAGAACCATACCGCCCGTTTCATGATGGTTGTGATCAAGTCCGGCCGTTGAAAGACTGACCGTCAGTTTTTCCCCGCCACGGTTATACAGAATCTGCTCCTGACCGCTCAGCCCCCGCCGCGAAATTGCTGCTCGGGCTTTAGTGTCCAGCCCTTCAAACAGCGGACAGAGGGATCCTTCAACATCGGAAGCGAGCCAGCCGAAAAGATGTTCGGCCCCACGATTCCACAGGGTCACATGGTGTCGGCTATCAAGCAGGATAACTGCCAGCGGGGCCGCCTGGAACAGGGCTTCAAGGGTCTGTTTGCTGGTGTCCAGCTGACGGCAGGCTTCTTCAAGTTCGTGGGTGCGTTTTTGAACTTTGCTTTCAAGGGATTTTTGATACGCCAGGTTTTCTTTGCGGAGTCTGGCACGTTCCAGAGACCTCTCCACGGCATGTTCCAGCACCGTCATGTTGGTCAGTGGCTTGGTCAGATAGTCCCAGGCGCCACGACGCAGTGCTTCAACAACATCACGAATGTCGCCGGTGCCGGAGATGACAACTACCGGGATCTGGGCCAGCTCTTGCTGCAGTTGGCTGAGAGTCTTCAGACCATCTAAGTCAGGCATCCGCAGGTCGAGGAGAATCAGGTCCGGATGATGTCGGGCCGCCTGTTCCAGCCCTTGCCTGCCGGATTCGGCTTCAAGCACCTTGTAGCCGATATCTTCAAGAAAAAGACGGAAACTACGGCGTACCAGCTGTTCGTCGTCGATCGTCAGAATTGTCGGGGTTCGGGTCTGGTTCATAGCAGTCATGTTGAGTTTGCAGGTTGTTTTCCTGTTCCGAGTATTTGGTGATATATGCGCAAGATAATGAAAGTTTGTCAATCTTAGCAGTTCTGGTGGTTTCTGCAAGCAGATAAGTTGTTCAGCTTTGAGTCTGGATATATGAGACGCAGTAAAGAAAAAGCCCCCGGTATGAATACCGGGGGCTTTTAAATTGTGCCGTTTGGAGATCGGGGTGTTTATTCAACCGTTACTTTGGCATCTTCAAGGATCAGGGCATATTTGTATCCGTAACCGAAGTCTTTATCGACAGTCAACTTGCCGGAGACCAGAACGGTATCACCCACTTTGGCTTCCACAGTGGTGGTGACAGTGATGTCGTTGCTGCCATCAGCCGCAGCCCCGCTGCCGTCCTGAATATGCAGCCAGTTTTTGCCCATGATCTGGGCGTTGTACTTGACGACCTTGCCGCGCAGGGTAATTTCCTTGCCCGCCAGATCGGCTTTGCCTGTCACGATTTCAGCAACGGTTTTTCCACCTTCAGCCTTGGTAATTCCACTCAGGTCAACTTGGGCCGGGGCCGCAGCGCTGACCTTGGTGTCCGGGTGGTTCTCGGGAATTGCCGCATCTTTGGGCGCGGCAGCATCAGCATTGGGATTGAGAATCGAGTCAACGAAGTAGACGACCTCAAAATCGCGGTCAAGCGATTTGCTATGGTAGTTACTCATCGGCATTCCGTCCGGGACGATAACATCATCACCGACGGCAACACTGAATTCCGGTGCAGCGGCCCAGATTTTTTGTTGACCGTCGTCTACCTGTACGTAGGTATAGCCGGCAGCGTTCATGGTTTCGACAACCTTGCCGGTAATGCCGGCAGCTTTGGCGGCGGGAGCAGCTGCCTGGGGCTGGGCAGCAGGAGCTTCAGCTTTAGGGGCTTCTTCTTTGCTGCAAGCAGACAGCGTCAGAACAGCAAGGCTTACGACGAGAAATACAAGGATTCGTTTCACGGTACATCCTCCAGCATGATGGTTTTTTACCGTCGGGATGACGGCCTTTAAATAATCCTGTGGACGATAGCACAGGAGAAATGACAGAGACAAGAGGAAGCCATCTGCTGTCAGGGCTTTTTTCGCTCAAGCGGCAAGCGGTCAAATCGGTGGCACAATTGCTTGAGTCGTTCCGCGGCATCCGAATCCAACTGGTCGGGCGTCAGCCGCCAGTTCCAGTTGCCGGTTGCCGTTCCGGGGCGGTTCATTCGCGCTCTGCCACCGAGTTTAAACAGATCCTGCAGCGGAATAATTGACAATCTGGCCGGGCTGGCCAGGGCGCAGCGGATCAGCGGCCAGGGCATTTCACGACAGGGAGTGTCAAGATAGTCACGCAAAACCTGCTTGCCACGGCCGTCCAGGGCCTGCCACCAGGCAAGGCTGGTGGTGTTGTCGTGGGTGCCGGTATAGACCACGGCGTTGCGTGGGTGATGATGCGGCAGGTAAGGGTTTTGCGGACCGGAGTCGAAGGCGAACTGTAAAATTTTCATTCCCGGAAGATTGAAGCTGTCGCGTAACTGCTCAACCTCGGGCGTAATGACGCCGAGATCCTCTGCGATCAGGGGAAGATCTCCCAGGTCCTGCTGCATGCGGCTAAAAAAGTCCGCCCCGGGTCCGGATTGCCAGTTGCCGTTGATCGCGGTGTTTTCGGATGCCGGGACTGCCCAGCAGGCATCAAAACCACGGAAATGGTCGATTCGGATCAGATCACACTGCTGCAGGCTCCATTGCAGGCGCGCTTTCCACCAGTGGTAGCCGTCTGTGGCCATCTGCGGCCAGTTGTAGAGCGGATTACCCCAGATTTGTCCAGTCTTGCTGAAATAGTCGGGTGGTACACCAGCCACCAGCAGCGGCTTTCCCTGCTCGTCAAGTTGGAAAAGAGACCGATTCGCCCAGACATCGGCCGAATCATAGGCAACGAAGATCGGCAGGTCGCCGAGAATACGGATTCCTTTTTGGTTGGCGTAGTTTTTCAGCGCAAACCATTGTTCAAAAAACACAAATTGGAGGTATTTTTCACATGCAATCTCAGCACTCAGGGTTGTTCCCCAGTGATGGAGTGCCGCTTCCTGTCGGTCACGAACCTCCTGTGGCCAGTCGTTCCAGCCTTTGTGGTTCTGGGCCTGACGCATGGCACGGAAAAAACTGTAGTCGTTGAGCCAGGTCGCCTGTTGCTGGCAGAATTCGGTATATTGTTGCTGGCGAGTTCCTGTCGAGGCAAAAAAACTTTCGGCCGCCTTCTGCAGCAATGGGCGACGAATCAAGCGACTGTGCTCGAAGTTGATCTGGTTCTCAGGATAATGATGCGGTGGAAGTTCTGATTTTTTCAGATCACCAACGGCGACCAGCTGCTCCAGGCTGATCAGGTCCGGGTTGCCGGCAAAGGCCGAAAAAGCACTGTAGGGACAGTCCCCGTAACCGGTGGGGCCAAGCGGAAGGATCTGCCAGATGGATTGGCCCGCCGCAAGAAGATAGTCAACAAAGGTACGGGCTTCAGTGCCGAGGGTGCCGAGACCTTCCGGGCCAGGCAGTGATGTCGGATGGAGCAAAAGTCCAGATTGGCGGGTTTTCAGCATAGATCCTCACAGGGTTATCAGCCGGGTTGTTCAGTATAGCTGATATGCGCTGCCGGTGAGGCCTTCCGGTTGAGAAAAACTGCCAGATTTATTTAATGAAATAACCGGCAACCCTCCAGTGTTCCTCATCCTCCAGAACCAGAATAATGGTTTCGATCGCTGAAGACTGTTTTTGAAAGGACGATTGATATTTGAGAGTCAGGTATTTCCCATCTGGCGCATCTTCAGCCCAGTCAGAGACGGAAACTTTGCCCTGTTTGCGACTGATCAACGAACCAACCTTGTCGCGCATAACCTGAATCTGACGATTCCAGACCTCAAGAAATATTTTCTCTTGCAGCAGTGCAGAGGAGACATTCCAACTCTGTTCATATTTTTCGGTGTCGACCAGCTGCAGAAACTGTTCAGCGGCGATGGTTCCGTCCGTCAGTATCTTCGGGTCGACTTTATGACTGAAGCTGGGGAAGAAAACAATCGCGGCGACGGCAGCTAAAGCAATGGCATGGATGTGATACTTCTTGGGGATAAGCATTGTAATGGGTCCCTACTGTTTTCAGAAAAAATAAATACGAGCGATTCCAATCACACTGATCACGGCAGACTAGCAGGATGAAAGGCTGTGGGCAATTGTGAAAAGTAATTGTTGACATTTTGGGGGAGATTTTCTAGTTTTCTCATTAAGTTCTAGATAATATCCGAATTTATCTTTCTACACATTGGAGGGGGCCCAATCGTAGTCAGTATCAATCTGAGCACTGTCTTTGGTGCGGATTACGAATCTGTACAATCAATACACATCAATATGAATCTGTCAAAAAGGTAAACTCCGAATGACCGGAGGGCATAAAGCCCCTGCTGTCCTGCTTGCAGGAAAGAGGGACTGCCACAGCGGGAAATCGAATTTGATTCTCTCTGGTTATCCTCTTCGCGGGGGGGGATGTTTTATCCTGGGAGAATTGTTGCCCATGGTTTGATCTGGAGGGGTGTTGTGAGGTTCAAGGCCGTTTTTCTTGTTTCAACGATAGTGTTGATAAGTCTGCTGACGAGCAGTGTCGTTTTTGGCGCGCAGCTCGAAAGGGATATTCAGAAGCATTTTGCCCAGATCAGAGTCCTTGTGCAAAAAGCCGTTGCCGGGCTCGACAATGCGACTTCGGTTGTTGCGGAACTGGAACAGCTCAGTAGCCTGGTTGATGATCTGCAAGTCAGTCAGTTGTTGTTGCAAGAGCGTTTCAGGGATCGTGATGACATGCTTGCCACCGCAGGTGGTCGCTTTTCTCAGCGACAAGCGGCTGTGGAGGGCAACTATCGTCGGGGTCTTGCCAAGCTTTTATCCCTTTTCGGTAGTTTACCACTGGCAGAACGACTGCAAGCGGCGGATCTGCGGCCCCTTCTCGATCTGCTGAACCATCTTCTGCCAAAAAAAGATTTGCCGATTCTCGGAAGCCTTCCATACAAACACCTCGATCTGTCCACGCGTCAACCGGTTACTGAACCGATTATCAAACCGGCCTACCTTGGCGGGAATTCCCCAGTTTCTGCCGTCGATACCCAGCCTTCACCTCTGGCTCCGTTGAGTCCTGAAATCAGTCATCTTGCCGAGTCTCTTGGTTGGAACCCGGCTCGGATCTATCAGTGGGTGCAGCAAAATATTAAAACCGAGTGGTATTGGGGGGCGATGAAAGGGGCCACAGAAACCCTGCGCCAAAAAAGCGGTAACGACGCCGACCAGGCGGCGTTACTGGTCGCGTTGCTACGTGCGGCAAATTTCCCCACCCGTTATGTGCGCGGAGTGATTGAGTTTTTCCCCGGACTTGATAAGTTGCGCAACCTGACCAGCCTGCAGGATCCGCTGAAAATTGCAGCCTTCCTGCAAAAAGCAGGCATCCCTTTCCGTCCGCTGATTCAGGGCGGGCGGATCGTCAATTTTCAGGTGGAACATATCTGGGTTGAAACCTTCGTTCCCTATGCCAACTATCGTGGTGCAATTATCGACGGTCACGGCAAGATATGGCTTGCTCTCGATACCCATATCAGCCCGGCCGGATACGACTGGAATACGCCCCTCGATCTGCCCGCTGCTGTTGATATGGCCGCACAGCGCGACCACTTTCTTGCTGCTGACCAAAATGAGCTCCCGCTCGATTTTTTACAGAGCCAGCTGGAGCCGGTAGCGGGGCAGGGTTATCAGTCGTTGATGCGGCAACGAACCCGGTTGGATGAACCACTGAATATCCTGCCCGCCAGTTTACAGTTTCGTCAGATTGCGGTGACCGGTGAGTTTGCCGCATTTCCGGAGGATTTGCTCCATCAGGTTGAGTTCAGCGCGACGACGATCACCGGGGCAGAACTCTTCAGCCTGCGCCTGCCACTGGCTCGACTCGGTAATCATCAGTTGGTACTCGATTTTGAAGCCGAAACAATTGCGGATCAGCAGTTGATCGATTCTTTTGGCGGCCTTGATAATACTCCGGCCTATCTGGTGCGGCTGCGTCCGGTATTGACACTGGATGGCGAGCGGCAGGTGGTGGCTCGGGACGGATTACCGATGGGCCAGGACTACCGCTTGACGGTTCGTTTTGTTGCTCCTTCCGGCGGTGATCAGGTGACCGCGACCCACCTGGTCGGAAACCTGGTGGCTCTGTCCATTGTCGCCCAGCAGGCGTTATTGCCGCTCGACATACCGCTGACAGAAAAGAGCGCCGCAGACCTGCTGTATACCGCGGCCCAGCAGTATCAGCAGCGCTGGCAAACGGCGGAAATCGAGTTGGCCGAGCTGAACCGGTTGGCCCTGCTTCGTCCCCTGCCGAGCCTGGTGGCTGTCGGCGGGATGATTGATGTCGGCTGGCTGCTCGATACACCGCAGGATTTTAACTGGCAAGGGGTCTTTATCGATGCCGGTCTACGCCGGGTCGAGGTGGTTGCCGAAGCAGGTGCCGAAGCGGCAGAGGTCAATTTCATGCAGCTGTCGGCCTTGCAGGGTTCTGCGCTGGAGAGCCGGATTCTTGAAGAGTCCTTCGAGGTTGCCGCCATCTCTACTTCTGACCTGCTGGTAGAGGCCAACAGGTCGGGGGGCAATCTGGCGGTTCTCGATGCCGACAGTCTCGATGGGTGGCTGCCGTTGCTCTCTCTGGCCGACAATATCAAGGCTGATATCGTCAATGCCGTCCATCAGGGTTTGAGGGTCACCATCCCTGAAAGTGAAATCGTCTCTCACGACTGGAGCGGAATCGGCTACCTCAAAGAGAACCCGGCAACCGGTGAGGCCGGTTACATGCTCTCGGGAATGCTGGCAGGTGGTTCGACCGCGCAACTTGAATGGACCAACGCTTATCTGGAAAATCGTTTGCAGAGTCCCTTCGCCGATCAGGCCAATGTCGACCCGCTGGCCGCAGTGCATATTGCCAGGATCAGGGCGGGCGATTCCGCTCGGGGGATTGTCGGCCAGCCCCATACCGAAGAGTTGGCGGTGCTGGTGACCGATATCAAGGGCCGTCCGGTCGCCGGTGCCGAGGTGACCTTCAGCAGCCTGGCCGGCGGCGGAAGTTTTGCCGGGAGTGAATCCCCGACGGTGATGACCGACTTTAATGGTATCGCCCGGGTCCGGCCTCTGCTCGGGACCACGACCAACGATAATCCGACCTTTTTACGGCTGGATACGGACGATGTCCACACCACCCAGGTTGGCGTCAACCTGTTTACCGCCGAAGTCGCAAGTCGCTATGGGGCGCTTGTTCTGCCGCAACCCTTTACCGCGTATGCCCTGCCCGACAAGCCTTTGAACATCGTCCCCCTGCTTGGGAATGGCAACAGCGGTACCGTTAACGGACCGGCGGGCAGCATTCTGGTGCGCATTGTCGACCGTTACGGCAATCCCGTTTCTAATCAGCCGGTTCTTTTCAAGGCGCTTGCGGCGCAGACGAAGGATACGCTGAATCCGTTGCCGACCAGCTACCGCAATATTGAATTTTACCGGGCCGGGGACTGTACCAGCGATTTCCCACTGTATGCTGAGTGCTCGTCCTCAGCGGAAATGACGGTTGAAAGCAGTCCTTACGGAGCAATGGTCGATACCCTGCTTGGCAATACCCTGAATACTGCTTATGCCGTCGAAGTGTCAATCCCGGATCCTGATGTGCCCGCGGTTGTCCTCTCCCTCTCCAGCCGGGGGCAGATGCGTGCCGGGGACTATCTCGCGCCGCAGTTGCTGATCAACTATCTGGAGCCGGTTAATGACAGGGGTGAGCCGATTAATGCCACCCGGGTCGGTACACAGATGGAAGCTCCGTTGACTGCCGCGTTGCTGTTGATCAGTAATGGTTATCAGATGGAAGGGCCGAGCACCTGCACCAAAGAAGATAGCGCAGGCAACCCTGTTACCTATGATTGTTGGAGTATTCAGGGGGAAAGCCTCATCGAAACGAAAAAGGTCACAGACGGAACCGTTGATTTTGTGGCTCAGGCCGGGGCAGGCACAGTGACTGCCACCGAAAATCAGGGTGACGGCAGATACAGCACCCTTTTCGCTGCCGGGTCGCAACCGGCACTCAACCTGATTAAAGCCAGTGGCAAGGTGACTCTGAGTGTGCCCGAGGTCTGGGCGGACCCCCAGGGGCAAGGACGGGCGATTCACAGTGGCTATCCCGATGCCCTGTTGAAAATGCGCAGCATAACCCTCAAGAGTGGTCAGCGTGCTCTGTTCAATCCGGCAACAAAAAATCTGTCGGGAGGCTCGGCCAGCACCGCCGAATACCAGGTCTATGGTGTCGATGTGCCGACCAGCGTGGCCCCGCAGGTGATTATGCTCGGGGATCAGAACCGGACGCGGGACAAGGTTCAGATCGACTACCATGTACAGCCGGATGCAGCAGGTGCTGCCGGTTACAACGCCAACGACGTGCAGATCGACCTGCTGGTGCAGGATGCCGCTGGCAACGAGAGCTGGGGCGGCTACCTGAGCGGTGACGCCACTCGGGGCGCAGGCAGCGGTCAGTTTGTGTCCGGCAGCCCCTTCGACCCGCAAAAGAAATACTTCGCCCAGCTGGTGCTCAACCGCGGCAGCGCAGTCGAAATCCGCGGCGACAAAATCCCTCTCAATACCCTGCTGGTCGATCTCGATATCGACAGCGACAACAATGCCGGCTGGAAGCCCAACGGCACGCACAACGATCCGAGCCGCAACCCGCTCGAAGATCAGGCCGAGGACCTGGCCGGGTTGCCGGGCAAGGTGATTCAACCCAACCTGCGTGATGGCGATGGCGACAAGGTGCCGGGATTTGCCGATGGAATCAATCTTTACGATCAGGCGGGGGAAGGAGCCAGCGCGCCCTTTGTCCCCTTATTGCTGGAAGTCGGCGGCAGTTTCGACCCCGCAATGATCAAACTGCAATTCAGTTACAGTGCCTCCAATCCGGCGCAATTGACCCGCAGCGGCAATGAAACCGACGGCTACAGCTATCAGCCCGCCCCCGGCAACCTGCGCATCTGGAGTAAAGATGGCCCCCAAAGCCGAAATATAGCCACAATCAAGAATGGTGGTGACTACCTCAGCCCCGACGAAAGCTACAGCCTCGCAGAATTGGGTCAGGTCAATGGCGGCATCATCAAACTCTACGTCGAAGGCATCGCGACCGGCACAGCCATTGGTGATCAACGCATCGAATTGA
Source organism: Deltaproteobacteria bacterium (assembly GCA_024276905.1). Taxonomy (GTDB): domain Bacteria; phylum Desulfobacterota; class Desulfuromonadia; order Desulfuromonadales; family Geopsychrobacteraceae; genus Geopsychrobacter. Next base: position 24,101 of record JAJRWF010000011.1, read on the forward strand.
CCATCGATCCCGACGGCAGCGGCGCTCTGACCACCCTGACCGGCGACGTGGTTAATTCCACCGTCCTGTTTGCAGCCCTGGTGCCCGACTACAACCACGACCGGGTGATTGACGATACTGATCGGCAACGCGCCGCGCTTGGCGATACCTTCTATTTCTGGATTAATGATGATGATGATCAGGGCGAGACAACGGGGAGTGATATTCCCGGTTCGACATTTGCGTGGGCCGATAATTCCGATGAAGGGTTGGGCGTAAGCTTCAATGATGTGCATAACTATGAAACCGAAATGGTCGATGGGGTGCGCGACCTGGTCGATTTCTTCCCTGTGCAACTCGATCTCAAAGACCTGCTCGCCCTCTATCCCGCCACGCGCTATGATTACCGCCTGACCACCGGCGGTGAGCAGCTGAATCTGGCCTATACTCCACTTAAAGCCGATCGGGCAGGGGACTATCTGACCAATCTGCCTGTTGCGAAAACGCTCGGTCATGTCAGCACATTCCCCCTTACATCAGCAGGGACAAGCCTCAAGAGCAGCGCGACTGGCGAGGGTTTCGTACAAAAACTGACGGCGGGAGAAAGCGACATCATCCTGCTCGAAGGCCGCAGTGCCTTCAAGGGACCGCTGCGACTCGAAATCTCCGACGGTACCAATACCCTGTTTCGCTCCGAGCTCAACTTGAGTCTGTCCGGGGTTGAAAACATGTTCCGACATGTCAACTTGATCGATGTCGCGACGCAGAAAGATAACCCGCCCGAACATGGCACCAAATGGGGAGAGCCCGACCGATTTGAAATACCGGTAAATTGCCCCGAAGATGCTTGTCTGAATACCGATGGAACCAACTTTGTCTTTGTTCATGGATACAACGTCAATGGACAGCAGGCCAGAGGCTGGCAGAGTGAAATGTTCAAACGGCTGTTCTGGTCCGGCAGCAAGGCGAAATTCTGGGGAGTCACCTGGTATGGAGCAGACAGCCAATGGTTTGATGCTGTGACCGTAAACTACCAGATCAATGTTCAGCATGCCCTGAAGACCGCAGCCGGATTGCGTCAATTCCTGAATGCTCAGATGCAAGGACCGACCAGCATCGCTGCCCACAGTCTTGGTAATATGCTGGTCTCAGCAAGTCTCAACGACCCGATGGATGAATCCTTGACTGCTCCGATCAGCAACTTCTTTATGATCGACGCGGCTGTCCCGATCGAAGCCTTTACCGATAGCATCATTCCCCAAGGCTTTGACTCGACCAACAAAATGGTGCACCCCGACTGGTACGGGTATAAACCGATCCTGGCCGCCAGCGAATGGTATCGCCTGTTTGTGGATGACACAATTGGCGGTGACCCCGACGCCCGCGGTACTCTGACCTGGCGTTCTCGTTTTGGGGGATTGCCGTCGACCGTCAAGTACTACAACTTCTACTCATCCGGAGAAGAGGTTCTGGCCGTTCATTCCGGAATCCCCTCGTTGGAACAGGCCGCCGAAGGACCGGGACGCTACACATGGGCCCTCCAGGAAAAACTCAAGGGTCTCATGCCGATAGGCTACGTTTTGAGTAGTCGCTATGGCGGCTGGGGTTTTAACTGGGCCGATTACTCCGAGATAATTGATCCGGGATCAGAGTTCTCGGAAGAAACCATCTGGCCGCCGGACAAAACCAACGCAATTACCGAGGCCGAGTTAAAAACCACCCCCTTCTTTAAAGGAGGTTCAGAGTTTGAAGACCTGTTCAGCCTACAGGGGCCGGGGAACGCAAAAGTAGAAGAAAAGAGGAATAAATGGCTGGTCGAAGCATTCCCGGCTCTGACGGAGGCGGCGGGTGGGCCGGAAGGGGACATCTTGGAAACTGAGGAATTTGTCGATAGTGGAAATGCTATAGACATGCAGACTGAATATACCAATGGCTGGCCGCAGGAGCGCATTGACAATGAAGAAGAGGGATGGCGCCACAGTGATCTGAAAAATGTTTCATATCTGTACCTTTATAAGATTTTCGACAAAATGAAAGTTGTTTCGGAGGCGTCACAATGAATAAATATCTATTTTTCATAGTCTTGTTTGTGTTGATGAACTCAGGAATTTCGGTTGTTGACGCAAATGCAGTATCCAGATCAGCCAAGGTGACCCTTGTTGTCTTGGATGAAGAGGGGCTGCCTCTGGAAGGTATTGATGTCGGGGTTGGTTTTGAAAAAAATAAACGTGGTGGAACAGAAACAACCGCTCAAAGAGGATTGACTGATTCTGAGGGCCATTTTACCGCTACAGGCAGATGTAATGGCCATATTGGCTATGGTGCCAGAAAGAAAGGTTACTACCGAACTCATCATGACTACGACTTTAGTGAATTTAGCGCTTTCGGTTGGCAACCCTGGAACCCTGAGCTGAAACTGGTTATGCGCAAGATTGGTAACCCTGTGCCGATGTATGCGCGGAAAGTGAAAATTGACTTACCCGTTTTGGGTAAGAATATAGGATTTGATTTAACTGCATATGATTTTGTCCAACCCTATGGTCGTGGAAGTCACTCTGATCTTATCTTTCATGCATCAAAGAATATAGAGGATAAGAGAAATTACCAAGCACATCTTAATGTTCTCTTTTCGAATAAATTTGACGGTATTTTGTATTACAAGGAAAACGGCTTGTCTGGTAGTGAGTTTAAGCTACCGCGGTTCGCTCCGCTTGATGGTTACCTTGGGAATTGGGAAATAGCGAAAATTAGAACATCAAAAGCAGGAGTTAAGGTTAGTTTTTTAAAAGAGGATAATTTTATTTTACGTATTAGATCAGAGGAGAAAGACGGTAAATTTGATAGGGCGATATACGGCAAGATAGTTGGTCCCATATCCTTTGGGAACATAACAAAACAAGATACTGTGACAATTATATTTAAATACTACCTCAACCCCGATTACACACGAAATCTCGAATTCGACCCCAACCGCAACCTCTTTAGCAATCTCCCGCCGCTAGAGCAGGTTGGCATCAAGTAAATGGTCGTTGAATTTCAGCAGAATCGTTCATTGACAACCGAATACACCAAGTAAAAAGGACAGCAAAACAAAGGCAAAAGGGTCAGATCTCAACAATCAACAGAATGAATAGTTTGGTTGCTGACTTCATCTGAAAAGGGAGAAGAAATGGCGAGACCATTACGTATTCAATATCCCGGAGCCTTTTATCATGTCACTGCTCGTGGGAATGAACAGAAGGACATCTTCAAGAGCCGTCGGGACCGGGAGAAGTTTCTGTCTTATCTGAGTTCAGCTAGCAGTCGCTACGGAGCCGTTGTCCATTGCTATTGTCTGATGAGCAATCACTACCATCTGCTGCTGGAAACTCCGGAGGGGAATCTGTCACAGATAATGCGACACATCAACGGGGCCTATACCACTTACTTCAATATTAAGCGCAAGCGGTCCGGACATCTCTTACAGGGGCGTTACAAAGCGATTCTGGTCGAGGCCGATGAATATGCACTGGATCTGTCGCGATATATCCACCTGAACCCGGTGAAAGTTGGGCTGGTTGAGTGCCCCGAGCAGTATGATTGGAGCAGCTATAAAGCCTACATCCACTCACAAACTACAACCGATTGGTTTCGCTGTGATTTGATTTTGGGCATGAGCGGAAGAAGCAGATCAAAAGCCCGCAAGAATTATCGCACCTTTGTCGAAAACAGTCTGGAGCGAATCATAGAAAATCCGCTGAAGAATGTTGTTGCGTCAAGCTTGCTCGGCAGTCCCGATTTCGTCCGAGAAATTACGGATTGCTTTCTGGGAGACCAGACCGATTCGCGCAACTTTCCTGACTTGAAACACTTACAGGCACGCCCTGATATTGAACAGGTTGTGAGTGTTGTCGAGCGGCATCTTTCAAATCATCCGACCCGGATTCGCCAAGTGGGGATGTACTGCTGTCGACAGTTCACACGATCAGGACTGAAGCAGATCGGACAACACTTCGGAATCAGCGATGCTGGAGTGTCGGTTGCTGCAAAAAGGGTAGCGGAGTGCATGAAGGCAGATGCTCAGCTACGTGAAGTCATCAGGAAAATTGAAAGTGAGGTCGAACTGTTGAATGTTGAGATCTGACCCCTTTGGGGCGCTTTGACTGCTCCGATCAGCAACTTCTTTATGATAAATGCCGCGGTTCCACTGGAAGCGTACACCGGTGACCTCGAAAATGGTGGCGCACCAGGCTTTACGGGGACAGATACCCGTTATGATGAGGATGTTTCGCCTGATGTGTTCTATACGGACGCCAATCCGATGGTTCATCCCGATTGGTACGGATATGCCAAAAAACTAGGAGTCGCTGAGTGGTATCAACATTTCAAGGGCGATATCTCCATCGGAGGTGCTGGCGATAAACGTCAGACACTCACCTTTCGTAACCGTTTCGCCAATTTGAGTGGTGCCAACTATTATAATTTCTACTCCACCGGCGAAGACGTTCTCGATATCCACACCGGTGGTCTGAAGGTATTTGAAGACGGGACCGCGGCTGTGCTTGATGGCGGTCGTTACTCATGGGCGTTGCAAGAGAAGTTGAAAGGGCGCATGTGGTTTAACCTGGGTGGAAGCACGTATGGGGGATGGGAGTTTGCAGGTAAATACACGGTAGAAACGCCGACTGGAATGATTGACTACCTCAATAATACAATCCCAATAGGTACGGCGAATCAACTAACTCCGTCACAACTGAAAGTCCAGCCCTTTTTTGATTTGGGGCAAGCCTCACCCCTTGCAGAACCCGGCGGCAGTGACTGGGCCGAGAAGAATCGAGAACAGTTACTTGCCGAAGCCATTCCGGCGACGACCGTGGCGGCAGGTGGGAAGGGCGGAAAGCGGATGGAAGTTTCTCCTTACTTTGATATCGATAATAATTTTGATATGCAAACGACTTTCACAAATGGCTGGCCGCAGGAGCGCATTGACAATGAGATAGAAGGCTGGCGGCATAGTGATTTAAAAAATGTTTCATACCTATATATCTCAACTTTCGCACCGACCTAAACGGTGCAACAGCTCGATATTACATTGATTTTCAAAATATACAGGCCGGAAGTAGCATCGGCCGCCGTAATAGGCTTGGTATCTGAGCCATAAATTCTGTCAGCGCCTCTGCGACCGGCGCTGTGATTTTGTCGCCGAAGCTCTTTACCAGCTGCTGCAGGGTGTTCAGCAACAGTGTAACGGCTTCGGTAAAACTGACTTGCCGCAGTTCATCGCACCCGGCATAAAACAGGGTGCCCAGCGTTCTCGAGTCCTTTGTCGAACGCCTGGCTAATTCCAGCATGATATAGCGGGCAAACACAATCGTTGTATGGGCAACCAGCGCATCGTAACTGCGACTCTGGAACTCCTTGGCCAGACGCAGATAGCTCTTTGAGATCTTGAAAAACAC
>JAJRWF010000012.1 GCA_024276905.1 Deltaproteobacteria bacterium
CGGTTACGGCCGTAACAACGTGGCCTTTGTCACCGAAAAAAATAAAACCGAAATCGGTTGTCATGCCCGAGGCTGTCATCAGTATTTCGCCGGGGCGATTACCATCATCGATATCGGTGGGCAGGACAACAAGCTGATCAAGCTTGACGAACAGGGACGACGCAGCAGTTTCAAGATGAATCGCAAGTGCGCTGCCGGAACCGGGGCTTTTCTGGAGGAGATGTCGAGCCGGCTCGATATTCCCCTCGAAGAGATGAACAATCTGGCCCGGCAGGCGACCGAGGTGATCAAGCTCGGCAGTTACTGTACGGTGTTTTCGGCCACCGAGGTTCTGGAGAATATCCGCCACGGCAAACCGGTCGCCGACATCATCAAGGGGATCTTCTACTCGATGATCCAGCGCGTGCTGGAGATGGATTCTTTAAGCGACAGGGTGGTTTTGAGCGGTGGAGTGGTGGCCCATAACCCTTATCTGGTGGAGATGACCGAGGAGCTGATCGGTCGGCCGGTGCTGCTGCCGGAGTTTCCCCAGCTGACCGGCGCCTACGGCGCGGCACTTTATGCGCTGGATGCAGCCGTCAAGGCATAGCAAGAAGGCACAACCTCTTTTGATTTACGCAGAGCTTCAGCTGAACCCTCTCCCTCAGGGAGAGGGGATTGTTACTATCGGGGGCTGAATGAATTTGCTGTAAGTCTCAGATTTTTAGGAGTGATCATGGCACCAGAGAAGCAACCGCAACGCAAGAAGATCGAATCGACCGGGCAGATGATGAAGATCATGTCCGACTACTTCTATGATCTGAATGACGCCGCGAAGTCGGACCGGCGCAAGGTCGCCTGGTGTACCAGCGTCGGACCGGCCGAGCTGCTGCGGGCGATGGGTTTTGCGGTTCATTTCCCGGAAAATCACGCCGCGATGCTCGGTGCCACACGCATGGCGACCGAACTGATCCCCGAAGCCAACACCATCGGCTATTCCCCTGATATCTGCTCCTATCTGACCGCCGATATCGGTGCCTACCTGAAAGGCAGCTCGCCGCTGGCTAAAGCTTATCCGGGCATCGAGGGTCCGCCAAAGCCCGACGTGCTGGTCTACAACACCAATCAGTGCCGTGACGTCCAGGACTGGTTTTCCTGGTACGCCAGAGAGCTGGATGTGCCCTGTATCGGCATCACCTCGCCTAAAAACCATACCGATGTCAGCGATACCCTGATCGAGGATGTGACTTGCCAGATCGAAGCGTTGATCCCGACCCTTGAAGAAATTACCGGTGAGAAACTGGATCCGCAGAAGTTGCGTGAGACTGTGGCCCTGTCGCGTGAATGCACCGAACTCTGGCGTCAGGTGCTGGAAACCGCTGCTGCGACTCCGGCGCCGCTGACCTTTTTTGACGGCACCATCCACATGGGTCCGGCAGTGGTACTACGTGGTACGCAGCAGGCCGTTGATTACTATCAACAGCTGCTCGCAGAGCTCAAGCAGCGGATTAGTGATCAGGTGGCGGCGGTCGAGGGCGAGAGACACCGCATCTACTGGGAAGGGATGCCGGTCTGGGGGCGCTTGCGTCAGCATTCCGAACTCTTCTCCGAACTCCAGGCCAGTGTGCTGGTTTCGACCTACTGCAGCAGCTGGGTCTTTCCCGACTTCGACGCCGAACAGCCAATTCGCAGCATGGCCAAAGCCTATCTTGGCCTGTTTATTGTTCGATCCGATGCCTACAAGGAAGAGTACATCAAGCAGATGCTGGAGAAGTTCCATATCGACGGCATTATCTATCATGACGCTAAAACCTGCCCCTGCAACTCCAACAGTCGCTACGGCATGCCCCAGCGTCTGGAGCAGGAAACCGGAATCCCGAGCTTGGTGATCTCCGGAGACCTCAATGATCTGCGTTGTGTTTCCGACGAACAGACCCGGACCAACGTTGAAGCCTTTATCGAACAACTGGAGGAGAGATAAAAGATGTTGGATGCCCTGTTCAAGCCGAAAGCGGTGGCGCTGATCGGTGCCTCGACCAAGGAACTGTCGATCGGCAACGTCATTATCCGTAACCTGCAGAAGTACGGGTACAAGGGAGAAATCTATCCGGTCAACGCCAAGGCCGATGAGGTCTGCGGAATCAAAGCCTATCCGACCCTGAGCGACATCCCCGGTGAAGTTGATCTGGCGCACATCATTATCCCCAGCAAGTTCGTGCCCGACGCGATTGAAGAATGCGGGCGCAAAGGGGTCAAGGCGGTTATCATCAACTCGGCCGGTTTCAGCGAGATGGGCGAAGAAGGGGCACGGCTGCAGGAAGAATTCCTGGCCAATGCACGCAAATACGGCATCCGCCTCTTCGGGCCCAACTGTCAGGGGATCATCAACTCGGATCCCGAGCTGAACGCCTACTGTAATTTCACCTTCACCTTTCCCAAGCCGGGCAGCATCTCGGTGGTTGCCCTCTCCGGCGGCGTCGGCGCGCTGATCATGCAGGTGCTGGATGACCTGGACATCGGCCAGCGCCTCTATGCCAGCAACGGCAACGCCTGTGATGTGTCGATTCCGGAAATAATCGAGTATTACGGTGAGGATGAAGGGACCAAGGCGATCATTCTCTACACTGAAGGCTTTGACAAACCGCGCGAATTCCTGGAAGTCACCCGTAAGGTTACGGCCAAAAAGCCGGTCCTGGCGATGAAGGCCGGGCGCACCGAAGAAGGCGCCAAGGCCGCCTCCTCCCATACCGGCTCACTGGCCGGGGTCGATATCGCCACCGAGCTGATTTTTGAGAAGATCGGTGTGCTGCCCTTCCATGATGAGGGTGAGATCGTGCGTGCGGCGATGGCCTTTTCGAGCCAGCCGATTCCCAGCGGCAACCGGGTCGGTATTATTACCAACACCGGCGGACCGGCAGTGATCGCCACTGACGTACTGGTCGGTTTCGGTATCGAAGTGCCGAAGTTGGGTGAGGCCTCGATCGCCAGTCTGCGCGAGACCCAGTTTCCCCAGGCTGCGCTCGAGAACCCGATTGACGTGGTTGCCACGGCCGGTGGCCCGCAGTTTCGCGCCGCCCTTGACGTGCTGATGGATGATGAGCAGATCGACTGCGTCTACATCAACTTCGTCACCGCGCCCTTTACCGATACTGATGAGGTGGCGCGTGAAATCGTCGCCGTCAGTCGTCAGCGCCGCAAGCCGCTGGTGTGTAACTTCATGACCAACCTCAAACTGGAACGCTACCAGAAGACGATGGCGATCCTCAAAGAGGGCGAGGTGCCCTATTACGCCAATCCTGGTGATGCGGCTCGCGCGCTCGGCGCTCTGGTGCAGTACGGCCAGATCCAGCAGCGTGATATCGGTCAGCCGCAGATCTTCAGCGGCGTTGATCCGGCCAAAGCCAGAGAGATCATCGAACAGGCGCAGCAGGACGGACAGGCAGTTCTTTCCGCCTTTGACGTCTACCGGATCTTTGAGGCCTACGGAATTCCGGTCGCACCCTGGCAGGTGGTGAAGGATGCCGCGGCGGCGGTTGCCGCAGCGGATCAGATCGGCTACCCGGTAGTGGTCAAGGTCGACTGCGCGGCGATCGATCACAAGAGTGATATGGGCGGCGTTGCGATCAACCTCAAGGACGCCGCCGCGGTGCGCTCGACGGTTGAGGAGATGCAGCAGCGTCTCGGCGAGTACGGTGAACTCGGCTTCCTGGTGCAGAAATTTCTGCCCGGCGGTCGGGAACTGATCATCGGCGCCAGCGCCGAACGGGAGCTGGGACACCTGGTGATGTTCGGTCTCGGCGGTATCTATGTCGAAGTGCTCAAGGACGTGGTCTTCAAGGTCGCTCCGGTGACCTGCGTCGAAGCGGAAGAGATGCTGGCCGGGATCAAAACCGCGGCCCTGCTCGACGGTGTACGCGGCGAGGACGGCATCGACAAGCAGGCGGTGATCGAATTGATTCAGCGCGTCTCGCAACTGCTTGGCGATCTGCCGATGATTCAGGAGATGGATCTGAACCCGATTATGGCCTTTGCCGACAAAATTTTTGCTGTTGACGGCAGAATCCGTATTTAAGCCTGGAGGTCTAAGGGAATGGAAACGACGCTGTTGGAAAGAAACGAAGTCGAGTCAAACTGGCAGGAGACCTGTCGCGCGCGTATCGCAACCGCCGAAGAAGCGATTCGGGTTGTCAAGTCGGGCGATCGGGTTTTTCTGACCGGCAACGCGTCGGTGCCCTTGCCGTTGCTCGATGCCCTGGTCAAACGCGCTCCCGAGCTGCGCGATGTCGAAGTCTGTCATCCGCTGACCATCTGCCCGGCCGATTACGTCGCGCCGGAGATGGAAGGGCACCTGCGCATCAATTCGATGTTCATCAGCGCCAACGTGCGCAAGGCGGTTAATGAGGGTCGGGCTGATTTCACCCCGGTGATGCTCTCCGAGTTCCCGTTGTTATTCAAGAATGGTCACCTGCCGGTCGACGTTGCCCTGATTCATGTTTCGCCACCGGACGAGAACGGTTTCTGTTCGATGGGCGCGGAATCGGGCCTCACTATTTCGGCCGCCGAAGTCTCAAAAATTGTCATTGCCATGGTCAATGAGCAGATGCCGCGCACTCTGGGTGATACGGCTATCCACCTCGACAAGATGGACTATATCGTTGTCAGCGATACGCCGCTGTTCGAAATGCCGATGGGCGATAATGCTGACCAGGAGGTGGTGGAAAATATTGCCGCCCATATTTCCAAACTGATCCCCGACGGGGCAACCATGCAGCTGGGGATTGGTGACATTCCCAACGCAGTGCTGAAGTTTCTGTTCGAGAAGAAGGATCTCGGGGTGCATTCAGAGCTGATCTCCGACGGGGTGATCGATCTGGTCGAAGCGGGGGTGGTCAACGGTGTACGCAAGACCCTGCATCCGGGCAAGATTATCTGCGGCTTCCTGCTCGGGACCAAGCGTCTTTACGACTGGGTGGACAATAACCCGCTGGTCGAACTGCACCGCACCGAATATGTCAATGACCCCTTCGTAGTGGCGCAGAACGAGCGGATGGTCGCGATCAACTCGGCGATCGAAGTCGATCTGACCGGTCAGGTCTGCGCCGACAGCATCGGCACCCGGTTTCATTCGGCAGTCGGCGGCCAACTCGATTTTATCTACGGCGCCGCCCGTTCTCAAGGAGGGGTGCCGATTATCGCCCTGCCGAGTATTTCCACCCAGCGCGACGGCACCGTTCTCAGTCGGATCGTGCCCTTGCTGAAGCATGGCGCCGGGGTGGTCACCAGTCGTAATCATGTCCATTTTGTGGTGACTGAGTATGGCGTGGCCGAGCTCTATGGCAAAACGGTTCGTCAGCGGACTGCGGCACTGATCAAGATTGCTCATCCGCAGTTTCGTGCAGAAATGACCGAGAAGGCACAGGAACTCAACTACCTGTAATTTGTCCCCCCTCTCTCCCTTTTGGGCATTGCGCTCGAAAGGGCAGAGAGGATTGGCTGAAATTTGATCAAAATCTGCAAAGGGGTAAGGAACCATGGCCTGGAGTCAGGAAGAAACCATCAGTCGTGATGAGATGCAAGCCCTGCAGCTGAAAAGATTGCAGGACACCCTCAGCTATGTTTACGAGGGCAACAGCTACTACCGACAGAAGCTTGACGCTCTGGGGGTGAAACCGGGTGATATCAGATCACTCGCAGACATCAAGCTGCTGCCCTTTACCACCAAGCAGGATCTGCGTGACAATTACCCCTTCAAACTCTTCACCGCTTCGCCGCAGGAGATCGTCGAGTATCATGCGACCTCGGGTACCACCGGCAAACCGATTGCGGTCGGCTACACCAGAAAAGATCTCGATATCTGGTCCGAGTCGATGGCCCGCACCTGTGCCGGGGCCGGCATTACCAGCGAGGATGTGGTGCAGAACATCTTCGGCTACGGCCTCTTTACCGGCGGCCTGGGAGCTCATTACGGAGCCTTGCGGATCGGCGCGGGGGTGATTCCGATTTCCGGCGGGAATACCCAGAAGCAGATCATGCTGATGCAGGATTTCGGTTCCACGGCACTGACCTCGACCCCGTCTTTTCTGGTCCATATCCACGAAGTCGGCGAGCAGATGGGGGTCGATTTCAAGAAGCTCAATCTCAAAACAGCCATCTGCGGCGCAGAACCCTGGAGCGAATCGATGCGCCAGTCGATTCAGGACAAGTTCGGCATCAAGGTCTGTGATATCTACGGGCTGTCGGAAATTACCGGACCCGGAGTTTCATTCGAATGTCATGAAGAGCAGAGCGGTCTGCACATCAATGAGGACTTCTTCTATCCGGAGATTATTGACCCTGACAGCGGCGAGGTTCTTCCGGCCGGTGCCGAAGGCGAACTGGTTTTCACCACGATCCTCAAGTACGGGCAGCCCTTGTTGCGTTACCGGACGCGGGATATTTCCAGTCTTTCTTACGAAACCTGTTCCTGCGGCCGCACCCTGGTAAAAATGGCGCGAGTCACCGGGCGCAGTGATGACATGCTGATTATCCGCGGGGTCAATGTTTATCCCTCGCAGATCGAGGCGGTGATCCTCAAGCGTGAAGGCGTTTCACCCCACTACATGGTGATTGTCGAACGCAAGGGGGCGATGGATTCGTTGCGGGTCAAGGTCGAAGTCACCGAGGAGTTCATGGTCAAGGCGGCGGCCGATATACTGAAAGGCGCCGAATTCGATATTCTCGAAGATGTGGCTCGGGTGCGCAGCAAAAAGCAGAATCTGCAGCAGGATATCAAGGATGTTATCGGTATCAGTGTCGAAGTCCACCTGGTGCCGCCCAACAGTATTCCGCGCAGTGAAGGCAAGGCCAAGCGGATTGAAGATCGACGTAAATAAAATAGGAACAAGCAACAAGTGACGAGTAACACAATATTAACGATTACTTCTTGTCACTCGTTACGTGTCATCCGTCACTTACCATTCGTCACTAAAAAAGGAAGGTTTTGATGAAAAAAATAATTTCCGGCAATGAAGCCATAGCTCTGGGGTTCGGGGATTCAGGCGGGGTTTTTGCCTCCGGCTATCCCGGCACCCCCAGTACCGAAACCCTCGAAGAAGTTGCTCGTCTGGGTGATGTCTACTGCGAGTGGGCCGCCAATGAAAAAGTCGCCCTAGAAGCGGCAATCGGGGGCTCAATCGCCGGAGGACGTTCCCTTTCGACCATGAAGCATGTCGGGGTCAATGTTGCCGCCGACGCGCTGATGACCCTGACCTATACCGGAGTCAACGCCGGATTGATTTTGATGGTGTCCGATGATCCGGGGATGCACTCCTCGCAGAACGAACAGGACAGTCGCAACTACGCCAAGTTCGCCAAGGTGCCGATGCTCGACCCGGCCAATTCTCAGGAAGCCTACGATATGGTGCGGGCCGGCTTCGAGATTTCCGAACAGTTCGATACCCCGTTGATGCTGCGTACTACCACCCGGATTGCCCATGCCAAGGGGGTGGTGGTTCCGGGGGAGAAAATCGCGCCGCAGATCGGGGAATGGGTCAAGGATGTTCCAAAGTATGTGATGCTGCCCAACTTCGGCAAGATCAAGCATGTCGAGGTCGAGGCACGGCTGTTGAAACTGCAGGAATTCGCTGAAACCACACCTCTCAACCGGGTTGAGATGGGCGATACCGAAGTCGGTATCATTACCTCCGGGGTTTCCTACCAGCATGTCCGCGAAGCCTGCCCCGATGCCTCGGTTCTGAAACTGGGACTGGTTCATCCGCTGCCGGAGCGTAAAATTCGCGAGTTCGCCGCCAGCGTCAAGCGCCTGGTCATTGTTGAAGAGATGGATGCAATCTTTGAAGAGCAGATTCGCGCCATGGGGATCGAGGTCGAAATCGGCAAAAACAAGCTGCCGCTCTGCGGTGAAATTAATGCCGATCTGATTCGCGTCGCCCTTGACGACACCAAGGCCGAAGTTGTCGCTCCGGTCGAGGGCTTGCCGCAACGGCCGCCGGTTTTCTGCCCCAGCTGCGCCCACCGCGGACTGTTCACCATCCTCAGCAAGCTCAAGACTTTCGTCTCCGGCGACATCGGCTGCTATACCCTGGGCGCCCTGCCGCCGATGGGAGCCATGCATTCGGTGATCGACATGGGCGCCAGTATCAGCGCCGCCCACGGCATGGCCAAGGTCAATGCGATTGCCGGTCGTGACGAGAAACCGGTGGCGGTCATCGGCGATTCAACCTTCTTCCATTCCGGCATCACCGGCCTGCTGAGTATGGCCTACAACGGCGGCAACGCGCTGGTGATTATCATGGATAACCGCACCACCGGCATGACCGGCGGTCAGGAGAATCCCGGCAGTGGCAATACCCTGCAAGGAATCCCGGCCAAGCAGGTTGAAATCGCGCCGCTGGTCAAGGCGCTGGGAATCGAAAATGTCGCGGAGCTGGATGCCTATGATCTCAAGGCGACCGAAGCAGCGATCAAGAAAGGGCTTGAGACCCCCGGGCCTTATGTCCTGATCGACAAGAATCCCTGTATTCTGCGCTACAAGATCCGCAAACCGGCGATCCATGTTGATCAGGAAAAATGTACCGGTTGCCGGGCCTGTCTCAAGGTGGCCTGTATGGCTCTGGGTCTGACCGCTTCCGGCGAAAAGCAGAAGGTACGGGTCGATCCCAACGTCTGCAACGGCTGCGGTGTCTGTACCCAGATGTGTAAATTCGACGCGATGCACGAGCTTGAGGGAGAAAACAATGCAAATCTTTAATATCGTTATTGCCGGCGTCGGTGGTCAGGGAGTCCTGATGGCCTCTAAAGTGCTGGCCGAAAGTGCCCTGGCCAGCGGCCTGGATGTCAAACAGAATGAAGTTCACGGCATGGCGCAGCGCGGCGGCAGCGTGATCAGCTTCGTGCGTATCGGTGACCAGGTCTGCTCGCCGGTGGTGATGCCCGGAACTGCTGACCTGCTGATCTCCTTCGAGCCGCTCGAAGCCCTGCGTTATATCCACTATCTCAAGCCGGGCGGCCGACTGGTCTACAACAAGGTCTCGATCAACCCGAGTACCGTAGCCGCCGGACTGGCGATCTATCCGGATGATGTCGAAGAACAGATCGCTGCGGCCTGCGCTGCGGCCAAAGGGATTGAAGCGCTCTCCATCGCCCGTGAAGCCGGTAACGGCAAGGCGGTCAATATGGTGATGGTCGGAACGGTGATGAAAGACCTGCCGCTCAAGGAGGAGATCATTACCGAAGTCGTGAAACAGATCTCGCAGAACAAAGGAGTCGAGGTCAACATGAAGGCGCTGGCGGGTGGTGCTGCCGCTTGATGATCAGCGGACAAGGAGAAGCCATGAAACTGAAGCAGATATCGATCTTTCTTGAGAATTCGCCGGGCCGTCTCTACGAGGCGACCCAGGCACTCGGCGAAGCGGGCCTCAATCTGCGCTCGCTGTCAATTTCCGATATCTCCGGTTTCGGGGTGCTGCGGATACTGGTCTCCGATGTCGCTACCGCGCGGCGGGTGATCATGGAAAAACAGCTCCCGGCACGGGTCGATGAGGTGGTGGCGGCCGAGATTGTTGATACGCCCGGCAGTCTGGCAAAAACCCTCAAGCTGCTGATGGAAAACAAGGTCAACGTCGATTACATGTATGCGCTGGCGGGGACCTCTTCGGGGAAAGCAGTGATGGTCTTCAGCTTCAGTGACAATGATCTGGCGATCACGCTGCTGCAGGAAAACAAAATCAAGATCCTTGATGCCGAGTCTTTCGGAATCCTCGAAAGCCCCGCTTAATCCGGCCGTCTCCAAGGAGAGAACAGATGCGTGAAACCAGCTATCGTCCGAAAAAGTTTGCCGTCATCGGCGCCGGCCCTGTCGGCGGAATAGTCGCCGCATTTCTGGCTAAAGGCGGCTACGATGTCACGCTTTGCGATATTGTCCCTGAACTATTGGCCCCGGCTCTGGAGCCCGGCATTCAGTTGGAGGGGGTCGATAATTTTCAGGCCAAAGTGACGCGCACCACCACCCGGATTGATGATCTGCTCGAAGATCCTCCCGATGTCATTTTTATCACTGTCAAAGCAACGGCCTTGCCGTTGATCGCTTCGGCCCTGGAAGCTTTTGTCGCCGAGGACCGCTATGTGATCAGCTGGCAGAACGGTATCGATACCGAACTGGAGCTGGCGCAGATTCTGGGGAACAAGACGGTGATGCGCGGGGTGGTTAATTTCGGTTGTGTGCCTTTAAGCCCGGGTCATATCCGGCTGGCCTTTCACCATCGGCCCCATTTTCTGCAGGAACTGGATCCTGAATCCAGGGAGGCCGCCATCGGGATCTGTCAGGTCTTGACCGAATGTGGTCTCGATACCGGTCATACCGACCAGATTACCGATATGGTCTGGCGCAAGTCGGTGATGAATGCCTGCATGAATCCAATGTGCGCGGTCACCGGCATGACGATGGTCGAAATCATCAATGATCCGATTACTTTCAACCTGGTCGATGCCCTGATCAAGGAAGGGATTGCGGTCGCCCGCGCCAACGAGTTTTCCCTCGGCTCAGGCTATTATCCCTATGCGATCAATTACATCAAGAATGCCGGTAATCACAAACCCTCGATGCTGCAGGATGTTGAGGCCAAGCGGCGTACCGAGGTTGATTACATCAACGGCAAGATTGTCGAGTACGGGCTGCAGGCCGGAATTGCAACCCCGTACAACAGTATGATCCGGGGGCTGGTCAAGGCACTGGAGCCGAAGTAGATCTTGGGTCGGTGTGTATGGGACTCATGCGACCCCCATCAAGGTCGTATGAACCCATCCCTGGGGCTTGACTGTCGCCATCCGGGCGCCAGACACCCTTGCTGGGAATCACCTGAGTCCCTCCGAAGTCATTGGTTACGAACAATTTATGTAAGGAATTTGGTCATGAAATTGAAACAGCTGTCGATTCCCCTGGAAAATTCACCCGGCCGTCTGCATGACGTAACCAAGGCGCTGGGGGATGCCGGTATCAACCTGCGCGCCCACTGTATCTGTGACTCGACCCACGATTTCGGAGTTTTGCGAATTCTGGTTTCCGACCTGGCTGCGGCCCGTGTGGTGGTGATGGAAAGACTGATTCCGGCCCGGGTTGATGATGTGATTGCAGTCGAGATCGAAGATACGGCCGGAAGTCTGTCAAAACTCCTCAGCCTCTTTCTGGGGACCAAAGTCAATGTCGAGTACATGTATGCTGTCGCCGGGGCCAATCTGCAAAAGGCAGTGATGGTTTTTCATTTCAGCGCCATCGATCAGGCGATAGAGATTCTGGAAAAAAATGGCGCAAAGTTGCTCGATGCAGAATCATTCGGCATTCTGGTTGGCCAGGATTGAACAGCTTGAGATCAGGGAGTCAACATGCAGGAAAAAAGTAATTTCAGCCCAAAGAAATTTGCTGTTATCGGTGCCGGACCGGTCGGCTGTATCGTGGCGGCCTTCCTTGCCCGGGGCGGTTACGAGGTCAGGCTCTGTGATGTGCAGACCGCCTTGCTTGAACCGGCACTGGCGCCGGGAATCATTCTTTCAGGAGTCGAAGATTTTCAGGCCGGGGTGAGCAAAATTACAACCCGGATTGATCAACTGGCGGAAGATCCTCCCGATGTGGTGATTGTCACGGTCAAGGCAACGGCGCTGCCGATTATTACTTCGGCGCTGGAAGGCTTTATTACCGAAGGACGCTATGTGGTCAGCTGGCAGAACGGCATCGATACCGAACTGGTGCTGGCTGAGCGCCTGGGGAAAAAACAGGTCATGCGGGCCGTGGTCAATTACGGTTGCAGCCTTGAAGGCCCGGCAAAGGTGCGGATGGTTTTTCATCATCGTCCCCATTATCTGCAGGAACTGGACCCTGCCTCCAGGGATGCGGCCCGCGGTGTTTGTCAGGCGTTGACCGAGTGCGGCCTCGATACGCACCACACCGATCAGATTCGCAACATGGTCTGGACCAAGACCGTCAACAATTCCAGCATGAATCCAGTCTGTGCCGTCACCGGAAAAACCATGTTCGAAGTTATTAACGATCCGATTGTGTTCGGCCTGGTTGACTCTTTATTGAAAGAGGGTGTCAAGGTGGCACGAGCCAATGAGCTCTTGCTGGGACCGGATTTTTATCTCGAGTGTCTCGACTACATCAAAAATGCCGGGCCACATAAGCCCTCGATGTTACAGGATATTGAGGCAAATCGACAAACCGAGATCGATTATATCAACGGTAAAATCATCGAATATGGTGAACGCGCCGGTGTGCCCACGCCCTACAATACGACCTTGCGTAGCCTGGTCAAAGCGCTGGAAGCCTGATGGGGGCGCCGCTTCTGCTTGGCCGCCGATAAACCAGAAGAATGGCATCGTCCGAAATGGATGGTCGCCAAAGATCAAGATCAATGGAAAGCGTATGTTTTAACTGACTAAATCTAAATAGAACGTTGTTAGTTTTTAAGGACAGCATTTCTTGACTGGAAGGATTTGTAACGCTATTCTGGCCAGGATTTAATCTGGTTCGTGTTCGTCTCGTTGAGGATTAAACATGGCCTTTCGCCAAACCTAGAAGGTGTAGGTCCATTCCCCCCCGAAGGAGGTGCCCGATGAAAAGAACATTCGTCCTGTCCCTGTTCATTGTGCTGGCTGTCAGTCTGCTGTGCAGCCCGGCTTTTGCAGGGAAAAAAGATCCATTGGCAAACTGGAAGACAAAATTTGATTATTCGAAGGCTGAATATACCTATATTTTGTCGAACATCTCGCATCCGGTCATTGAAGGGGTTGCGGTCGGTTACAATATCCGTGATGCCTTATGGAAAAAATCCAATGGCCGCATCTATGTGGATTACCGTCCCCTGGCACAACTTGGCGGTGAAAAAGATGTTATCTCCAAGCTGAAAATCGGCGCTGTCCAGGGAATGCTGGCGTCTTCGGTCGCTTCGGCCAATATTGCCGACCGTCTCGGCCTGGTCAACCTGCCCTACGTCATCGATACCTTTGACAAGCTGGATCAGTTCCGTAACGACCCTGAGCTCTGGGGTCCCTACAGCAACAGCGCCCAGGCTGCCGGCCTGCTGGTTCCCGACATCACCGGCTACGGCCTTTACGGCTGGGCAACCACCACACCGGTTCGCACTCTCGCCGATGCAAAATCGGTCAACTTCCGCATCGCTCAGGCTCCGGTTAACGCGGACTTCTACAAGGCCTGGGGCTACAAATTTACCGTTCTGCCCTGGCCGGATGTTCCGCAGGCCCTGCAGACCGGCGTTATCAATGGTCTCGACCACACGGCAATTGTTTGTAACATCACCAAGAAATTTACCATTGCCAAGTACTTCACCGAGGTCAACTATGCCCAGGGACTCTTCCTCCACCTGGTCAACAAGCGCTGGTTCAACAAGCTGCCGAAAGACCTGCAGAAGATCTTCCTTGAGGTCATCGCAGAGGAAAGTGCCAAGACCCGTGATCTGACCAGAAAACAGCATGATGCTCAAGTCGCCAAAGCCAAGGCTGCCGGTGTCGAGTTCTTCACGCTCTCCGCTGCCGACAGGGCAACCCTGGTCAAGGAAGCCGGACCTGTCTATGCCAAGTGGGGCAAAAAGATTGGTGCCGATTATCTGGAGAAAGTCCGGACCAAGCTCGGAAGCAAGTAAGCAACTGAACCCTTTGATTCTTTGACCTGAGCCGGGGAGCCCAGCTCCCCGGCTTTTTTTCTTCAGGGCAATAAAATGCTGAAAAAAATAATTCAGAAGGTTGATCGTCTCTTCATTTTCTTTGAAGACTGGTCGCTGATGCTTTCAGTCTGTATCGCCCTGACTGTTGCTATGGCCAATGTTTTGCTGCGTAAATTGACCAATGAGGTCAATCTCTACTGGTCAGACGAAGTGGTACGTAAAACGATCTATTTTTCGACCTATGTCGGTTGTATTGTCGCAGTTCGCGGTCGTTCATTGATCCGGATTGACGCCCTGCCGCAACTGGTTCCGGGGCTGAAAAAACCGTTGACCATGTTTGCTCACCTGGCGACCCTGGTGTTTTCCGGTGCCATGGTTTATCTGGGCTGGTCCATGACGGTGATGATGTACGAAGACGAATACGCCCGGACCGCCAGCCTGCAGATCCCCGAATGGATATTTTATGCTGTTCTGCCGATGATGGGAGTGATGATGTTTTTCCGCACCCTGCTTGTTATGGTCGAAGACTGGAAGGAGGGGGCTGTCAATTAAGGATCGCCCCAGCGATTCTGTGAAATGCCCGTATAAATTATGGACTCCAGTTACCTGATCATTCTGTTTCTGCTGCTCGGCCTGCTTGGCTCGACAGTTCCGGTCTTCATGTCCTTGTTCTTTACCGGTTTCGTCGGGCTGGTCTTCATGCTCGGCATTGACCCGCAGATTGTCATCGAAGTGCTTTATCGCAGTATGGATAAATTTGCCCTGGTGGTGGTGCTGTTCTTTATCCTCTGCGGCAATATCATGACCACCGGTTCAATCGTGCAAAAGTTGATCAAGACTGCCAACGTCATGGTCGGTTTTTTGCCGGGCGGATTGGCCATGGCCGGCATTCTGGCGTGCGGTTTTTTTGGCGCGATCTCCGGCTCAACGGTCGCGACCGTGGTCGCCATAGGCGGTTTCATGATTCCGGCCCTGATCGAAAACGGTTATGACGAAAAGTTTTCGGTCGGGATTATGACAACCGCGCCCAATCTGGGCATCATCATTCCACAGTCAATTTCAATGATTCTCTACTCAATGGTCAGTAACGACCCGATTGAAGCCCTGTTTTTAACCGGCTTTATCCCGGGAATCATGATCATGTTGGCAATGAGTCTGTACGCCTACTTCTACTGTAAAAAGAGAAATTACAAAACCCAACCGCGGCCGAGCTTAAAGGAACTGATCGCTGTCTTCAAGGAGAGTGTCTGGGCTCTGTGTTTGCCGGTGCTGATCTTCGGCGGGATATATTCCGGCCTGTTCACGGCCAATGAAGCAGCGGTTGTTGCCTGTTTTTACGCTTTTTTTGTCGAGGTCTTCATCCACAAGGATATGAAGTTTCAGGACATCAAAAGGGTTATCGTGGCCTCATCGGTCACCTCGGCAACCCTGCTGGTGATTGTCGCCGGGGCCTCGGTTTTCGGTGAGTACCTGACCTTTGAACAGATTCCGAACAAGATTGCCGAGGCGGTGGTCAGTCAGATTTCGTCAACTTGGGTTTTCCTGCTGGCAGTCAACATCATGCTGTTGGTGGTCGGCATGTTCATGGATATTATTTCGGCAACCCTGATTCTGACGCCGATCTTCCTGCCGCTGCTGGCTTCTTTTGGTATCGATACCATGCATTTCGGTCTGCTGATGACGATAAATCTGGGTATCGGCTACTGCACACCGCCACTGGGTGTCAGTCTCTATATCTCCGGTGCTGCGGTTGACCGCAACCTGATTTATGTTTCGAAAGCGGTGTTACCGTTTCTGGTGATTCAGATCGGAATCCTGCTGATTCTGACCTACTGGGCAGACCTGGTGCTCTTCTTGCCGCGTCTGGTCTACGGCTGATGGCTTGCCATGGTGGTACCTGAGGGCAGGGTTGAAAACCTACTGATTGCACAAGGAGCTTGGAATGACTGCAGGGATACTGATTCCAGTTGATGAATCGGTCACGACACAGCAAACGATTGAGGCCATCATCAAGGACCGGGAACTGTTGCCGGAAGAGTTGCTTCTGCTGCATGTTGTTGATGTTCATCTGGCCCATCGTCTGGTGCCCGACATCCAGAAAAATATGGTTCATGAAGCGGCCGAGAAATCGGGCCGACGGATCCTGGAAAAACTGGCCGCGCCTTTTCGGGACGCAGGTTTTGAACCGAAATTACTGCTTGAGCTGGGAACTCCCGGCGAAGTGATTCCGAAAGTTGTCGAACAACAGAACGTTGAGCTGGTGATTATCGGTCGCCACCCTGGCGGTGGCGGTTTGCGCGATGTCATGTTCGGTTCGGTGGCAAACCAGATTATCCGTGCAGTCAAGTGCCCGGTTCTGCTCTTCTGACAGCATTCAGGGAGAGGATAGGATGGATACCAGACAGCGTATCACACAGATTTTAGGCCGGATGCATGACGTCCCCCAGTACCCGAGTCAGGGTGCGGTGCTTTTTGTCGATCTTGAACAACAAAACTGCCGACGGGCCTATCTGCCGCTCGATGCGGTGCAGAATTTTCTCGCCGGGCGCGGCGGCAACATGTATCTACTCTACAACCTGCTGCAGGAAGATAAGGATGCGCTCGATCCCGAAGTCCCCCTGATCTTCGGTGCCGGAGTCCTGACCAGCAATATGCCGGGTGCCACGCGCGGCAACGTCAGTAGTCGTTCGCCGGAGAGCTGCGCGATCCTCGATAGCAATGCCGGGGATTATTTCCCCACCTATCTGAAACGTCACGGCTACGACCATCTGGTGCTTTACGGCCGAAATCCGCAGTGGACCCTGCTTAAAATCACGCAGCAAGAGGTCAGTTTTATCGATGCCGGTCCCTATACAGGCATGGACAATATTGAATTTACTGCTGCAATCGAGCGCGATTTCGATTGTACGGAACGAAAAGACATGGCGATGGCGCGGATCAGCAGCGCCGGTGAAAATCAGGTGCTGTGCAGCGGGATCATGGCGGGCGAAAAGGCGATCTGGGCGCGTGGCGGCGGCGGCGCCAAGATGGGCGCCCTGCAACTGAAGGCAATCCTGATTCAAGGTCAGCTGCCGGACTTTGAACTTTCCGCAGTCTACAAAAAGACCAATCGTGAGCTGGGTAAAAAAATCCTCAGCGCCAGTGTGGTCCAGAATGCACTGAAAAAGGTCGGTACGCCCTTTCTTTACAAACCGAGTCGGGTGCTGGGCGCCATGGGCACCAAGAACAATCAGGAAACCACCTGGCACGACAGTCTTGATGCCGACAACTTCGACCCCTACCGGCCGGGAATGAGCGGGTGCTACAAGTGCCCGGTCTGTTGCCGGGCCAACAATGACATGCTGCCCGGCGGCAAGGGCGGTTGGGGTGCCAGTGCGTTGAAGGGGCTCAACGGCAACGCCAGTTACGACAAGGAGCAGAGTGGCCTCGAACATCACAAGGGTCGTACCTACAACGGCATCAACAACGATGGTCAGTTCGACCAGTACGACAAGGGCGAAGGCCCCGAATATATCATCGTTGGCAAGTTCGGCCCCAATATCGGCATCAAGGAACCGGAGCAGGTCCTGCGCCTGAACAACATCATCAATGATCTGGCGCTCGATGCCTCCAGCACCGGCAGTGCGATTGCCTGGGCGATGGAACTTTACCAGCGCGGCATCATTGATCAGCAGACCACCGGTGGGCTCGATCTGAGCTGGGGGAATTACCCGGTGATCGAGCAACTGTTGTTCATTACCGCCAGGCGCGAAGGCTTCGGCGAAACGATCGCACTTTCCAGCCGGGCAGTGGAAGCGGGGAAGTATCCCGCCGAAGCGCTGCAATACTGCATGGCCTCCAAGGGCCTGTTTCAATCGGACCCCCACGACGCTCGGATTCTCAAGGCTTTTGCCCTGGGCCTGGCGGTCGCGACCCGCGGCATGGATCATCTGCGTAACCGCGCCACCCTGGAGATCAACGCCCGCATCAATGATGATGCCGACTTCAAGACCGCGCTCTACGGCGGTGTGGTTTCGCCCGAACCGACCGCGTATGCAGGCAAGGAACACGCGGTGCGGCGCTGCGAAAATACCTTTGCCGTCGGCGACGCGCTCGGCGTCTGTCGTTTCAACACCAAACTGTTCAACTCGCCATCAACCCTCGATCTGGATGATTTTGCCACCCAGGTCGGCGAGCTGACCGGCCTGCCTTTGAGCGGGACCGAGCTGGATGAGATCGGGCGTAACATCACCGGGCTGGAGCGGATGCTCAACTTCCGTTTTGGTCTGCGTGCTGCTGATGACAGCTTGCCGCCGCGCTGGTTTGATGAACCGATCAAGGTCGGGCCCTTCCAGGGCGAAAAGATTGATCGCGAGCAATTCGAGGCGCTCAAGCAGCGTTTCTACCGGATGACAGGCCTTAACAGTGAAGGGCTACCCGCACTCGACTGGCATACCCGGTTGTCGAAAATTGTCACCGGCTACAGCATCAGGGTCAAGTTCCCCTGTGAATTGCCCGGTATTCCAGAACAGGGCATCGTTGTCGATGAACAGGTTGCGCACCTGGGCGAACTGCGTCGGTTGCTGCAGCGCAAACTGCCCGCGGCGCATGAGGTGCTGAACGACCCGAATCTCAATATTGTTCTTAATGGCAAGATGATCCTTGCCGGTGAGGAGCAGATTGAAATTCCCGATGGCAGCGAGCTGTGTTTGATCTCTATTGTTTCGGGGGGCTAACCTGCGGAGAAGCGGGGGATATGGAGGTCGTTTCTTGCTGGAAACACAGGGCTTCTTCAATATTGATGGTGTCAATCTCGAATATCAGCTGCTGACTCCGCACCGCAGTGCTGCCCTGACACTGGTTTTGCTGCATGAAGGGCTGGGCTGTGTTGCGATGTGGAAGAATTTTCCACGTCAATTGGCCGAGCTGACCGGTTGTCCGGTTCTGGCTTACAGTCGGAGTGGCTACGGTGGCTCGAGCCCCTGTCCACTGCCCCGCTCACCCGGATTTATGCACGACGAAGCGCTGAAGGTGCTGCCGAAGGTTCTGGATGCTGCGGAAGTTCAAAAGGCCGTGCTGGTTGGGCACAGTGACGGTGCCTCCATTGCCCTGATCAACGTCGGCGGCCTTGTCGACGGCCGCATCCTGGGGCTGATCCTGATGGCTCCGCATGTCTTTGTCGAAGAACTCACCATAACAAGTATTGCTGCCGTGCAGAGTGCCTACCGGAAAGCCGGTTTGCGTAAGCAGTTGGCCCGCTATCATGGCGACAGAGTCGATTACACCTTTCTCGGCTGGAGTCAGATCTGGCTCCAGCCTGAGTTTCGGGACTGGAATATTGAAGCCTACCTGCCCCAAATCAAGCTGCCGGTTCTGCTGATCCAGGGTCGGGACGACAACTACGGAACACTTCTGCAACTGGAAAAGATCACCGCGAAACTTCCCGGTGATACCGAGGTCATCATTCTGTCCGACTGTGACCATGCCCCGTTTCGTGACCGCCCGGCTGAGACACTGCAGGCAATAGAGGCTTTTTTGTCCCACAATTTAAAGGAACAATTCTTGACGCCTGGATGAATATTTCTGTCTCTGAGCAAAGCCTCCGGCTCTTGACATCAACCCGCCTTCTGATAGCGTTTCTTCACTCACAGGGCTGTTGACTGAAATGGCAGGAGAAGAACCATGCGCTACCGCTCAACCCTTACCCTGTTCTATCTGCTGCTCTTCCCACAGGTTGCCATCTGTGCCCCTCTGACCCTGTCATATTTTGAGCGACCGCCTTATTACTACACCGAGGCAGGACAGGCTACGGGGTTCCTGCTGGAATTAACCCGAAGTATTTTTCAGGATGCCGGTCTGGAAACCGAATTTAAATCACTGCCGCCAAACCGGATCATGCGGGAAATCAAGCAGCACCATAATGCTCATTGTTCGATCGGCTGGTTTAAAAACCCGGAGCGTGAAACATATGCAAAATTCAGCCTGCCGATATATCAGAACAAGCCTGTTGTCCTCCTGACGACGAAAAAACAACGAGCTTTGTTTGCGTCATATAAAACCCTGCGCCAGGTGTTCGCAGACAAAGCGCTGACCATGGCAACCCTGAAGGCCTTTTCTTACGGCGCGGTTATTGACCGCTTGATCGAAGAAGGTGCTCCGAGAACTCGTGTCATTTCCGGCCAGCAGAATTTATTGCCGAAGCTGCTTATGAAGGGTCGAGCCTCCTATATGCTGACCGCGCCGGAGGAAATCGACATGCTGATTCGTTCCGCGGAATTGCAAACCGATGCGTTTATTGTTGTCACGATGGAGGATATTCCCACCGGCAATAAACGCTATCTGATGTGCAACCAGGCCGTCGGAAATTCCGTCATTGAAAAAATCAATCGCTCAATTCTGAAACTGACACGGCAGAATTCCGCCGAATAGCTTCCCCTGAAACAGTTATATTTATTGGATCCGCCCTTGCTGTGAGCGTCGATGCCCAGGGCCTTCACGCGGAAAATTTCCAAGACGGGGATAGGCCTTGACATAAACCATAAAACAATATATATGTCTTTATGAATGTTAAGGAGGAATACCACAATGAAACTCTGGCTGACAAATTTCAGTATCCGTCTTCCCTGGCTGGTGGCCGGGTTGACCCTTCTGGCGGTGGTGCTGTTCGGCGCCCAGTTCCCCAAGGTTCACTTTGATAACGACCCGGAAAATATGCTCTCGGCCGATGAACCGGTGCGTATCTACCACCACCAGATCAAGGAACTCTACGATCTGTATGATTTCGTTATCGTCGGCATCAGCAACGAAACCGACCCTGACGGCATCTTCAACCCCGGAACCCTGGGCCGGATCTATGATCTGACCGGGGCGCTGCTCAGTCTGCAACCGACGGAAAAAGGGTTGGTTAAAGTCCACTTCCCGGGCGTCGATGGCCAGACACCACGTGACGAAGTTCTGGATTTGACCCCACAGGGCGCCTGGCAGCGCGGACTTAACAAGGCGTTCATGGTCGATCCCAACCGGCTGTTCACCGAAGACGGTCAGAGCGCGATCATCGGCCGTGAGCTGATCGGTCCGAGTGTCGTCGATAATCTCAAGCAGGCCGAGCTTGGCGCCCTTAAGCTTGAGTATCTGATGGAACAGCCACCGAAGAACCGTGAAGAAGCCTTGCAGATTCGCGATGACGCCCTGGGCAATCCACTCTATTATGGCACCCTGGTGGCGGAAGATGGTAAGGCGATAAGTCTCTATATCCCGATCAGGGAGAAGACGTTCAGCTACAATGTTGCCAATCTGGTGCGCCATCTGACCGCTGAGTGGGATGGTGAGGACGAAGTCCACATTACCGGGCTGCCGGTCGCTGAAGATACCTTCGGGATTGAAATGCTGGTACAGATGGCGACCTCGGCACCATTGGCGATGCTGGTTATTTTTATCCTGCTGCTGTTTTTTTTCCGTCGCATCAGTATTGTTATCGCCCCGATGCTGGTAGCGATAACCAGCGTGATCTGCACCATGGGCCTGCTGATCGGGCTCGGTTATGACGTGCATATCATGAGTTCGATGATCGCGATCTTCCTGATGCCGATCGCGGTGGCTGACTCAGTGCATGTGATCAGCGAATTCTATGACCGCTACCACCTTTACAACAATAAACGGGACGCCTTGCGGCATGTGATCGGCCATCTGTTCAAGCCGATGCTCTTCACCAGTTTGACCACCATGGCCGGTTTCGGCTCCCTGATCTTCACCCCGATTCCGCCGGTGCGGATTTTCGGTGCACATATCGCTTTCGGCGTCGGTCTGGCCTGGTTGCTGACCATGACCCTGGTGCCGGCCTATATCATGTTGGCCATTTCCGAAAAATCCTTGCAGAAGCTGCAGCATAGCGATCAGGAGCAGGTGCGTCCGCAGAGTTGGCTGACCCGCTTCCTCGAAGGGCTCGGAGGCTTCAGTTTTGAGCGTCGCCGCCTGATTATGCTGGTGACTCTCGTGCTGGTGGCAATTTCGGCTGTCGGTATCAGCAAGATCGAGGTGAACGACAATCCGGTCAAGTGGTTTGCTGCCGACCACGAGATCCGTAAGGCCGACGCCGTACTGAATAAACATTTCGGCGGCACCTATACCGCCTACCTGACCCTTGAAGGAGAGGGTCGGTCCGCTTTCGACCCGGCTCGCGCAACGACCTTACTCAAGTCCCGCGCTCGTGAGGAACTCGGGACGCTCTGGCCACAGAGGAGCAGCAAGTTTCTGACAGCTCTGGACTCGCTCGGAAAAGCGCCTGATGCCGGGAGCTTCAATCAACAGCTGCAGCAAATCGCCGCCAGATTCGACGCTCAGGTTCTGGGAGGCTGGCAGTGGCTTGGAGATGAGGTTTCCTATCTCGACCCACAGGGGCTGACACGTGCAACCCTTGAATCACAACTGCAATCTCTGGCCGCTGCGCCGCAGGCAGAGATTGGTCAGCTGGTTGGTGAGCTCAAGGAGCAGGGTGCAGGTGAACAGTTACTTGATGCGGCCCTGGCCCGGATAGATAAACGACTGGCCAATGGTTTTGGCGCCTTTGCCGGACGTCAACTGGCGGCGTTTGATGCCCCATTGTTCAAGCAACCGGAAGTGTTGCGCTATGTTGAAAAATTACAGCAGTTTCTGGCCGAGGACGAAACGGTCGGCAAATCAACCTCAGCGGTTGATGCCCTTAAGAAGGCGTCTTATGAGCTGCAGTATCGCAGCGACCAGAATGACGAACGAAATAGAGAACGTTATGCTGTGCCCGGCTCTGTTCCGGCGGTTGCCCAGGTTTTCACCCAGCTTGAAGGGATGAAAAAGAAAGATGCTCTTTTCCATCTGGTGACCCGTGACTACCAGAAAGCAAATTTGTGGGTACAACTCAAAAGTGGTGACAACAAGGACATGGAAAAGGTGGTCGCGGATGTCGAGCGGTTCTTTATTGCCAATCCGCCGCCCGTACCGATGAAGCACGCCTGGGCCGGTCTGACCTACCTCAACGTCGTCTGGCAGGACAAGATGGTCACCGGAATGCTTGCCTCTCTGGGCAGCTCCTTTGTCGTGGTGCTGGTGATGATGATCGTCCTCTTCCGCTCGCTGCTGTTCGGGTTGCTGGCGATGATCCCCCTGTCGGTCACGATTACACTGATCTACGGGATGATCGGCCTGGCGGGCAAGGACTATGATATGCCGGTTGCCATTCTGTCAGCCATGACCCTGGGATTGTCGGTCGATTTTGCCATTCACTTTCTAGAACGTGCGCGCCAGTTGCAACAACAGCTCGGCAGCTGGCAACGGGCAGCCACCGAGATGTTCAAGGAACCGGCCACGGCGATCAGCCGCAACGCGATTATTATCTCGATCGGCTTCACCCCCCTGCTGGTGGCTCCGCTGGTTCCTTACAATACGGTCGGGTTCTTTATTGCCGCCATCATGGCTGTCAGCTGGCTGGCAACGCTCTTTCTCCTACCAGCCTTGTTGACCAGTTTGCAAAAGTGGGCCTTCCCGAATGATCGTTCAGGAAAAGGAGATGCATGATGAAAACAATCCTGTTGATTTTGACTCTTTTTTTGCCGTTTGCCGCTCAGGCGACGGATGTTGAACAGATTATCGAAAAAGCCAATCTGGCCTCCTACTATGCGGGTAACGATGGTCGGGCCGATGTCCGCATGACCATTTATGATGCCAAGGGTGGAACACGTGAACGGCAATTTACGGTTTTACGCCTCAACAGCCGTAATGCGAATCAGAAATTTTACGTCTATTTTCGCGAACCGGCCGATGTGCGCAAGATGGCGTATCTGGTCTGGAAGAAAGTCGGTGGCGACGATGACCGCTGGCTCTGGTTGCCGGCTCTCAATCTGAAAAAAAGGATTGCACCGGGTGACAAACGGACCAGTTTTGTCGGTTCGGACTTCCTTTATGAGGATATCTCGGGACGCGGTCCCGACGAAGACAACCATCAGCTGGTCAGTGAAAATAATGACAGCTGGATGATTAAAAACAGTCCAAAAGATCCAGACAGTGTCGAATTTTCATATTACATGGTCTGGATCGACAAGCAGACCTATCTGCCCTTGAAAGCCGAGTACTACGACAAGAGCGACAAGCTTTACCGGCGCGTCAGCGCAGTGAAAATTGAAACGATCGATGGCT
This sequence comes from Deltaproteobacteria bacterium, assembly GCA_024276905.1. Lineage (GTDB taxonomy): Bacteria > Desulfobacterota > Desulfuromonadia > Desulfuromonadales > Geopsychrobacteraceae > Geopsychrobacter. The sequence goes on from JAJRWF010000012.1 coordinate 23,796, forward strand.
ACCCGACAGTCCTTGAGGCGGTCGCCGAAGATCTGAATAGTGGCAGCAAAACCGTCAACAGCTTCAGTCGGGTCAAGTACGATATCGGTTTGAAGAAGCGGATTTTCACCGAACGTTTTTTACGCCGGCCACCACGTGAGGTCCGGCAATGAAATTTCTTAACCGGGCGCTGCTGCTGATACTGCTGCTCATAGCGAGTCGCGGTAGCGGCCAGGCCTTCGACCTGGGCGGATTCGAGCTGCATGGGTTTTCCGAACTGCGCGGCGGGATTCGCTTGCAGAATGATGCCCATCAGGATTCGATCAGCCTGTTTGAGGGCCGATTGCAACTGGAAGCGGCACAGCAACAGGACCTCTACAGCTGGACCCTGCGGGGTGATCTGCTCGCCGACGGAGTTCTCGACAATCAGAATCAGAACCTCAATCGCGGCAGTGGGCTGTTCGATCTGCGCGAAGCCAATCTGCTCTTTTCACCGCTCGACACGGTCGATATCAAGCTTGGCCGCCAGATTCTGACCTGGGGTACCGGCGACCTGATTTTTCTGAATGATCTGTTCCCCAAGGACTGGCAATCGTTTTTCATCGGCCGTGATACGGAATATCTCAAGGCACCCTCTGATGCCCTGATGCTGAGTTGGTTCCCCGACTGGGGTACAGTCGATGTCGTCTACACGCCGCAGTTCGATCCTGATCGCTATATCAGCGGTGAGCGAATCTCCTACTTTAACCCTCTGCTCGGCCGTCTGGCCGGTGAAAATGACTCCTCGCGGGTCACACGACCCGACACCTGGCTGAGTGACGACGAACTGGCTCTGCGGCTGTCGCACAATTTCGGCAGTACTGAGTCGGCCATTTATATTTATCGTGGCTTCTGGAAAAGCCCTACGGGTTTTGATGTCGCCAGTGGAACCAATATTTTTAACGAATTAAACGTCTATGGTGCCAGCTTGCGGGCACCGCTCTTCGGCGGGGTCGGGAACGTCGAGTTCTCCTGGTATGATTCGGCCGACGATCGCAGCTGTGACGACCCGCTGGTCCCGAACTCCGAGCTGCGGTTTCTGGGCGGGTTTGAGCGTGAACTGCTCCCCGAGCTGACTGCCGGATTCCAGTATTACCTGGAGTATCTGCAGGATTACACTGCCTACAGGCAGACCCTGCCGTCCGGCACGCCACAGCGCGATGAATTTCGTCATCTGCTGACCCTGCGGCTGACACGCCTGTTGCTGAACCAGAACCTGACCCTTTCGCTGTTCACCTTCTGGTCGCCCAGCGATGCCGATTTTTACCTGCGGCCGAACCTCAGCTACAAGCTGACCGACGCCTGGCTGCTGACGGCTGGTGCAAATCTGTTCGGTGGAGAGAATCTTGACACATTTTTCGGTCAGTTTGAAAAGAACACCAATGCCTATGTCGGCATAAGATACAGTTTTTAAACAACCGCTACCAGGCCCCGCACCGGGGTAAAAAAGAGGAGAAAAGAAATGACTGTAAATCGCTATCTGCGCCTGATTGCCGGATTCTTCATTATGCTGAGCGTTGTCCTGTCTCAGGTTCATTCCCCCAACTGGCTCTATTTCACCGGCTTTGTCGGGCTGAACCTGTTCCAGAGTGCGTTTACCAACTGGTGTCCGATGATCACCATTCTGCGCAAGTTGGGGGTGGCCGACGGCTGATTTCGGCAGCAGGCAGAATCAGGGATAAGAAACGGGCTGTCTTCTGCTGGAGCAGCCCGTTCTTTTGCCGTGAGAAAGATGCAGTTTCTGTTTTTGATATTTATTGAATCAGGGGCTGTTTTTTTCTGCCGGGAATGGGGTCACCGCTTCAATTTTAAGCCTGAAGGTTCCGCCCAGTTCATGCAGCTTCGAGGTCAGCTGTTCAAGCTCGGCGATTTCTTCGGCGATTGAGACCGCGCGCAACACATTTTTGTTCAGCCGGTCCTCGGCGGTGGAAAAATGGGTGATCAGGCGCTGTGAGGCTTCCTGCTGGAACTGGTTGGCTTCGTTCATCACTCTGACCTGTTCTTCGCGTTCAGCGAGGCCGCGATCAAGTTCGCGGGTCGCCCGGACCTGTTCTTCCATGCCGCGTGCAACCTGATCGGCAGCAGATTTCATCTCGGTAACACCATCCTGGATGCGGTTGATTCCGGTGCGTTGTTCCTTCATTGCCCGTGCGACCGCACGCACCGACCGCAGGCTGGTTCCGGCATCCTTCAGCAGATTCTGCGCCTCGCTGCCCTGACTGATCGTCAAACGGTTGATTTCATCGGCAGCCGATGAGGCCAGCGTCACGGAACGGACGATTTTCTGCAATGCATCATCAGTGTTCAGAGCAAGTTCCCGGCCTTGAGCAATGCGTTCAGCCGTTGTTTCAACGGCCTGAAGGGCCTCATCGGTATCCTGGCGGATGGCCTGGATAATACGCTGGATGTCCTGGGCGCTGGAGGTGGTGCGGTCGGCCAGATCCTTGATCTCTTCGACGACCACGGCAAAACTTTTCCCTTCATCTCCCGCTTTGGCAGCAATAATCGCCGCATTAAAGGCCAGCAGTTCGGTATCGCTGACCAGATCCTTGATGACACCGATGATCTTGCTGACCTGCTGGGCCTGTCTGGCCAACCGCTCCATAGCGGTTGTGGCCTGGGTACTGTTGGCAACGACCTGCTCGGTCTCCTCAAGGGACTGCTGCATCATCCGCAGTCCTTCCTGGGCGTCGGTCTTGACCTGCTGCACCGAATCGTTGCTCAATGCCGCGCCCTTGCGGATCTGTTCGAAAGATTCGCCGATAGTGTCGAGACTCTGGGCCGTCCCTTCTACCGAGCGCGCAATTTCGTCGGCCTGATTGGACACTTCGCTGACACTGGCGGTCATTTCTTCAACCGCAGTGGTGGTTTCGATGAACTTCATGGTCGAGTGATCTATCGCCATTGCCATCTCTTCGAGCGAAGCGGCCAGCTCCCGCGAAAGAGCGGCTTCATCCTGAGAGCGGTGTGAAAACTGGTGCATCAGGGTCTGGACATCGGCCTGTTTCGACTCCATGACCTCAACATCTTTGCGGGTAATTTTTGCGGCGGCCAGGCCATCGTTGGCGCGGTCGCTCAGATAGAGGCTGGCCTGGGCCAGACTGCGGTAATGGGGGATCAGCTGGCTGGCGGTTTTGAGCATTTTCTCAACCAGGTTCTGAACCTGTCCGACCCCTTTTTCGAGAGCCCTGGAGAGACTTTCGAGGGTTTCGCCACTGGTCTGGATTTCTCCGGTCAACGGTAACAGCAGCAGCAATTGCTGGCGCAGTTGTTTTTTGAGAGAACTGCGAACAAAAAGAAAAGAAGAGACCGACAGCCCGTAGCTGAAAAGGATACAAAGGAGGATAAAGGGTGCGTAAAAAGCCGCCTCACCGACGATCAGTTGGGCCATGAAGGGGAAAAAAATTGCGGACAGCAGGCCCATCAGATGGGTGAAGAAGAAAATTTTCTTCAGATAGCTGATCTCGGTAACGGTGCCGAACCCCATAGCAGCTCCTGTCGCTGAGGAAGGTGTGTTCCATTTCCGCAGGCTGCCCGGGCAGCAAAAGGAGGCGATACAGAAAAAGAACTTCCATTAACTAGCACAAATGACCGCGCTCAGCAAGCGCTTCCCCTTTCGTCGCGCCGCCTGCTGAGCTATGATACTGCAGAAGTTGCTGTCTGTGGTCCCTTCTTTTCTTGTTGGAGAAATCGAGAAGCCTATGTTTAAAGTCTTTATTGTTCTTGCCGCCCTGTTCCTTGTCCCCCTGTCCGCAGTGGCTGCTACCGAAGATGTGACCCGGTCGTTGCTGCGGGACTATCCGAATATCAACTATCAGCAGGTTTCGCCCACTCCGATTGACGGCGTCTACCAGGTGGTGGTCGACCAGAGTGAAATTGTCTACTACGTCCCGGCAACTGGACACCTGCTGACTGGCGAGATCTGGACCCGAGATGCGCAGAACCTGACCCAGCAGGCCAAGGTCTATCTGATGACCCAGAAAGCCGGTCTGTTTCCGCTCGACAAGGCAATCGTTATCGGCAAGGGACCCCATCAGGTGATAGAGGTTGCTGACCCGGACTGTCCCTACTGTCGTGAGGGATCGGCTTTTTTTGCCGGTCGCACCGATGTGACCCGCTACATTTTTCTCTTTCCGCTCAATATCCATCCTGAGGCCGAAGCCAAGGCCGCCTACATCCTGTCTGCTGCCGAGCCGGAAATCGCCTATGAAGAAGTGATGGGCGGTGCCTTTGACGGACAACCGTTACCGAAATTCAAGGACAATGGTCTGCTGCAGGAACATCAGCGCCTGGGCCAACAGCTCGGGATTCACGGCACGCCGAAATACTGGGTTGATGGTCGTTTTGTTGCCGGCTCCAGTCTGCAGCTGATCGAGAAGATGCTGACGGGCAAGAAGAACTGATGACGCAACGGATCTCTGCAGAGAATGCGGAACTGCTAGCTCCGGCCGGCAGCCTGGAGTCTTTCTTTGCCGCGATGGCCGCCGGTGCCGACGCGGTCTATGTCGGCCTCAAGGAGTTCTCGGCCCGGGCCAAGGCGAAGAACTTTTCGCTGCGCGAAATCGAATTGCTCTGTCGTTATGTCCGCCGCGAGGGGTGCCGTCTTTATGTCACCCTCAATACCCTGGTTAAAGAGCAGGAATTGCCGCAACTGGTCGAAACCCTGGGTGCGCTGCAGCAGCTCGGAGTCGATGGCCTTATTATTCAGGATCTGGGCATCTGGCAGCTGGCCAGAACCCATTTCCCCGGCCTGGAACTGCACGCTTCAACCCAGATGACGGTCCATAATGCCGCCGGGGTCAAAATGCTTGAACAGATGGGTTTTACCCGCGCAGTTCTGGCGCGGGAATTGACCCTGGAAGAAATTGCAGAGATCCGGCGGCAAACGCAAATCGAGCTGGAACACTTTATTCATGGGGCGCTGTGCTTCTCTTTTTCCGGCCAATGTTATTTCTCTTCCTTCCTGGGTGGGATGAGCGGCAACCGCGGACGTTGCGCCCAGCCTTGTCGTCGTCAGCATCGTCAGCGTCAGCAACAGGGGTACTATTTTTCGACCAACGATCTGTCGGCGATTGATCTGCTGCCGCAACTCCTTGAAGCCGGGGTAATGAGTCTCAAGATCGAAGGCCGGATGAAGAGCGCCGAGTATGTGCATAATGTGGTCGCCGCCTACCGGATGGTGCTTGATGCACCACCCCAGCAACGCAAGGAGCTGGTCAGCGAGGCCAAACAGCTGCTCAAGGCCAGTTTCGGCCGTAAACCGACCAAGGGTTTTCTTGGCGGGAGCCACCCTCAGGATATCGCCATTCCCTCGGTCAAGGGCGCAACCGGGCAGTACCTGGGTGAGATCGAACGGGTTCGCGGCCGAGAAATCAGTTTTCGCAGCAGCGCTCCCCTGCAGGTCGGGGATCGTCTGCGGGTTCAACCATGCAGCGACCGGGCCGGGACCGCATTTACCCTGCGCAGTCTGCAACAGGGAAAACGTCAGGTTCCTCGTCTCAACAAGGGGTTTGTCAGTGTGGCAACCCCGTTTACTGATCGTTTCGGCAGCGGCGATTCGGTGTTCAAGGTTTCATCAAGTGCGGCGTTCAGTATGAGTGATCAGGCCTGTCGCAAAAAATTGCAGCAGTTGCCGGTTCCGCGGACTCCGCTTGATCTTGACCTGCAACTCAACCCGACAGGAATCAGACTCAGAGCCGCGGGCCGTGGGCGAACCTGGGAGGCTGACTACCCGCTCGAAACATTTACCGCCAGCGAGCGCGGGCTTGATCGGCGGTTGTTACACAAGGTTTTTGCCGCGACCGACAAGGCTCCCTTCAGTTTGCGCCATCTGCAGGTTGAGGTGGCAGCCGATCTCTTTGTACCCCCCAAGCGACTTAAGGAAGTCCGGCGGCAGTTCTATGCCGAGGTTGCACAGACTTGGCCCGAACCGCCGGAAGGCCCCGCGGATGGAGTTGCAACGGCCCTGGCCGCCTTATTGCCGCCACAAACAGCACGGAAGTCGAACCCTCAGCTACGGGTTCAGTTGCGTGATGCCGGGGAACAACGCCTGTTGCAGGAGGATAAGGTCGATCAATTGGTTGTCGCGCTCTCCGCCGCCAACCTGCATGCCGCGACAACCTTGCGCAAACGCAATGACCAGGTGATCTGGGATGTCCCTTTTGTGCTGATCGGCGATGACTGGCGTGCTGTGCGACAGATGGTCACGCAGCTTCATCAGCAGGGGTTCCGGCGTTTTCGGCTCAATAACCTGGGTGATTTCCTGCTCTTCGAAAAACTGGAGGGCGTGATTCTTTACAGCAGCTTCAGGCTTTTTTCGCTCAACCATCAGGCCCTGCTGGCCTGGCGCGAGCTGGGGATCTGTGAGGCAGAACTCTATATCGAGGATGATCGTGACAATCTGGCCGCGTTGCTGCAACGAGATCCGGGGATTGATCTGGCCTTGACGATCTATGCCAGTGTGCCGTTGCTGCGTTCACGGATTGAAATCCGGCAGCTGAAAGGGGGGGCGCCGGTGGTCAGTGATCGCGGTGATGCCTACCGGGTTCAGCAGCGGCGGGGGGTCACCAGCCTCGACAGCTTAACCGATTTTTCCTTTATTGCCGAACAGACCGAACTGGAAAGTTTCGGCTGTCGGCATTTTGTGGTCGATCTTTCGCACCTGGGGGCGTTCTCGGCCCGTGGCAAAGAGGTCCTGGAGGCGGTTAGGCGCCGTAATGACCCCCCCAATTGCAGCAAGTTTAACTATCGACAGGGGCTGGAATAATGAAAATCGTGATTCTCGACGGTCATGGAGCCAATCCCGGCGACCTGAGCTGGGACGGATTCCATGCTTATGGTGAGCTGGAAGTTTATCCCCGGACCACCGCGACCGAGCTCCTCGAACGGGCTTGTGACGCCGAGGTGCTTTTGACCAACAAGGTCTTGTTGTTGCAACCCGAACTTGAACGGTTGTCAGATCTGCGCTACATCGGGGTACTGGCAACCGGCTATAATGTTGTTGATCTCGGGGTCTGCCGGGAGCGAAATATCGCCGTGACCAATATCCCCGGATACAGTTCACATTCGGTCTGCCAGCTGACTTTTGGCCTGATCCTGGGGCTGACCCATCAGTTGCTGCACCATAATCAACTGGTGACAGATCGCAGCTGGAGCCGCAGTGCCGAGCCCTGCCTGATCGACCGGCCGTTGATAGAGCTGGCCGGGCTGACTCTCGGGCTGGTCGGCTTCGGTCAGATTGCGCAGGAAGTCGCCCGGGTTGCACAGGCGTTCGGAATGAGAGTCCAGGTTTTTACGGCTCATCCCGAGAATTATCGTGGGGGCTGGCCGCAAGTCAGCTTTGTTGCATTACAACGGCTGGTGGCCGACAGCGACATCATTTCACTCCACTGTCCCCTCAATGACCGGACACAGGGTCTGGTCGATGGTCATTTTATCGCGCAGATGAAAGCCGGTGCTCTGCTGATCAATACTGGCCGCGGTCTGCTGGTTGATGAAACTAGGGTTGCCGAAGCCCTGCACGAAGGTCGCCTGGCCGGGTATGCGGCCGATGTTCTCGGCGTTGAGCCCCCGCCGGAGGATCACCCTCTGCTCGATGCACCCAGGACCCTGCTGACGCCGCATATTGCCTGGGGAACAAGGGCAGCACGACAACGATTGATCAATATTGCCCTGGAGAATCTGGACGCTTTTATCGCCGGTGAGCAGAAAAACCGGATTATCTGACCGGATCAGACAGCTTTATCCTTGCTGCAACTGCCGGTGCGCGGTACCCTGTCTACTCAAGTTGTTTTCTAATGACCCGGAATCTATGGACCGATTTTTTTTCAGCCTGTTGCTGTTTACCTGCCTGCTCGGGGGCTGTATTTCGCGCAGCCAACCGGATGCTGTCAGTCCCGGATCAGAAACCGGAATCAGCGGGCAGGCCAGAGATCGGGACGGTAGAGCGGTTGCCAACGCCTGGGTCTACGCCTACCGCAACACCAGTACCAGCCTGCGTGGCCCGGCAGATTTCGGTGCCCGGACCGATCCTGAGGGCCACTATTTTATCGATCTGGTTGAAGGGCGCTACTATCTGGTCGCTCGTTGGCGGCATGACGGGGGCGAGGCCGGTCCGCCACAGGTTGGTGATGCTTGGGCTTTGCCACAGGACAACCCGGTCAGGGTTGAGACAGGCCGGATCAGTCAAGCCGACTTTATCCTTCAGGGAGTCAGGGCCGGACAGCCGGTCATCTTACGCAGCGGTAGTCTTGGTTGGGGGAAAACCGGTTTTACCGGCCGCCTGGTTGATTCTGCAGAAAAGCCTCTGCCCGGAGCATTTGCTCTGGCATATAGCGATGCTGATTTTCGCCGCATGCCGGATTACACCTCGGCCGTGGTCGGTTCCGACGGACGTTTTCAGCTTTACGTCCCTGCCGGTGGACGCTACTGCCTGGCGGCGCGGACCCGCACCCGTGGGCAACCGGTGGCGGGGGAACCTTACGGGTCGCTCGGCGACGGAGACACCGGCTGCCCGACTGCGGTTGAAAATCGACTGATTGATGTCGGCATCATCCGCTTGAAACCTTATCAGCGTTAAACCGATTCTATATCGTCATCAGAAGGATTGCATCGATCATGCAGAATCTCAAAAGTCTTAAAGTTCGGGTTTCAGTTGTTGTCCTGCTGCTGTTGCTGGTGGGTTTTGCTCAGGCGGCAACTGAGCGCAGCTTTAATACCAACCGGGCGCGCCTGCTCGGGCATATGCTGCAACAGCAGCTGAGCCGGCACCACTACAGCCACAAGGAACTGGACGATAATCTTTCCGATGCTGCTTACGCGCTTTATCTCAAGCAACTGGATGGCCAAAAGCGGTTTTTGCTGAAGTCTGATGTCGCAGAACTTTCTGCCCATGAGCGGCGAATTGATGAAGCGATTCGCGGCGGGCGCCTTGATCTGCCGCAGCTGGGGCGAAAACTGCTCGCTCAGCGCATAGGACAGGTAAAAACACTGGCAACGGAAATCCTGGCCAATCGTTTCGATTTTGAACGTGAAGATGATTTCGAAACCGACCCTGAAAAGATCGATTATGCCGCCGATATTACGGAGTTGCGTGAACGCTGGCGGCAGATTCTCAAGTACCA
>JAJRWF010000148.1 GCA_024276905.1 Deltaproteobacteria bacterium
CCTGTCCCTTGCAACGTCAGACTTGTAAGAGCGAAAGCCATAGGGGCTCCGCTCAACGTTGGAAACCCCACAACCGGGCCGCATAGCGGCTTTAGCGAGGGCTTGAGCCGTATGCGGTGAAAGTCGCACGCACGGTTCTTAGAGAGCCCGGGGCTGGTAACAGCCCTTGGGCTACTCGGCGCCATTCAAGAAGGATGCTATGGATTTACAAACAGAATTAAAAAATATAGAGAAGTATCTATTCCCAAAAATGGACTGTGATCCATGGGAAAGGGCAATGTATTATCATCTGTTGGCATATACACGGATATCCAATAGGGAGCAGCATCTGTTTGGTATTATTGCACTTGAATCAACCACAAAAATGAGTCGTTATAAAGTACGAGAAACAATTCGAAGCATGGATCAAAAAGGTTGCATACAGATTGTAGAACGAAATAGAAATGGTCACATGATAAAGGTTCTGTTTCCAAGCGAAATTGAGGGATTGGTTGTTGAGTCGGAAGAAGCAATTACCGCATTAGACATTGAAGGTCTTGATTTTTATAAGAGACGCCAGTATCTGGAGTCTTTACTTGAGCGTGACAGTAATCGTTGCATATATTGCCTTAAAAAAGTAACTGCGGAAAAATGTGTGCTTGACCATATCAAAGCACAGGCAATTGGAGGAGATAATTTCTATAGAAACATCGCAATCTCTTGCCATGAATGCAATTCAAGAAAAGGCGAAGTTGAGGCTATTGATTTTATCCGTAGCCTTTATCGGAATGATATTCTTACTGAGCAAGAATTCCATGAACGAAAAGAATATATTGAAAAAGTCACAACAGGCATAATCAAACCATGCTTGTAAAAATGGCTAACACTTATCAGGCCCCCGGCCGTCAAGGGTAAAAAAGTCCGTTAACGCAAAAGAGTAGCTCCTTTTAGAGCCAAGGGGGACGCCCATGTAATTATGCCTTTCCATCATTCCCTCCTTATGTCATACTTCCCCCATGCCAAGACAAGCCCGCATAGACGCGCCCGGAGCGCTTCATCATATTATCTGTCGTGGAATCGAACGCCGACCGATCTTCAAAGACGACAATGACCGCTCTGACTTTGTCGGTCGCTTGGCCACTCTTTTGCCGGAAACCGCAACCCGCTGCTACGCCTGGGCCTTAATCCCCAACCATTTTCACCTGCTGCTCAAAACCGGAGAAGTGCCGATCTCTACCCTAATGCGGCGGCTGCTGACCGGTTACGCTGTCAGTTACAATCATCATCATCGCCGCCATGGTCACCTGTTTCAGAATCGTTACAAATCGATCCTTTGTCAGGAAGATAGCTACCTGCTCGAACTGGTGCGCTACATCCATCTGAATCCACTTCGCGCGCGGCAGGTTACATCCCTTGAACAACTGGCCTCTTACCCCTGGTGTGGTCACCGCTACCTGCTGGGGAAAACGAGAACAGGTTGGCAGCAAACCGATGAGCTGCTTGAATTATTTAGCAAGAAAAAAGCGATTGCCAGGCGGAAATACGTGGAGTTTGTTGCCGAGGGGATAGACCAGGGCAAGCGCCCCGAGCTGGTCGGTGGCGGCCTGATCCGCAGCAGCGGTGGCTGGTCCCAGGTCAAACAGCAACCCAAGTCAATGTTGCAGCACAAAAGTGACGAACGGATTCTGGGCGATGGTGATTTTGTCGAATCGGTGTTGGCACAAGCTGATGAACTTTTGGATCAACGGGTCCACTACCAGCGGCAGGGGATAACTTTTGAATACCTTGTGCAGCTTGTTGCAGATTATTTTGCTGTTGAGCAGAGCGATCTTTTGAGTGCAAGCAAGCAACCGGTTCGGGTTCGTGCTCGCAGCTTGCTCTGCTACTGGGCTGTTCAGGAACTGGGGATGACGGCAACCGCTGTTGCCAGGCAGGTTGGTATGACTCAGCCTGCGGTGAGCCGTGCGGTTGAGCGGGGACGTGGGATTGCCGGTGAAGTTGATATCAAACTTGCTGAACAATGAAAAGATTGTTCTCCACACGTCACCCCACCTTTACATCATGCCAAGAACCAAAAATATCATCGCCGGTCTTCTGCAGTACGTCATCGTCAGAAGCGTCGCAGGGGGCGATATCTTTCTCGACGACCAGGATCGGAAAGATTTTGTTGAGCAGGTTTTATCCGTCGCACAGCCTGGAAAGAACAGGGGAATATCTCTGGCAAAATGGCATATCCAACCACAGGGCTAACACCTATCAGGCCCCCTGTCGTTAAGATATAGAATATAAGTAAGGGATTACTACTGGTGAACGGTTACTTCTGCCCCAGATTGAGTAAATCCTGAAGCTGAGTATGTTGTTGTTCAGAGATATCTGCTGACTTCAGTTTTTCCAGAAGTTGCAGTTTTTCCTGCCCCGCGTCATAGATCATCTGATCCCCTTGCGCCTGTCCCGCTCTGGAGCCATAATGCCAACGACGATTTGACTTTTCTTTTAACGCAACACCATCAGTATATTTCTTGACCACAGCTTCCACCTGCTGCCGCAGTTGCTCAAACCGTTTCTGGTCCGCTTCTTCTTTGAAAATTTCGGCAGCAGAAAGGTTCACGGACGGTGCAGACTCAGACGGGGTGTCAGCAGAAGACGCTGAAGGATTGTAGCCAAAAGCTCTTTTTGTCTCAACCTGTCGCACGTTTTTCCGACAGGAGTCCGGTAGCTGTGCAGGGTTATCCGAAAAATGCAGCGTCCCCTGAGAATCCCGGCACGAATAGCTGGCGGCCCAGGTTAAGGTCGTCAGGCTGACAAACAGAATAAAAAACAGCAACAACAATCGCATGGGGCCTCCCTTAGGACAGAGATTAACTGACTTTTCCGGGCACCACACCTTCAAAGAGATGAAAAAAGTGGGTTATTAGCTAAAATCGATACCCAAGGCTCACACCTGTATAATGGACAAAATTTTCATATTCGCCATCAAGTATACTGTTGTTCACAGCTCTTTTTTCATAAAACCCGGCGTTATAGAAATAGTCTATAACATACTTTCCGACCTGATAGCCGAATCCGAGTGAAAAATTATGCTGATCCGAATCAGGATTGTCCGGCCCAAGGGTATGGTCCGGAACCGACGCCTCGATAAAGGCATAGCCTCCTCTTAGAGAGATCCTGTCGCTATACCTGTAGTCAAAACCGACCTTGAGCTGGCGGGAATCTCTCCAGTCCAGACTGGTCGTACTGTCGACAAATCCCGCGCCGGGAACCTCTGTTTCAAAGTCCATGGCTCCCTCATCAAAACTGGACCACCGAGCAAGTTCAAAATCACCAGCAAGGGTCAATCTTTTGGTCGGAGAGTAAGCAATACCGAAACTCCAGATTTCCGGGAAGTTCATCCTGGTTCTGGCGACCGTTTGAAATCGGGATCCACCAAATAAAGATTGTAGAGGTGCGGCAATGCCGGTTAGCTCGGCAGTTCCTTTGACATCGACTTCAATTCCGCTTCTGTAGGCAACAGCAAAATTTAACTTTCCAATTTTCAGCAACAACCCTGCGTTGTATCCCCAGCCATCCCCCTCACCATCAAGGGAAAATTTCCCATCCCCTGCCCCAAAGGAACTCTGGTCCGTCATCCTCTCGGCGTTGTTCCTGACGATCATATAGTCCAGTCCGATACCGATGGAGAGGTTCGGCGTCAGCTGCCAGGCGATGGTCGGATTGGCCGACAGGGTGGCGATTGAGCTTTCGGTCGCAAGGTACCTGGTCGGCCCGGTATCACTCCACTTTCTTCCGCCGATGCCGAAAGGAGAATAGATTCCGATCCCGAGGACAATATCCTTGGTCCCGAAATCGGATGAAATGTAGAGGTGAGGTGGGATAAAAACCTGAAAATCAGTATTCTCACTGCGTCCGGAAAAACTGGAATATTCGGTTGAAGGCGCAAGGAGGGTTAATCCGCCATAGATATTCGTGCCCTTCACCCTCGACAGACCGGCCGGATTGGATATGATCGCGGAAGGGTCATCTGCGACGGCAAGAAAAGCCGTGCCCATGCTGGCGGCCTTTGCCCCGTGAACCGGCCCTGCGCCATGGGAGACCGCCGCTGACAACAGCAAGAAACTCAAAACTGTCGTCACAAACCATTTCGCCGTTCCCCCCTTAATCACCGCCGGACACCCCCTTCCCTGCAACAATCCATTTTATCAGGATAGGCATCAAAACTAGCAGATAGCGAGGCTCCTGGCCACTAATTCCCCATATCGAACTGTGAAAGAGGGACTTTTCGGTAGCCCTGCGGAACGCTGAAAGTCGACGCGGGAAGGTCCTTCTCGACCAGATTTATGACAAGTTGCGATGTCGCACCCTCCTCGGCTTTGTTTACGAGCTCTTCCTTCATGAGCCAGCCAGTCTTCATCAGCTTGAGGTAAGCCGGAGAGGTATCTACAGATTCGCCGCTCATCCCGATATCATCACAGCGACTCATTTCTCTGATGCCGTCCATCGCCTGATCAAAGAATGAATTGTTATATTTTTTCAAGCGCGGATCCTCGGCCAACCACAGAACCCGGTCCGGATGACCGTTGTTTGTCACCTGGTATCTGGTTGTCGCGAACCCGGCGATAGTCTCCCCCTTGCCGATCCTTTTTATACTGACATCGGGCTTGGGCTTGGCTGCGTTCATCTGCTTTATCATCGCCAGCATCTCCGGAGTGATGCCTGTGTACATCTTCTTTATCAACTGGCAGAACTCGTCGAATCTGAAGGTGGTGTAGGTGCGTGAACCATGATTCAGCATAGTTGCGGTACCCCGAGAAAAATCCATGATCGATTCCGGTCCCTCATCCGCAGAAGATGGCACCTGCCGCAGAAAACCCTTTCCGTAATAGGACATATCTTCCTGAGTCGTTACGACCCACCCGGCGTGAACGGGAAGAGCTGTCAATACCAGAAGAATCAGCAGAATATTCATCCGTTTAACGATTCCCATACCAGCCACCACAATTTTCACGATTTCCATAGTTTCCTCCTACTGTTTTACCAGCTCCACGCGTCGATTTTTGGCCCGCCCGCCGTCACTGGTGTTGGCCAGAACCGGCGCCAGGGGGCCGACACCTTCGCCGCGCAGCCGGTTTTTGGAAATTCCGTATTTTCCAGTCAGCACTTCCACCACCGCTCTTGCGCGACGGATCGACAGCGTCTTGTTGTAATCAAGACTGCCGACACTGTCGGTATGCCCGACGACGAAGAGTTTGAGCTTGGATCTGTCCTTCAGCAACCGGGCAATCTCCCCCAGAGCTTGTTCCGATTCGGGCTTCATGTTCGCCTTGTCGGTGTCAAAGTAGATCCCGTAAATCGAGGCATGCCCGGTCCGGTCGATCTCACCAGCCAAGGCGTCAGCATCCACCTTGACCAACCCCTCCTCCATCGGCTTTGACTCCACAATCCCGAGGAAGGTTTTGTTGGTCCCCTTGCAGACATGCAGGTTGACAAAAATATCGCCCTCGGGCCGCGACAACTTCCCGGTGACATGACGCTGCTTGTTCTGGGAGCAGGCCCAGCGATAACTGAGCAGCGGATCTACCGCACCCGCGACGCCGCAACCCTTGTCGGCACAGGTGAAGAGAAATTCAAACCCGGCTGCCTGCAGCGCCTGTTCGTAGTTTTTGTAGATTTCCAGGACCGAGCGTTTCCTGGGGTTTCGGTAGATGATGGCCGTCACTTTACCTTCAACGGTAATCGTCTTGTCAAAGTCCTTCTGACCTGATTTGCCGGTTGGTATCTGGACCTCGTCGAATTCCCGTACGAAATACCTGCCGATCTCCGATCCCGGATAACGTTTGATCAACGGATGATCCTGGCCGCTTTAGGCCCGACAGTCGGGAGCAAAAGAGAAAACCACAAACACCAGAATGAATAGCTGCAGACTGATTTGACAGGACCTGTATCCAAGCATAGCGGTGCCCTCCTGTTATCAATTTCCACCAAGAAACCGTCCCACCAGACCACCGCGCTCTTCGCCGCTGTCTGTTCCGCCCGACGCCGATACGATACGATCAGCCAGACGCGAAAGAGGCAGACCCTGAAGATAGACCTTGCCCGGACCCTTCAAGGTCGCCAGAAAAAGGCCTTCACCGCCAAAAAGGGCGTTTTTGAACCCGCTCATCATCTGGACGTCATAATCGACCGACGGAGCGAAGGCGACGATACAGCCGGTATCGACGCGCAGCGATTGTCCGGGCGCTAGATTTCGTTCGATAATCGTGCCGCCGGCATGAATAAACGCCAGCCCCTCACCCTGAAGCTTCTGCAGGATGAAACCTTCACCGCCGAAGAGCCCCGCTCCTAACTTTTTGGTAAAAGCGACCTCGATTTCGACGCCCTGGGCGGCGCAGAGAAAGGCATCCTTCTGGCACAAAAATGTGCCCCCGAGAGTGCCCAGGTCCAGGACGATGATCTTGCCGGGATAGGGTGCCCCGAAAGCCACATGACCCTTGCCTTGCCCCTGGTGGAGGAAGGAGGTGATAAAAAAGCTCTCGCCGGTAACCATGCGCTTGAGTCCACCCATGAGACCGCCGCTGGCTGCAGTCTCCATCTGAATGCCGTCTTCAATGAACATCATCGCACCGGCTTCGGCTCGCACTCCTTCACCGGGATCCAGTTCGATTTCCACAATCTGCATGTCGTCGCCGTGAACTTTGTAATCGATTACGTCAGCCATTGCTTCCTCCTTAGTTGAGTCTCCTTCTTAGTGCAGGTACCCTGGATTTCGCCGGGACTTGCATCACCTGCACCCGGTCTGACCCAAAACTATCTGGGAACAACGATGATGATTTCGGTCGTCTTGTTTTTAACCAGGCCGAACCAAGCAGGAAGATTCTGGTTTTTCACCACCATGACCTGCTGTTTGTCCATATAGACGGCAGGTCCACCGCCAGGCTGACCCTTGTAGAGAACCCAGCTCCCGTACTGGTCGTTAAGTGCCCAGGATGAAAACTGGGAACGATAGAATGCCCGCACCTCTTCGACAGGTGTCGAGCTGGCAAAACGCGCCCCCATTTCACTGCCCAGCGCACCGTTGGTATATTCGGCACCCCGGTAGACAGGGATTCCCGCCTCTTTCAGTATTTTCATGTCCCTGTCCGGCAAATCCGCAGCCAAGACGATGCCGGCTGACAACAGCAATAAAAGACAACCGTTCAGAGTCACTCTCATTGTCTTTTTCATGCGGTATCCCTTTCTCGCTTATTTCGGTATCAGGACCGTTATCTCCGCATCATTTTTCTCGGGTGTTTCATCTTTGCTTCTGGCAAAGAGATACGGCTTCGAATACGGTTTTGCCGAAAGGGCTTTGGCATCCAGACCTTTCGGCCCCTTGTAGATGACGCTGGTGCCGTTGAAGCTGGTCTCCGACCAACCGGAAAGCCTGTCCCTGTACCAGTCCATGATCTTCTCCGGGGGATCAGTCGTTCCGAACCAGATCACCATTGCAGCGCTCTCATCCCCGGTGACATAGGTGGCCCCCGGATAAACCGGAATCCCGGTCCTTTCAAGGGCCTTTAACTGGGCGGTAGACATCTCCGCGGCATAAAGCAAAACCGGCCCTGCAACCATCATTGCTACGGATACCAGTATTGCTGTCACAACAATCATTTTCTTCATTTAAGTACCTCCTCCCCTGGGAAAATGAAGCAAAGCTGTCCCTACCTTATTCTTATCGATATTGCACTGCGAAATGCCCCAGCATCAATCTCGTCCAGGCACGCTATCCATTCATCCCAGTGGCTGACAGACATGGCCTGAGTCGTGTTTGAGGTAAGCTGTTTGGCCTGCGACATGTACTGCTGCATTTCAGCAAATCGGCCCTGCCTGGCGAGTTCCTCCAGTTTTTTCTGGAGTGACACCTGATCCTGCTGGGCACCGCTGACGCCGCCGCCCATTTTCTCCTTGCAAGCCGCCAGTTTTTCATCCGCGGAGAAGTGCGGGAAAAAGGCCTCATCGGCCAGATATACGTATTTCCCCTTCACCGCTTCGAGGTCTTTCCGGGAGTGGCTGGTTTTCACAACTCCAGCGGTTCCTGAGGCAATCTCTTCCTCAAGTGGGTCCAGAATGTCGGATTCTGTAATCCCTGAATCATTACGCCAGATTATTACAGCATCGTATTCGAGGAAGCTCCCCTTGGTGCCGTTAAAACCTATCCTGTTGGTGCCGACATAAGATTTTTTCGGCATTTTCCCTTCGTACCAGGCAGCGACCTTGTTGAGGGGATCGCGGGTGTAGTAGATTTTATAGGTTCGAGTTTCTCCCCCTCCTTCCCCGTCAATGGTTGCAGTATTTTCCCCTCCAGAAACCATTTGTCCAGGATACAGCGGAGCAGGGGCGGCCGATGCCCACTGACTGCCCAGCAAAATACCGGCGACAGAAATAAGGGTAAAAACGAACATTGACGTCAAAGTTTTCATGTTTCTCTCCTGTTACTTGCAGAACCTGCAAACATCCCTTTCAACTTACTGTTTTTTCCCTTTGAAGCGATTTCCCCCTGAGGTCTGATTTCGACACGAGGAAACCCTGAAGGCACTACATGACCGGCACAGGCTGTTCTGCCCGATGAAATCACAACTCGTCTTTCCATTGGAGTAAGCCTTGTACCAGACCTCACCGCAGACGATGGTGTTGTTCTTGTCAACGCATCTCCCCTGGGCGAACTTTTGTTTCCATTCAAAAGTCGCGGTGGTCGAAAGTGGGACCGGTTCCCATGTCAGAGGCTTGGAGCCGACACAAAATGCGTTTGGAACAAAAAACAAAGAGACTGCAAAAAAACTGACGAGGGCAAAAACACCTGAGGTTAGAATGCACATTAAAGTTTTCTTCATTTCATTCTCCTTTATTCTCGTTTTTGACGTCTTACCTGCAGCAGTGAAGAAGTCGAAATGATCGCTAATTTCCCTTCAGAAAAACGGAATACTGGAATGTGTCGGCAGTCGACTTGCCGTCAAGGTGGATCGACAATAATTTGCCCTCCATATCGGATAGATCCCTCGTCCACACCTGACCTTTGTTCCGGTTTCCCCGGGGACTCTCGAATTGCCATTCCTTGATCCGGTCGCCGCCTGGCATATAGCTGCAGACGGTTACGGATGTTCTGGATTTACCCGCCTTCTTCTTCAGAAGGATGTTAACGCTCTCTTTATTGATGGGGGCAGGAGTTATAAACATGCGGCCTGTTGTCCCGAAAAGTCTTCCTTTATGCGTCTTGCCGAAGGTCAGATCTCTCGGCCCGATTGCCGCCCAGCTGGTTTTTTTGACAAGCCGATTCCAGCGCTTTTTGAGCTGAAAGTTATACGCATTCCATTTGCCGATCTTATCAATATGTTTAATACATGCTTTCCACACGGCCGGGGGCTGAACCGCCGCACAACCCAATTCTTTAGCGATTCTCTGCGCTTCTGCCGTGATATCAACTGCAATTGCGTACCAGGATCGGCATGAACCATCCTGAGTTGGTGCTTCGGTAAGAGTTACGCTTTGGTTAACAGGTGTCATTGTTATGGGCACTGCAGATCCTTCGTTTGAAGGTGCGGTCGTAACCGGGGTTACTGTCTGCTGTACCGGAGTAGCGACAATAGGGAGCGGAACAGAGGAATTCTGACCTGGCGCCGGGATAGCCGGTGTAACGCCGGAATTGACCGAAGGTCCAGTCCCTCCCCCACCGCCCGCAGTGCCTCCGGACCTGGGTCCAAATTTGCGACCGGCACCTTTGATCTTATCCCTGATATCTGCCCTGGCCGGCACTTTCGTGTCGAGCTGCCGCTGAATCGGTGTTTCATCTGACAACGGCGGGCGAGAGGTAACCGGTGTAGTACTCACTGGGACTCGGGGAACCACCGGGGGAGGAATCCTGTTTCTCCCCGTTCCTCCTTGAGGGGAGACCGCTGGAATCGGGGTCCTCGGTGCCTCGGAGACTGCAGGTTCCGGAGCTGCGTAGGGTGCAGGAGCGGGCGGAGGAGCCCATCCACCACCGTTATCCGGCAGGCCGCCACTTCCCCACTGCGGCGCAGGTTCCTGATAAGACGACGGGTTCCCGGAATCAGAGTCTTCCCACTGTCCACCACCCTGATTGCCATACGGATCCCCATACCCGGCATTGTCCGGAATCTCGCCCGCTGAGGGCGGCCAGTAGATACGAACACTGACGATGGAGCCGAGCATCGCCACCCCGGCGGCACCAGGGTCCTGAGAGATAACAGTCCCCTCTTTACCCGCAAGATTTTCCCGGTAGTTCTTATCATAGCGGATTTCCGGTGCCAACCCGGCCTGCTGAAGGGTCGCCATGGCATCTTGCTCGTACATCCCCACAACACCGGGCACACGGAGCATGTCTTCAGCTGCCGGGTTATACCTCTGCTGCATCGGTCCCCGGTCAAGTGCTCCGGCCAACGCCGACGCAGGCAAGAATAAGCAGGACATCGTCAAGGTCAGGACACCCGCAGTATAGAGTTTCATGGTTTCTCCTTCCCATGCTGTTGCAGCGCCTGATCTACCATCTGGGTTTAGGCGGCAAAGGTGATCTCGGGTTAAACGTATCTCCAGGAAGCCGAGGTGGGTCTCTTTGCTCGACTCCACCCGCAGGTGGGATTGGCTCTCCCACGGGTGAAGGTTTCACGCTTATATCTGACAGGCCTTTACTCTTCGTAAGCTTAAATGAAGATTTAGGCGGCCTGTAGCCCGACCCCTTACAGGTTCCAACAACAATTGAATAGGAATTATTGATCCGACCGCTACAGGTCACCCTGTCATTAAAGTTCCAGATAAAGGATTTATTGGCATCAAGCGTGGCATTGCCGGACACGCTGCCATACGTGATTCGCCCGTAACGTTTTGTCGCCGGTCCCTTGGTTGAATACCTGCCCTGTCTTTGTGACAAACTCGTTTTCGTGAACTGCCAGTCGCCGTCCCGACCGGCGATTCTGCTCGACAATTTCCACCAGCCCTGCATGTTGTGGGCTTGCGGTCCTGGCGGGGTTGGTCCTGGGCCTGGGCCGGGGCCGGGGTCTCTTGTCGAAGAGGAACCGCATTTAACCTTGGCGGCATATCGTAGCTGCGCCTTGTTCTTTGGTATCCCTCCTCCCGTACCCCCTTTTCTCCTCATATCCCTGAGATAGGCAAGGTATGCCGAATCCTTGTTCCACGCCGTCACCAGACCATCGGCCAACAAACTCTGGTTTCCGGAGGAGACCCCCTGACAGACACCACGTATCTCCTCATCACTGAAAGGCTGCACAATCAAGTTGATGTCAAAGAAACACTTACCCCTGCCGCCGAATCCTCCGTACCTTGTCAGAAGCTGTTGTTCATCAAGAGGAAATGGGTCCACTCCCTTGAGAACTTCGACTGCCTTTATTTTGTTGCATACGGAGGCAGTGCGCCCGACCTGGATCCGCTGGATACCGACCTTTATGGTTTTGATGCCGGTAATCCCGCCGCGCGCATTGACGGCCAGGGACAGGGTTTGTGGACTTACTGAGGCCTGAAACCTGGCCTTTGCTGCCAGGGCTGTCGCCTGAAGCCCGAAAAGGATGCCCAAAGCGATAAACGTTGCGGTCACCATTGGAAATAGTTTCTTCATCTGTGCCTCCTTTATCTCGAAATTCTTATTTCTTTCACCCAGGCATCGCGCTCGGGTGCGCCATTACCGGACAGTTCAACACTGATCAGCCGCCGTAAATTCGGCTTCAGGGTCATGAAATCAAAGATGTATTGAAACCACTCATTGCTCGGTAAAAACACGATATCCCGCGGTTGATTTTGTGCGGCACCGCGTTGCAGGCCGAAATCTCTGCGAAATGCCGTTTCGCCGCAGTGGGTCATGCCCGCGGTATCTTCATAGCAAAGGGACAACGTCAGGGGACAGGGACCGCCAGATCGAGACGGGGCGGTTTGAGCCGCAATCATGATTTCCATCGACAATTGCGCGGCTTTCCGATTTTTCGCCACTGCATCAATCTGTTGTATGACTCCTGCCGTTGCCGAGGTTTCATGACTCCAGATCCTGAGCTTTCCGTTGAACACCCCGACACCTTCGGCTGTGGCGGGGAGTAGTTGCCAGTCGACCAGGCCCTGACTGAAATCACCGTTCCTGATCAGATTGGGCTCCATTCTGCGTTGATCGTCCCGACCGGCACGGGAATAAGGTCTTTCGTACGGATATTCGACGAGGTACTCAACGGGCTCATTTGCCGGGGCAAGAGACAGGTCAAGAGGCCCGCGCAGGTAGGTGATTCCTTCACCGGGCTGATGAATGGGCGAGATGGCCGGTGTGGTCAGATAGAGAGAATGACGAAAAGGGATCGCTGGCCCGGAAATACCCGTTTGTGCACCAACGGCCAGAAAGGCAATCCTCCCTTTGCTGCGGCTGGAAACCCCCAGGCGCCAGCGAAATTCGGTTTTCACATAATTGGTACGCACCACCGGACCCACCGGCAGCCGGTAGCTTTTCGCCGCCGCTTCCTGTGGCCAGCGATCAAACAATATGACTGAGGGTTTGTCCGTTACTGCGCTCGAATAGCGCAGACCGAGGGTATAGTCGACGCCAGGGATCAACTCCAGCAGATAGAGTGAATAGTAACCGTAGGCATCGCCACGCTTCAGGATCTCTGCTGATCGACCCATTGTCGGACCATCAAACCAACCGCCGCTGCCGGGCAGTTTCACAACCCGCCAGGGACGACTGTCAGCCAGGCCCGGACCAGGAACGCTCGTAAGTCCCAGAACGAGAACTATGGCAAAAATGCGGCAACCGAGTCCCCTCACACAACACTCCTATTCTTCGTACTTTGCGACTATTTGAGAAATAGCCTCCTCGATACAGGCCTGGATGGCCTTGTCGACCCCCTCTTTTCGATCATGGGCAACGCCCAGATTAAGCCCTTTAAGTTTGGTTTTTGATAACAGTTTGCCGAGTCCGGTCGCGGAAAAGCCTCCTTCCGAAACCTTTTTGCTGACATGCACGGCATCAAGCACAACCGCCGTCTTCGCGTCCTGAACACTGATGTCCAGACCGATTTCGGCCCGCTCACCGCTCGACTCTATGCCCACCCCCTCAAAGGCCCCGGCAATCCCTGTTTTGTCCGCCTGGGCATTCGCTTCGGTGATAGTGACGACGAAAATAAAATCCGCCCCCAGCAAAAGGGAACTCGCCGCGTCACCCGTCGTCATGCCCTGCTGGTTCAACTGTTTTTCCGCATATACCGACTTTTGTCTGTCCAGGACTTTGAACGCACCCGATTGCAGGAGCGTTGTGGTGACAAATTCGGTGTACGGTGTAGGATCGACTTCAGGAATAACGCTCTTGACCTCGTAGATCGCCACGGTCTTCCTGTTGTCCACTTTCTTGCTGCCCCAGGCCCAGGCAGACACCGAGGAAAACAGAACCGTACTCACTGCCAGAGTCAGTGACAGGTAAATCGCAGCATTTAAACTTTTCCGACTCATTGGTCTCTCCATTTTTCGCCTCGATAGACACCCATACAATTATTCTTCCTGACTGCGGGCAATTGCCATTTTCAATCCTTGCGACACTTAAGCCTCCCGGCTCCGTCGGATATGCAGCTGTAACCCTCAGGAAGGAGCCTTCGGACACTGGAATGGGTCTCGCTTCCCGAGGATCGAAGCCGATAAACACAATAAAAGTACTGCTCCTGAAGCTGGGATTTGACGAGGCGCGCAGGCTGCCCTTTATCTGTCGGTTCCCAATAGGTCGGCAGGAGCTCTCCCTTGATACCCACATAAGCGCTGGGACACTGAAGATCGAAACCTTGGGGCACCAGTTCAACCGGGCTGTGGATGGTGCCAATTTGTGGATTCCCCCCCTGCCATTGCGGTGAGGCGGCCCGGACGAGAGGACTCCAGAGAACTGCCTGGCCGATGAACAATGAAATCAAGATGGTCACTATCCTCATCATTGACATTCAGTCCTTTCACCGATCTGTTCCACTGCACTTCTGCAGCGGGGCCACCCGTTTCAGCTGCAGACAGCTTCGGGAACTCAACATGGAGCGCTGGTTTTTCATTAAGATAATCAGCGGGGAACAGATCTGATACCCCCGATTGGGGGGTACGACTTTTTGCGGAGGGGATTTAACTCAGAAAGGTTTGATAAGGCCCAGCCTCAGTCCTTCGTAAACAGCTTCGGCGCGGCTGGAAACATTTAATTTCTGATAAATAATCTTGGTGTAGCCTGCGATGGTGTTGGTGGTGAGCCCCAGCAGTTTGGCTACTTCGGGCCGCGAAAACCCTTTCGCGATAAGTTGCAGGACGTCGTTCTCCCGGGGAGTGAGCGCCTCAAAATCTTCCGATTTCCGCTCATGGAGAGAAAAATACTTAAGAATACGTTGAGCGATCCCGGGGGAGAGCGGCGGCTGCCCTTGCAGGACAGCCTTCAGCTGCTGGATTTGAAGTTCGCGCGGCTGTTCCTTGCTGAGATAGCCTTTGGCGCCAGCCTGCAAAGCCGCGAAAATGTGGGCGTCATCCTCAAAAATGGTCGTGATCACGCAATAGGTTTGCGGATGTGTTTCCCCCATCTCACGAACAAGATCAATACCCGAGCCGTCCGGCAGGTTGATATCCACCAGGGCCAGCGAGAAGGTCTGCTCCTTCAGCAGCGCCCGAGCCTCTTCCAGGGTCACGGCACCAGCGGCAGCAGCCCCGGGAAACGCTTCTGAGATGTGGGTTTCCCACCAGAGTCTGGTATCATGGTGGTCCTCAAGAACGAGAACTCTTTCCATCTCTGTTATCCTTCCGGATCCTGGCCCGGGGTGAGAGGCAGGCTGAGGCGGACTTCAAAAATCCCTTCCCGTGGAAACATCTGGTGCGAACAATCCCCACCAAGATCGGTTATCCGTCTTTCCATGTTGATAATCCCCTTGCCATAACGCAATGCGCTCTCCTGCTGTTGGACACCGTCATTGCGGATGAACCCGGTCAGTTGCTGCCCTTTTATTTTCCAGGCAACCCAGAGCAGTTCAGTTTTGGCATGGGTAAACGCGTTGCTTGAAGCCTCAAACAGGACCCTGGAGATATTGACCAGTTGCCGCGGGGTCAGCTGAAGGTTGCTCTCCAGCGAACCGACTTCCCAGTGCAGGGCGATACCGATGTTTTCACAGCGATCATACAGCTCACGCCGCCAGACCGACAGGGCTTCATCGAGCGAGGTGCTGTCTTTTTGGTCGATGCTGTAGATGATATCACGCAGAGCCCTCAGCGCCTCACGAGCGAGCTGGGTCTCCTTGTGATTTGTTGTCGAATGGATCAAGGAAAGAAGCCGTCCGCCGATATCATCGTGCAGGTCACACATGATCCGCTCCCGCTCTTCATCAACGCCCAGATTATACGCAGCCAGCCGCTCTTCCACCTGACGGGCGATCTTATGGATTTCACCGGCCAGCTTTACATCTGCCCGCGAAAAAAGCCGCACCCCGTTATCTGCAAATCCCAACTGAATTGTCCCCTTACCGCCAAAGTCGGGAACCAGTAAAATCTCTCCGTGCTTCTCCAGTCCCGGTGCCAAGATCTGATCGCTGCGTTTCTCGAATGAAAGGGGTTTGAAAATCTCTTTCAGGACCCTTTCCCAAGCGACACCACCAACGCGCTCTCTTGCGACAATACCGGCAACAATTGCGGAAAGGGAAAGTTCCAGACTCTTGGCGGACGTCGGGTAGACTCGGCCCCAGATCCATTGCCGGGCCGGAAAATAAACCCAGCCGATCAGGAACAAGGCCAGAACCAGAGGAACGGTTTTACCCGAGAAAACAGTTGTGGCGAGAAGACCGTCCAGGAACAGAATGGCGCCTCCGGTAAGAAACCAGGCCCAGATACTGAACCACCAGCGGTCAATATCGAACAGACGGTACTTGAGGATGCCGAGCCCCATACCGATGTACATCATGGCCACCGCACCAAGCCCGGTACTGATGCCCGCAAAAGTGCGCTCGAAAACCAGAACCTGGAGAAAATAGATAATCAAACCGATACTGACCGAACCCATAAAGGACAACAGCAGCCACTTGAGCGCGGCACGGCTGACAGGATCGCCCCTGGATAATCGCCACTGGGCACAGGCCACAACGGCGCCGATCAGATAATAAATAATGACCTGGAGAAAGATCGTATGACCCGGGAAATCCGTCCATTCAAATTGCTCATTCAACCAGAAAAAAGAGACCAGCAGCGCCATCAGAACAGGCAGAGGAAAGGAACTCAGACGTTTCGGATAGGTGTAAAGCAGCGCTAAACCGAAAACCGTAAATATGTTGTTTCCGAGATGATACAGGGCGCGCATTGCCAGCATGAATCCGGGCTCCAGGGCGATCTCCCGGGTGACAATGACTGCGACAGGCAGCGTGCAGACAAGCAGGCCGAACCCTGTCGCAAAAAACAAGCGGGCCGGTGTGCTTTTCAGCCGCGCGGAAAGAACCCCGGAGCCGATCATGAAGACCAGCATTCCGATGCCATTAAGCAGCCAGAATTGTAAAGGGAGAGCCGCAAGGGGACGAACAGATGCCGGTTGGACCCGAACTTGACGACCGTCTTCAAGATTCAGTTGCACAACCGGTTCCCGAAGAATTTCGGCGAATTTTGCCTGACGATCCAGAAAAACCCTGTACGCACCGAAGGTGGGGAAGATATCCGGGTCCTCCACCAGGTCAGAGGATTGCACCTCGACCGGCGCCCCGGTTACCACTTGCAGAGAAAGGATATTGTCACCCCGGGTAAGGATCAGCTCGGAAGGGCTGTGCAGCTGAACATTGTCCACAAGCATACCGACCGGACCGTCGGACGCCCTTAAGGCAAGACCCAGCCAGGGCTGGTGCATTGCCAGCCAGGCAGACGTGAACAGACTCAATCCACAAAGAAGTGCCGCAACAGAAAGTACTTTGTAGGGTGAGAGTCCAATTCTGTTCACAGTAACTCCAGATTACTGAGAGAATTGCATCTGATTTCGATACAGAGCGCGGAGGGACACCGTTGACTTACACAACTAAAGATCTGCTTTCAATAAAACCCTAAGGGCTCCGAAAAGACTGGCACTTCTGCCTAACGACCAGCCTTCTCGCCCAATGCAATTCTGCGGACCTCGTCTATTCCAACCTCATCGACCAGCTTACCGATCCGGCATTTGCGGTTGCAGGCGGTGAACCAGTTGATAAGTCGCTCGATAGCGGCCAAGGCCTCTTCTTCGGTCGGGATATGTTCCAGCAACCGCTGGCTGAGGCGTGGTGCCGAACCGCCGTTGCCGCCAACCTGCAGGTGCCAACCCTTCGGTGTCCCGAGCAGAGCAATGTCCTTGATACACGCCTCGGCACAGTCGTTCATGCAGCCCGAAACCGATATTTTCAGTTTCCACGGCAACTCGCGTGCCTGATAGCGTTCGTCAATCTTCAGCCCCAGAGCAACCGAATCCTGCTGTCCCCGCTTGCAGAAATCGGTGCCGGGACAGATTTTCACCGAACGGACACAGGGCCCGAACGGCCGCGCACGGCGCATCCCGTCAAGATCTTCCCAGGCCGCATCGATATTCTCTTCGGCCAGACCGATAATGGCAATCCGTTGACCGCTGCCAACTTTGAGACGCGCACCATAATGCCGCGCCACAGCAGCAATCTGTTCGAGCTGCTCAGGCGTCGTCAAGCCTGCGGGAATGTGTGGAGTGATGGCATAGCTTTTACGATCGCGCTGGATAACAGCCCCCTTGTCGACGATATCGCGTTTCATCGTGTTCAATCGAATTTTCCGCGGTTCTTTTCGACCTGGCCGAACACCAGCAGGCCGCCGTAATGGCCGAGCATGGTCACACAGAAGAGTGCAGCACCTGCGAGGGCCAGAAAAAACCAGGTTACACTGTCACCGGAAGTGAGCAGCTCAGGGTTATTGTAACGCAGCAGAAACATCTCGAAACTGATCAACACCAGACAACCGCCGAAGATCAGCTTGCGGTGAAAAATCCTGCCTTTAACTCCATCATAGTGGTGACGCCAACTGTAAATGCCCGTTACCAGTGTGGCAAGGACACTTAAAGGAACCAGCCCCAGCAACAGATAGATCCCGTGATCAAGGGTTTCGAGTCCAACCGCCAGATAGAGGAACAGAAACAGCAGCAGCGTCGGCAGCAAAGCATTAGGAAAATGCGCCATTACCGCATGGGGCATGAAAGAATCGGCCATCTCCTGGAATATGCCCTTGTGGGCCGTAGAGGCGGGTTTACTATCGCCCTCATCCTCAAGCAGTTCAAACTTCCCGGCTCCGACCCCGCAAACCGGGCAGATCTCCGGGGCTGTTTCACCCCGGTGAATATAACCGCAGACCGTACACCGCCAGCGTTTTTCCATCGCCACCTCCATTGCCTCCCGGGCTGGTGTTTCAATTTGACTCCCCTGCGGGAACCTCTATAATCGTGACATTGTTTTCAGCTCTATAACCAACGTCTGTACTGGTCAACAGTGTGCCAGTTCCTTCATTGTCCTGCAAGGAGAGAGAAAAATGAAAGCCGTTCTGATCGATGAATTCGGCGCTGTCGACGTCCTGAAAGTCGGTGAATCCTAACGTCCGCAACCCAAAAGTGATGAAGTCCTGATCAAGGTGGTCGCCACCAGCATCAACCGCCCTGATCTGGTTCAGCGTGCAGGAAAGTATCCCCCGCCGGCCGGTGATTCAGAAATCCTCGGCCTCGAAGTGGCCGGAACCATCGAAGCACTCGGCAGTGAAGTCAGCGGCTGGAAGGTCGGTGACCGGGTGATGTCGCTGGTCGGCGGTGGCGGCTACGCCGAATATGCGGTGGCCTATGCCTGTCACCTGATGCCGATCCCCGAGAGCATGAGCTTTGAAGAGGCGGCCTGCGTCAATGAAAGCTACATCACTGCCTTTCTCAATGTCTTCATGATCGGCGATCTGCAGGATGGACAGACCGCGATCCTGCACGGTGGTGGTGGTGGAGTCAACACCGCGGCGATCCAGCTGGCCAAGGCCTTGACCCCCAACGCCAAACTGATTGTCACCGCCCACCCGAGCAAGCTGGAGCGGGTCAAAAAGCTGGGAGCCGATCTGGTGATCGACTTTACAGAAACCCCTGATTTAAGCGATGCGGTCAAGGAATTCACCAAGAAAAAAGGCGTCAGCGTCATCCTCGATCATGTCGGGGCCAAATATCTGAAACCGAACATGAGCAGCCTCGGTTACACCGGCAAACTGGTGATTATCGGCATCATCAGCGGGATCAAGGCCGAACTCAACCTGGCCCTGATGATGGTCAAACGCCAGCAGATCATCGGCTCGGTGCTGCGCAGTCGCCCGGTCCCCGAAAAAGGCGAGATCGTTGCCGAATTCACCCGTCGTGCTCTGCCGAAGTTTGCTGACCGCTCTATTGTTCCGATCATCGAGAAGGTCTTTCCCATCGAACAGATTCAGGCCGCTCACCGGATGATGGAAGAGGACAAGCACTTCGGCAAGATTGTGCTGAAAATCAGCTGAAGTCAGACAACCAAGTAAGTTTTAGCCTCAGGGTAGCCTCGGGATAAATGCCTGGATTTTGATTTTAAGTCCGGAGTCGTCCCGAGGCTATTTAACTTTCAGAATTCACCCCAAAAGATACGGCTTCGCCAGCGTCAACGCAATCCCCCACATCACCAGACAAACCAGACCATCAAGAACTCGCCAGGCACTACGACGACGAAACAAGGGGGCCAGCAGCGGGCCGCCGAAACCAAGAGTAAAGAACCACAGAATTGATGCACTGACCGCCCCACCGCCAAAAACCAGCCGCTGATCGAGCGGAAATTGACCACCAATGCTGCCGATCAGTACCAGCGTATCGAGATAGGCGTGGGGATTCAAAAAAGTCACCGCCAGAGTCGACAGGATCAGGGCTCCGCGTGTCAGCGGTACGTTCCTCTCCACCTGCAAACCGGCGCTGCCACGCCAGGCAGAACGTAGGGATAAACTGCCGTAGGCCACCAGAAAAGATGCTCCCCCCAGCGCTGCATAGCGCATCAGATCAGGATCTGTCGCCACCAGAGAACCAACACCGGCCAGTCCCAGCCCGATCAACAGCAGATCACTGCCGGAGCAGATTGCCGCAATCATCAATGGTCGGTTACCGCGCACTGCGTTCGACAGCACAAAAGCGTTCTGGGCCCCTATCGCGATGATCAATCCCGCCGTAACCAGAAAGCCCTGCAGATACACACTTAACATTCGTCTTCTCTCCTTTTCAGGAGCAAGACTAACGACTGGACTGGTGCTTGTAAAATTAATTGTTTTGCATTGCCATTAGCAGTGCTAATATCAACAAATGATTGATTATCGTCTGCTTGCGGCCCTGGCCGCCGTCATTGATGAGGGCGGCTTCGAGCGCGCCGCCCAGGTTCTGCATCTGACCCAGTCGGCAGTTTCCCAACGGGTGCGTCAGCTGGAAGAACGCCTGGGGCAGATATTGCTGGTACGCTCACAACCACCGCAGCCTACTGATACAGGTCGTCAGCTACACAAGCACTATCACCAGGTCCAGCTTCTCGAAAATGCCTTGCCCGCAACTCTGTTGAGTGATGGAGATGCGAAACCCCTGACTCTGGCCCTGGGGCTCAATGCCGACAGCCTGGCGACCTGGTTCTGGCAGGCCGGAGAATTGCTACTCAAAAAACATGATCTGCTTTTTGACCTGCGGGTTGATGATCAGGATGTCACCCAGCAGATGCTCAAAAAAGCGGAGGTGGTTGGGTGCATCAGCGCCTCAGCAACGCCACTGCAAGGCTGCCGTTGTACCTACCTCGGCACCATGATCTATCGCCTGCTGGCCCGGCCGGACTTTGTTGCCCGCTGGTTCCCCGAAGGCCTGAGCATGAAAGCGATAGCGAAAGCCCCGGCCGCAATCTTCGGCCGCCAGGATGCTCTGCAGTTTCGTATTCTGCGTCAAGCATTAGGAACAAAGCTTCCGGTTCTACCCGCCCACTACATCCCCTCCCCTGAAGCCTTTGCTGAAGCAGTGCGCTGCGGTCTGGCCTACGGCGCCATTCCCGATCAGCAGAGTGAAGGCTGGCTGAAAAAGGGCGAATTAATTGAAGTCACCCCTGCCCGCGAGATGGTGCGTCTTTACTGGCATTGCTGGAATCTGTCCTCGGAACTGCTGGACGAGCTGGAAGGTTGCATTAAAAAGGTGGCGCGCGAAGTTTTGTTTCAAGAGGATGTTTAACTCCCCCCGTATGACGCCGCCGGAACGCAACAGCGCTTTTGAGAAATTCGAGGGAAGATGTTTGAGCCGCAGGCGAGTTTCTGAAGCTCAGCGCCGTTCCAACAGTAACCGCACCCCCAACCCGAGCAGCAGCAGCCCGCAAACCCCTTCCAACCAGCGATGAAGCGCCGACGAAAGGAGTGCGACACGAAAGCGGTCAAGCAGCAGAGAAAGAAGACAGAGCCACAAAAAAGCCAGGGTAAAATGGATGGCGGCCAGAAAAAGCGACTTGAAGAGCACCGGATCGCTCGGATGGATAAACTGCGGCAGAAACGCGAGATAGAAAATGGCTGTTTTGGGATTTAAAACATTACTCATCACCCCTTCGACAAAACTGCGCCGCAAAGAGCGAGGTCGCAGCTGACCAGCCGAAACCTTTGCGTCTGACCCCGTTTTCAGAGCACAACGCAACGACATCAGACCGAGCCAGCCGAGATAGGCTGCCCCGGCAATTTTAAGCAGACCGTAGAGTGTCGCAGAGGCCATCAGGATCAGAGAAACGCCAAGCGCCGAGAGGGTTGCATGAAAAAAGAGTCCGCAACAGATCCCGGCGGTGGTTATTATCCCGCTACGAACATCGCCACCCAAAACATTGCGCATCACCAGCAGTGTATCGGCTCCCGGAGTCAGGGTCAGCACGGCGGCAAAAGCAATAAAGGTTAAAAGTGAAGTGTCGACCATTTTCAACCATTGCCCCTGAATTCACTCATAGTCCTCACCTCTTACCCCTCACTCCTCACGGTGTTTCTCAGCCTGAGTGTCAGCAGGGCCGCCAGGGCCGTCAGCCCGGCACTGACCAGATAGCTGGGAACAAAGGTTTTGGTAATCTCGGCCAGCAGCCCGGCACTGCCCGGTCCGATGATCTGTCCGGCGGCAAAAAATAATGTCAGGATACTGAAGCCGCTGGCGGCGCGTTCCAGTCCGAGATATTCGGCCACCGCAGCAGCCATGATCGTCGGCACGGCGAAGAGCACCGAGCCATAAAAGATGACCGACAGCCAGAGAGCCCAGGAACCAAGATGCGCCCCAAGTCCGGCCAGCAAATAGGCACAGGTGAACATTCCGTAAACCAGTATCATCCCGTTACGGCGCCCGATACGGTCGGAAACACTGCCGAACAACACCCCTGAAAAAAGGGCAAAGAAACCGACCCAGGACCAGAGCTGACCGGCACGCGCTGCACTGAAACCGAACTCATCGACCATGGTGGTGACAATAAAGGTGCCGTAGACCATATAAGTCAAACCGAAAATCAGGTAGATAATCCCGAGTTGCAGCAGAATCCTGCCGTTGGTGCTGCCGCCCAACTCAGACTGTTCAACCGCTTCGAAACGTCCGTAGGGCTCAAGGCCGAGTTCCCCCGGATCGTTGCGCACCACCAGCCAGGCAAACAGCGCCGCCAGCAGACTCACCAGTGCCAGTACCAGCCAACTGCTGCGCCAGCCGTAGGTCAGATTAAGCTGCGGTACTGTCAGCCCGGCAATAATGATTGCCAGCCCATTACCGGCGATCATCAAACCGGCGGCCATTCCACGTTTGTTGCGTCTGAACCAGTGGGAAACCAGCACCATAGACGGGATATTGGCGAAACCACTGCCGACACCGACCAGACCATATAAAACGACCAATGAAACCAGGGTGTCGACACGGCTGATCGCAAACATGCAGAAACAGACCAGCAACAATCCGCTACAGATCACCACCCGCGGCCGATAACGTCGAATCAACCAGGGGGAAAGGGCCACCGACAGCAGGTACCCGATAAAATTTCCGGTACTGATCAGACCCATCTGATCATAACCGAGCGCCAACCCCTGACGCATCGCCGGCAGCAATAGACCAAAAGCAAAACGGGCCAGTCCCAGACAGGCGAACAGAGTCAGACCACCTGACAGAATGATCAGCCAGCCGTAGTGAAATGGTATTTTTCGCGCCGAGATCACGAGACCCTTTCATTATTCTGTTCGGCTGGCAGTTGCGCGGCAATCGCCGCCATCACCCGCTCGACAATTGCGATATGAGTCTCTTTACAGTTTTCGCGTTCAAACAGGTCGTCAAAGTTGATCGGAGCCCCGAAACTGACCCCGGCCTGCTGACCGAAACCAGGGAATTTCCAGCGATTCAAACCGCTGAGTGCGGTTGGAATCACGACCGGCCGGTGATCATAGATCAACTTGCCGACACCGCGATTTCCCTTGCCGAGTTGACCATCCTTGTGTCTGGTTCCTTCCGGGAAAAGCATTACCTTTTCCGTTTCGAGTAGTCCGCCAAGGTGCTTGCCCGCCTTCAGATCACGTCCACGCCTTACCGGAAAAGCTCCCCAGCTACGAAATATCGCTACGAGCAAGGGATTGCGGAACAGTTCCTCCTTGGCCGGCGCCCAGAGCATCTGCAATGGAAAGGCACGTAACACGGCCCAGGGCAGAAAAATCGTCTCGTAGCCCGAAATATGATTTGATGCGATCAGGACTCCGCCGCGTTGTGGGATATGTTCAATACCTCTGACCCGAAAACGATTCACCCCCGAAGCATAAAAACCGACAACATAGGCCGAAATAAACGCCCACAGGCGTCTGATAAATGAAGTTTCCACGAGTTAAAAATCCTTTCAAATCGTTTTTGTCGGCACTCATTATAACCGATCATAACCGTGCAGGGTAAAATTCTTCCTTCGGCACAATCACGAGGTTTCACAGCAATGACCACACAGCGAAATCCTGCTTCAGCAGCGGGACAACACCCGAAACGAAGGCGGGGATAACGCTGAAAAAAATCCGGCGGATGATATACTGACAACTGGAGGTTGCGACAACCCAAGGACAAAAGGAGAAACAGATGTTGCCGAATTATAAATCGATTCTCGTCACCACCGACCTGAGTCCACATTCCACGCACGTTTTCAAACATGCTGTGATGCTGGCGCGACAGAATAATGCCAGTATTCACCTGGTTCATGTTGTGCCGCAGGTCGACTCGTCGGTACGCAGCTATGTCGCCACGGTCCTCGGCAGTGACAGCCTTGAAAAACTGGAACGCAGTCACCAGCAGGATGCCTTGCAAAAAATTCGCGCCGAACTCGAAGGATTTGCCAAAGCTGAACTGGCTGGACAGCCCGAAGACCTTAAACGTTTTGCGGGTGTCGATATTCGCATGGGCAACCCGATCGAACAGATTCTGGCCTCTGCCGAGCAGTTCGAAGCTGACGTTATCGTCATGGGTACCCACAGCAAGGGGATCCTTGAACACGGTTTCCTCGGCAGTGTCGCCGAAAAAGTCCTGCACAAGGCCGGACGACCGACTTTCGTTATCCCGCTGCCGAAAAGCTGATTTCACCTCGAAGGCTCTGCCCTGAATTCCGGTGCAGAGCCTTTTTTGTAGCCCCATCCCGCCGATCCCGCTATTCTGCTCCATGCCCCCTTAAGATTCGAATTCTGCGGAGAAATACAATGTCTGACCCGACAACACTTCCAGCCTGGCAAGCCCTCAGGGAAAATCGTCGTCAACTGACCGACGTCAGTTTACGAGCGCTGTTCCGGGACAACCCGCAGCGTTTCAATCAATTTTCCCTGCAACTGGATGAACTGCTGTTCGACTTCTCGAAAAATCTGCTCACCGAACAGACCCTCAGCCTGCTGAGTGAACTGGCCGATCAAACCGGATTACGCACACGGATCGACGCTCTTTTCAAGGGCGACAAAGTCAACACAACCGAAGGACGGGCCGCCCTGCATACTGCGCTGCGCAATCGCAGCAAACGGCCGGTCGTTCTTGACGGGCAGAACCTGATGCCGCAGATCGAACAGGTCCTGAAGCAGATGGGTGATTTTTCCGATCAGGTTCGCAGCGGTGCCTGGCGTGGTTACAGCGGCCGACCGATTACCGATATCGTTAATATCGGCATCGGCGGCTCAGACCTGGGGCCGTTGATGGTGACAGAGGCCCTCAAGCCCTACGCCAGCGATAATCTCCGGTGTCATTTCGTTTCGAACGTCGATGCCAGCCAGCTGTGCGAAACTCTCAAGCCGCTCAACCCGGAAACCTGTCTGTTTCTGATCGCATCAAAAACCTTCACCACCCAGGAGACTCTGACCAACGCATATTCGGCGCGTCACTGGTTCTTGTCCCAGGCAAAAGATGAAAAACATATTGCGCGTCACTTTGTCGCCATTTCGACCAACCCTGAACGGGTGGTCGAATTCGGCATCGACCCGGTCAACATGTTCGAGTTCTGGGAATGGGTCGGCGGTCGCTATTCGTTGTGGAGTGCTATCGGACTGTCGATTGTACTGGCAATTGGAAAGGACAATTTTGCGGAACTGCTCAGTGGTGCCCACCTGGTCGATGAGCATTTTCGCACCGCGCCCTGGACCGAAAACATCCCGGCATTGATGGGCCTGATCGGGCTGTGGAATGCCAATTTTCTTGGTGCCGAAAGCCAGGCGATCCTCCCCTATGACCAGTACCTGCACCGTTTTCCCGCCTACCTGCAGCAGGCCGACATGGAAAGTAACGGCAAAAGCATCACAACGCAGGGCAAGGAGGTCAACTACACGACCGGCCCGATCATCTGGGGTGAGCCGGGAACCAACGGTCAACACGCCTTCTACCAGCTGATCCACCAGGGAACACGTCTGATCCCCTGCGATTTTCTCGCTGCTGCCAACAGTCAGAACCCGCTGGGCGAACATCAACAGATTCTGCTGGCCAACTTTCTCGCTCAAAGTGAAGCACTGATGATGGGGAGAACTGCCGCCGAAGCACAGCAAGAAATGGAAAACACCGGGTTATCTGCAGCTGAAATCGAACGCTTGCTCCCCCATCGGACCTTTCCCGGAAATCGCCCGAGCAACAGCTTTTTATATCGCCGAC
Source organism: Deltaproteobacteria bacterium (assembly GCA_024276905.1). Lineage (GTDB taxonomy): Bacteria > Desulfobacterota > Desulfuromonadia > Desulfuromonadales > Geopsychrobacteraceae > Geopsychrobacter. Next base: position 26,117 of record JAJRWF010000148.1, read on the forward strand.
TCGATCCGAAAACCCTCGGCATGCTGATCGCTCTTTACGAACACAAAATCTTTGTTCAGGCGAGTATCTGGCAGATCAATCCTTTTGATCAATGGGGGGTTGAACTCGGCAAACAACTGGCACAAAAAATTCTGCCCCTGCTGACCGGTGAGTCAACCATCGGAACGCACGACAGCTCGACCTGCGGACTGATTGAGAGAATTCATCGGCTGCGTGAATAACAGAAGCTCTGCATCTCGTTCACCAAGAGAACACCACCGCGTATCATGAACATCAACATTACCTGAACGCAGAACCCCGTCAGTCCTCAGCCTTTCAAGCGAATGCCGGTTTGCAACAATTCAATTTTTTTCTGCTTGTAAAGACTGCCGACCGACCGTTTGAACTGTTTTTTACTCAGTCCCAACACGCGACGGATCTCCTCGGGGGAGCTGTTATCGTTCAGCGGCAGGAACCCGCTACCGGCAAGTGCCTGCAGAATCTTGTCCCGGCCGATATCGGCCCCGGCCCGTCCTCCCGGATTAAGACTGAGATCAACCTTGCCATCCTCACGCAAACGCGCAACGTATCCGACTAGATGCTGGCCCGTCTGGACCTCGGTCACCTCATCGCTGTAGAGCAACCCTTCACAACACCCGTCAATGATCATCTTGACCCCGAGATCTGTCTGCCGCCAGACCTGCAGATCAACCTGCTGGCCAACCCGCAACCCTTGCGCTGTTTCCAGAAAATCAGCGATCCGGCAGGAGCCGCAAAGCAACTCGTCCTCATCAAGCTCGACCCGCACCAGGGTTCTCTCGCCAGGACCTGGCCGAAAAGGGATTTCGTCAATTGCAACCGGCAGCTCAAAGCTCCGGCCCAGATCAAAAAGAACCCCCTCGGGCAGGATTTTCTTGACCCGCAGTGCAGCAAAACCACCCACCTCGGCCAGCGGCAGACGCAAGGTCGCCAGAAGATTGCGCTCCTGGTCCCGATAGACGAAAACCCGCAATCGCTCACCAACTGCCGGCGTCGCAGCAAGCTCCTGCTGCGGCAACAGCAAGGGGGCCGGTAATGACCGCAACCAGGCCCCCTGCTGATCAAGCCGCTCGATAATGACTTCGCTGATTCGACCGATGGGCGGTTTATTTTGTCTCATAGTTGTTCGATCCTGTCCTTATCCACGCAATGCAGAGATTCTGCTTGAAATATCGGCCGCCCGCAAGTAGCTTTAAGACTGTCAAACACAGTAAAGGAGGGGCTGTTCATGCAAAAACATATCGTTATCATCGATGATGATCATCTGATACTTACCATGGCCAGAGATTTTCTGCAGGATGCGGGCTTTCAGGTTTCAACCTCGGACAGCGGTCTTTTCTCCAACCACCTCATCTACGCCAACAACCCTCCCGATCTGATCATCATTGATGTCATGATGCCATTGATGAGCGGTGACCAGAAGATAAAAACACTCAAAAGCAAGGACCGCAGTCGTCATATCCCGGTGCTGCTGATGTCTTCAAAAAAAAGCGACGAACTTCAGCAGTTGGCGGATACGGCCGGGGCGGACGGTATTATAACCAAACCCTTCACCCCGACCAGCCTGGTTCAGTGCGTTCGTAATTATCTGTAAAACAGTTATACTTGACAACCTGTACCCTATATACGCCCTAAGGTCCTGAAAAACACGCAGGAGGTAACAGATGAGTCTGAACGAGCTACTGACCGCCATGAGCCAGGATTTTATTGCCAAGGCAGATCCCGATGTCCTGGCCATCATGAAAAACTCCCGCCAGCAACTTGAAGATTCCGGCCTGCATACGCAGGCACTCGGCGCCGGTGAAAAAATGCCCGATTTTGTGCTGCGCGACTCCTCAAATGGCGAATTCCACAGCCGTGAAGCGCTGAAAAAGGGTCCGCTGGTGGTCTGCTGGTATCGAGGGATATGGTGACCCTACTGTAACGCGGAGCTGGAAGCTCTGCAAAAGATCCTGCCCGAAATTGAAAAAACCGGCACCACCGTGGTTGCGGTTTCACCGATGCTGCAGAAATATACCGGCAATCTGCTCCGCGATCTGCAACTGACCTTTCCGCTGTTGCTCGATCCCGACAATCGGCTGGCTAAACAGTTCCGCATGGTTTTCAAACTGCCGGAACCACTTCAGAAAGTTTATCAGGGGTTCGGCATTGACCTTGAGCGTTTCAATGGCAATGATCACTGGGAACTGCCCCTGCCGGGACGTTTTGTGATTGACCGTGACGGCACCGTGATCAATGCCGACCTTCATCCTGACCACACCCGTCGACCGGAGCCGGAAGAAACCCTGGAGATTCTCAAAAAACTCTGACTTTCACAGAAAAAAACTCTGGGAATTCACTCTCCCCAAACCAAAAGAGGTGCTGCACCCGAAAGGATGCGGGGCCTCTCTTGGTTTGCAGTGAGGAGGAATCGGCTGGACAGTATTTTTCCACCCTGCTACCTTGACTCAATCCAACTGAGGAGGTCAGCTATGAGCCACGATGAACAGATTCCGGCCTGCAGCAAATGCAGCCCACTCTGGCAAAAACAGGGGAAAACCAACTGCTGGAGTGAACCAGACCAGGGGCCTGATCGCCCGGCGCATTGTCCAGCAGGTTTGAACTCCGATATTGTGCAGGGATCTTTCGAACACTATGTCGATGACAGTGAAGATGCAACCCTGGCAAGAGTTGCGGCCCGGGTTGAAGGCCTGTGCTACCAGTCGATTCCCGGCAGCGATGCTGTCAACGCGCGCTGGACGCGGGTTGAAGACACCATTGCCTTGGCCAAATTGATGAATTACCGCAAAATCGGGATTGCAACCTGTATCGGCCTGCTGGATGAAACCTCACGCCTGGCAGATATTCTTACCGCCCAGGGACTTGAACCGGTCTCCGTATGCTGTAAGGCCGGGAGTCTGGACAAACTGGAACTGGGACTGAACGAAGATGAAAAAGTCCGGCCCGGAACCTTTGAACCCGCCTGTAACCCGATCGCCCAGGCCGGGGTCCTGAATCAGTACAAAACGGACATGAATCTGATTGTCGGTCTGTGCGTCGGTCACGACATGCTGTTTTCCAAACATTCGGCAGCCCCGGTTTCAACCCTTGTGGTTAAAGATCGGGTCACAGGCCATAATCCGATTGCAGTACTCTACGGACAGAATTTCTATTATAAACGGCTGCAAAAACAGCCCGTTATTCCTGCCGCTGACCTTTCGGATACCGATTAATCCCGGCGGAAAAAACCACGGCGATCCCGAGACTTTCCTCGCAAAACGGACAAGCAGTTGCCTCGTATTTTTCTGTGGAATATTCTTGACACCAATAGTCGGCTATCCCTATAGTTTGAGACAAGTAAACCATGGAGGTATCAACCGATGAAGCTTTCAACCAAGAGCCGCTACGGTGTCCGCGCCATGTTCGATATGGCCTACCACGCAGGAACACTTCCAGCCCAAATCAAAGACATCTCCCGACGGCAGAACATTTCACCACGTTACCTTGAGCAAATCTTTCAGGATCTGAAGAAAGCCGGGCTTCTCAACAGCCGGCGCGGTCCCCAGGGGGGCTACAGCCTTGCGCGACCGGCCGAAGAAATCACGGTCAAGGATATTGTTCTGGCGGCTGAAGGAGAATTACAACTGGTCAATTGCGTCAAGGGCCTGCGCAAGTCAAAAGACCGCAAAGAGGGAGAGGAACAGCCCTGTCAATTCGACAACCGCTGTGTCACCCAGCAGATCTGGGCCAATGCCAGTAAACTTCTGGGTGATTATTTCGGAACCCTGTCGTTAAAAACCCTTTGCGATCAGGCCAAGGAAATGGGACTCGAAAAAGAACTCGATCACCGCTTCATGTATTTCATCTAAACCGTCAGATTCGGACATCAGATGTCGCTGGACACAAAAATGACCAACCTCCACAACCTGTTGCAGGAGATGCGACGGGTTGTGGTCGCATTTTCGGGCGGAGTCGACTCGACCTTTCTGCTCAAGGTCGCCTGTGATTGCCTCGGCCCGCAGAATGTTGTTGCCCTCACGGCAACCTCCCCCACCTATCCCGAATACGAATATCAACAAGCCTGCGAACTTGCTGAAGAGATGGGCGTTGAGCAGATCGTGATTGAAAGCAATGAGCTTGAGATTCCCGGTTTTGCCGACAATCCACCACGCCGTTGCTACCACTGCAAGCACGAGCTCTTCAGCCTCTGCCTTGAGCAGGCTGAAGAACGCGGAATCGCTACAGTCCTCGACGGCTCGAACCTTGACGACGTGGGTGATTATCGCCCGGGCCGCGATGCGGTCAAGGAGCTTCAGGTGCGCTCCCCGCTCCTTGAAGCCGGGCTCGGCAAAGCGGATATTCGTGAACTGAGCCGCAAACTCGGATTACGAACCTGGGATAAACAGGCGTTTGCCTGTCTTTCGTCACGATTTCCTTATGGCATAAAGATTACCTCGGAGCGTTTACGCCAGATCGACAGCTGCGAAAACTTTTTACGCGAGAACGGATTCAGTAACTACCGGGTTCGCTATCATGACGAAATAGCCCGCGTCGAAGTTGCTCCTGAAGAAATCAACAGACTGCTGGATCTCGAGCTACGCAACACTCTGGTCACGACATTTAAACAGGCCGGCTTTACCTTTGTAACCCTTGACCTGCAGGGTTATCGCACCGGCAGCATGAACGCAACCCTGCCCCAGGCGTGAAGAGTGAGGCGAGAGGGGTGATGGCCTGTTTTTACTGCATTTTTTTATGCACCTCAGCCCTGACTCTTCACTCTTCACAGATCGACATGAAATGGAGATCGATATGCCGAAGAACAGTGCCCTGTTAGCTGTCTGTTTTGTCGGAGGACTGATTGGTGGCCTGGCCTGCAGTGTCTTCATCTGGATGATGGGTAACTGGGGGGTTACCTCAATGCTCAACGTGCAGATCACCCCCGAACTGACGGCGGGCTGGCTCTACCCGCGCCTGATCTGGGGCGGCATCTGGGGGATTCCCTATTTTCTCAGCGTCGGTGTTCCGCGCGCCCGCCGCCACTGGGTACGCAAAGGACTCTACCTGAGTCTGCTGCCGACCCTCTACATGCTCTTCTTCGTTTGCCCCTACCAACTGGACAAAGGTCAGGCCGGCCTCGCTCTCGGCCTGTTGACTCCAGCTGTGGTTCTGGTCACCAATCTGGTCTGGGGCTTTTTTACCGGGGTCTTCACCCGCCTTTTCTGGGGAAGATAATGTCTGCGGGGCAGCGATTGCAGAAACGCTCTTGTGAAGCTCTGCTCGGGCTGCTGCTGATCTTGCTCTTCAGCGTCAGCGCTGGCGCCGAAACCCACAGCGGCAAAGTCAGCTGGATCTACGACGGCGACACCATAAAGGTCGCTGGAATCGGCAAGGTCCGGCTGCTCGGTATCGATTCTCCCGAAAAAGAGGATTCGCCCCGCGATGACTATTACCTGAGGCGCCATCAGTTCAGTCGCGACAGTCTGCGGCGTATTGCTCAGCTGGCACTCAAATTTAATATCCGACAACTCAAAGGCCGCAGGATTGAACTGCAATTCGACCGGGAAAAAACCGACCGCTACGGCCGGACCCTTGCCTACGTCATCCTGCCGGACGGCCGCATGCTGAACCGTCTGCTGCTCGAACAGGGGCTGGCGACCGTCTACAGACGTTTTGATTTCCGCCTGAAAAAAGACTTTCTACGAGCAGAAAAAACAGCCCGTGACCAGAAACGAGGTTTGTGGCATAAATAGTCCTGTGAGGCGTCAGGCGGAAGCATGAGCAGGAACCTCTGAGAGAGACCGGTCCTGACTGTAACCGAGGAACTTATTGTGGAATCTTTGACCCAATTCAGCCAGTTGCTCGACCAGAGTTTTGCCGGGATCAGTATCGGTCGTATCCTGCTGGCCGGGACCGTCCTTTTCCTGGCCCTGCTGCTGCGTCACCTGCTGGCCCAGATGCTGGCTCGTACACTCTTTGCGACCGTGCGGCGGACCACCGGCGAGGTGGACGATATCCTGCTGGAGCAACTGCGACGTCCGACCAGCTTTCTGGTCATGATCGGTGGGCTCTGGCTGGCAACCTCTCTCCTTTCGCTCCCCAGTGAGCCGGTCGATCTGGCTGCCAGGGCTGACGAAATCATCCGCCTGCTCTTCATCGTCAATATCGGCTGGTTTCTGTTCAACTTTGTCGGCCTGCTCGATGCCTGGCTTGGACACCTGACACAAAAAACCGAATCGACTCTTGATGACCACCTGCTGCCCTTTATTCGCAAGGGCCTGCGCACCTTTGTCGTGCTGATGATGTCACTGATGCTGGCCCAGACCCTCGGCTATCCGATCTCGGGTCTACTGGCATCCCTTGGTATCGGCGGCCTGGCCATCGCCCTGGCGGCCAAAGACAGTCTGGAAAATATTTTCGGGTCACTGATGATCATCCTGGATCGCCCCTTCCAGATCGGCGACTGGGTCAAAGCCGGAGAGATCGAAGGCACGGTTGAAGAAATCGGTTTTCGCTCAACGCGTATCCGCACCTTTGCCAAGACCCTGATCACCATTCCCAACAGCACCCTCACCAACCTGGCGATCAACAATTACAGCCGGATGCCGAAGCGCCGGATCAAAATGACCGTCGGCGTCAGCTATGCCACCACCCCGGCCCAGATGCGCGCCGCCGTCGAAAACATTCGACAACTACTGCGCGAACACCCCGCCATTGACCAGGAATTTTTTCTGGTTAACTTCACCGACTTCGGTGATTCCAGCCTCAATATCCTGATCTACTGCTTTACCCGGACAACCGTCTGGGGAGAATACCTCGATGCCCGACAAGATGTTTGTCTGAAGATCATGGATACTCTAGAGGCGATGAAGCTTGAGATTGCTTTTCCGAGCCGTACGATCTATCTCGAAGATCTCCGCAATCCGGATCAGGCAGAATCTGCAAACTCATGAAACAAACCACAAAAAAAACCCTTACTTAATAAATTATAAGTGTTTGAAATCAAAGGCTTTTGGCAAATTTGTTGCACATCTCATCCTGTCTCCGCCCGTTTAATACTCTGCACAGCAAATAGCCGCAAGAATGCGTATACGCACCGCCATCTCACCGGAAAACGGCCTACGGAGGCAGTCTTGACTCAGTTCCGCAACAAGGAGGTCTTTGACGATGGATACTGTTACCATGCGGGAAGGAATCCGGCAGATTTTCAGTGATTGCGGTGAAGATGACAATCGCCTGTTTGTCGCTATCGAAGCACTGGCGCAAACGCAGGGCGAACGAACCTATCACGAGACGCTGAGCTACCTGTTTGCCAAAGATTTCAGCCTCGATCGCGCCGGACATTACTGGCGCGAAGCAACAGCCTCCATCCGCAAACCGGATGGCAGCATTCATTCTTTTCGTGCCGCGCTGCTCGATTATCTGCGCCACAAAACCAATGAACTGACCGATCCTCGAATTATCGAATCGCACGAACTTGAAGAGATTCGTCGCTCTGCAATTACCGACGGCCTGACCTGTCTCTACAACCAGAGCTATTTCAAACAGCAATTGCAGCAAGCCACGGAACTCGCCAGCCGAGAACCCGGTCAGACCTTCAGTCTCATCCTCTTTGATCTCGACCACTTCAAACAGTTTAACGACCGTTGTGGCCACCTGCAGGGGGATCAGGTCTTGCGCCAGATCAGTGACATCATCCGTAGTCGCACCGAAGACCTCGATCTTCCGGCCCGTTATGGCGGTGAAGAGTTCGCCATTCTGCTGCCCGACTGCAACCTCGAAGAGGCTATCCAGCGGGCCGAATCGATTCGCAATGCTGTCGACGACGAGGTCTTCACCGGTCAGGAGCGCCTCGACAGCAACAATCTCACTCTCAGTGGCGGGGTTTCCAGCTACCCTTTGCATGGCACCGACTGCGGAGAACTGATTGAGGCCGCTGACCGGCATCTTTACGAGGCCAAGGCGACCCGCAACAGCATCCTGCCCCGACTCGATGACACCCGTACCGCCAGTCGTCATCAATTTCGCAATATCGTGGAACTTCGATTTGCTGATCAGGAACAGTATCGCTCAACCCTGTCGGCGGATATCAGTCGTTCAGGCCTGTCACTCAAATGCGACCGTTCGCCAGAGATCGGAACCAGAGTTGAACTACGCTTTTGCTACCCTTTCTGGCCGCAAAACCTTGAGGTCGCCGGCACCGTCCGTCACATCGGCGGAACCTCAACCGCGGGAGCCTTCAGGCTCGGCATCCAGTTTGACCGTCCCCTGGATGACTTCTGCCACCTGCTGCTACCAGAATCGATCGGCAGTCAGGACTGATTTTCACCACCAAGACGCTGAGGCTCGTGTTGCGTGCGGTGAGTTTTGCCTTCGAATTCTGGCCATTTCGATTTTCTTTATGCCCATAGTGACTTCGGGTAAATACAGAATTTGCCCCTGCGCAAAATCGGCTCTCGACTTACCGCTTAAACCTGCCTATCCTGTATTTCACACCACCGACAAGACAGAACAAGGGGAAGATAGCATATGGCGGCAACAGTCTGGATGGCGGACCTTCGCGCTGGAAACCGCGAGAACATGTTCAGCAAGCTCGAACGTCTTCTTGAGCAGGCAGGTCTTTCCAGGGTCATCAGCAAGGAGGATCTCAGTGCAATCAAGATTCACTTCGGTGAGAAGGGCGGCCATGCTTACATCCGTCCGGTCTTTATCCGCCGGATCGTCGATGCAATTCGGGCCCTTGGCGGCAAACCCTTTCTCACTGACAGTTGCACTCTTTATCCGGGACAGCGCAAGGAAGCGGTTTCAGCGCTAGGCAACGGAATTGAAAACGGCTTTGCCTACGCCGTAGTCGGGGCGCCGCTGCTTATGTGCGATGGCTTGCGCGGACATTCTTCACGCCGGGTTTCGATTCCGGGTGAACTGCTGCAGAGTGCGGATATCGGGCTGGAAATTCTGGAGGCCGACACCCTGATCGCAGTCAGCCATTTCAAGTGTCACGAACTGACCGGTTTCGGTGGCACGATCAAAAATTTGGCCATGGGGTGCTCAAGTCGAGAAGGCAAACTGGAGCAGCATTCGACCGTTGCCCCGGTCGTGGCCGACAAACATTGTACCCGCTGCGCAGCCTGCCTGCCCGGCTGCGCCCATGACGCCATCGAGATCAATCAGAAAGCAGCATTTGTCGATTCGCAACGTTGTACCGGTTGCGGCCGCTGCATCAGCCTCTGTCCGACCGGAGCGCTTCAGATCCAGTGGAACGAAGAAGCAGGTAAGGTGATGCGCAAGATGGCCGAATATGCCTTTGCGGCTCTGAAAGACAAACAAAACAAAACCCTTTTCATCAATTTCATCACCCAGGTCAGCCCTTCATGTGACTGTTACGGACACTCCGACGCCGCGATTGTCCCGGATATCGGTATTCTCGCCGCAGACGACCCGGTTGCTCTCGATCAAGCCTGCGCCGATCTGGTCAATCAGGCCCAGGGTCTGTCCGGAACTGCACTGAGCAGCGGTCATGAACCGGGTGGAGACAAGTTTCGCGGCGTTCATCCCGCGATTGACTGGGAAATTACCCTTGAGCATGGTGAAAAAATCGGACTGGGGTCAAGGAAATATGAACTGAAAAGATTGGAGCCGAAGGGCAAAGGCTGGTGAGAGAAAGACTTGATTCGTGAGGGGTGAGGCGAAAAGAGTTAGGGGTTCAGAATCGGCAAATCCCTGCGGGTCGCCACGGTACACACCCCTTGGCCACGTAACCTTGCGGGTCGGGGCTCGACGAACTTAAAGTTTTTTATTCGATGTCGCATCTAACTTACGTACAATCTCACCCAGCATTTCCTTGCCGCTATCTCCCCTAAAACCATGCAGCGGCAGTAGATAAAACGCATCTTCAAAACGCCGGATGCCGACCGCACGATAGGGGATAATAAACGCGGCACAGAGCCCGAGAATCAATATTACCGAGGCAATCCAGACAATGACCTCTCCCGGATCTTTCGACAACTGGAACCCGGTGGTCCAGAAACCGGATTTGTCGCGGCCGTAGGCCGTCTGGTAGATTTTTACTCCGCGCCAGGTCAAAGGTTCATTGACTCGAATCGTCCCCTGCTTGACCACACGGCCTTTTTCAACAATCGCAACATCGCTTTCTATCTGCTTGACGATCGGATCGCGAAACTGAATATTCTTAGCCTGAAAACCGGGGTTTTTCAATCCTCCGAACCGCTCGCCGTCAGCAAACAGCAGGTAATCACCGACAAAAGCTCCACCACGGAAGATCCCCAGAGTCAGCACCTTGTCATCAGGATTAAAATGTTTGACCAACACCCGCCAACGGCCGGCGGCCAACGCAATCGATTCTCCCTCCAGACGGGTGAATGTCCCGATTTTCTGTCCTTCTGCCGGGTCGACCAGATCAAAACGCAAAGTCATCGGGTAGTAGTGCAACTCAAAGCGGTCGACGCGCAGTGCAAAACCAAGCGGCTTGTCACTCTGACTGTCCCAATCGAAATAAATCCGGTTTTCATCGTGCAGATAGGTATTGATGGTGCCGACAAAACCTTGCTGACCAAGAACAGCGCCGAACATGATCGCCAGCAGACTACAATGAACCAGGGTTGAACCCCAGCGTCCGGTGCGGCCACGCCGGGCCCAGAGCCGGTTCCCGGTCAGATCACCGCGATAACCGAGCCCGGCAAGAACGCTCTGCAGATCATCAAGGGATTCGTTCTTCAGCCGGATCGCGGCAGCGGGCAGTTGCGCCAGTTGTTCGGCAAAGCGCTGGCGGTCGCGCAGATTCCGACTTATCGTTCGGATAGTGCAAACCAACAGGTTCAGCGCCAGCAATAGCAACAGACCCCGAAACCAGGGGGATTGGTAGAAAAGATCGTAACGTCCCATTTCGGGACGAACCACTGTCCCGGGAATCGCCACGACCGCCATCCCCAACAGCAGGGTGATTGTCAATTTAACCGAGCTGAAAAAACGCCAGAGAACCAAAATAGACCGTTTGCATGAGAAGAGCAGAACCAAACAGAACCTGCGCAAATGGTAACAGAAGGGCTGCGCCAGGTCATCATTTTTATCCTGTATCATTATCCCCCGGACCCGGTTGCCGAGCTTAATGTTCTGGTCTATCCTTCGACAATCCTCTACAATAACAGCGCGGATTTACTCAACCTGGCGACAACAAGCCAATCGTTTTCCAGACAAGGCTTCTCCATGAAAAAGTACCTCTATCTTCTGCTCGTCTGCAGCCTGTTTTTTACGGCCTGCCAATCTGAAAACACCGACCATTCCGCTTCGTTGTCACAAACAAGCAGCCCGGTAACAACCAGTGAAGCAACCAGCGACAAGACAAAAGAGAACCCGGCCCCGCAAGCAGTACCGCCATCCCCGCCGCTGTATGAAAATTTTCAGTCACGCCCGCAATTATCACTCTTTCCACGGGCCGGTGCTTTCCGGCCGGAGGACGATGATGAACAAGGACTCCAGTTCTGGCGTACCTATATTGACCATATGGTCCGCACCTCTGGACCGATCAAGCCGGACGCAGATGCTGAAAATATCGTTTTTGGTTTTCGGGCGATCAAGGGACTTGATTCGGTCGGTGTTTTTGCTACAATCGCAGTCAAGCCGAGCACGTCTTACGCTGTCAGTGCCCGCTTCACCTGCAACCTGACCGAAGGTGCCAGCACCGGAATCGGCCTGCAGGAATTCAACAAGTTCATGTGGATAGGGGAACAATACTCCGAGTCTTTGGCCCGTCAAACGCAACTCGGAACGCAACAAGGTTTCAGTCTGAGCGGAAAGGTCGAAAAGCAGTTAAATACCTTCACTTTCACCACCGGCCCGGAAACAAGGATGGTCCACCTGATTTTCTTTCGTGATGGCAGCCATGACCGCAATCCTGTCCTGATCGATGATATTGAAATCAAGGTTTCAGGCTCCAGTCAACATGCCCCGGAACAGAAATAAATCCTGCGACCTGCCGACCCTGATTTCCCATCCCGCCGAGTGCTCTGTTCCTGGTTTCTGCCCGCATCGCGGACTACCACATTTCTTCAACCAGCAGATCTATGCCACGCAGTGCCTGTCCGGTCTTGATCTGAATGGAGCTGTCCTGACTGCCGATATAACGACCGTAAAGTTCGCCCGGCCCCGGCGCACCCCCCAACTTATCACGTGCCGCCAGATAGTAGGTCCCACCCTTCGGAAAGCTGAGAACGTACTCTCCTGCAGCGTTTGAGGGTTGTGAAACATAACGTGGTCGATTGAGCATCACTGCATCTGCGTAGAGCAGAACCCGGACTCCGGCAACCGGCGATCCGACGGCGTTGAGAATACGACCACGGACGCTGGTCTGACCGAACAGTTTGCCTGCCAGACGTTCGACCTTCTGTGGCACCTCGACCATGTCAATACCGATTCGCGCAACCTCGCCCTCTTTAATAACCAAGGGGTTTCCGGCGTAATAGCCGAAGAAATCTCCGGCCTGCAAGGGGCCGGAAAACTGGCCACTGTTGCGCTTGCGTGCCACCAGGTAATAGGTCCCTGCTGACAGCGCCATCTCGACGTATCCGGTTTCGTCAGACGGTGCCGTCATCCCCAGTCCCATTCCTTTCAGCTGGGTATTTAGATCGGTATATACCGTCAGCACGACCCCGGTGATCGGTTGGCCATGCAGACTGATCCTGCCGAGCACCCCGGTTTCAACCATGGGCTCATCTTCCGGTATGGGGGGCTGCCGCAACGACAGGGTCAGTTTAAGATCATGGGTTCCCTGGTGATTAATGTTGATCGGATTGCGTCCGTAGTAACCGAACTCGGACGCACCAGCAGCAATAAAATAGTATTCCCCGGGCTCCACATCGAGTTCGAAGCGACCGGCTTTGTCGGAAGGAGCAGACAGGTAGGGAGCCTCACCCGTAAAATCAGTCGCTGACACCGGCCAGGCACTGACCCTTATTGCGGCAATTCCCTGGCCGGCAACCGCAACCTTGCCCGAGACAGGGACGAGTCCGGCCACTACCGGAGTCACAAGAGACAGCATAAGGATAACAATTGAGAGGCTCAACTTCATAAGATACTCACACTTTTCAAAATATCAGAATGCATTTTAACCCTGACGAGAAAAGGCCGGGAATATCCCGGCCTTTTCTCGTCATAACGCTTACATTGTGCTTCAGCAGGGATGAACGTTACTGCTGCCCACAACTTTAGGCTTCATGTACTTTTTCATCTTGGCCTCCTTGATCTGTGGTTATCGGTTAATCCGTGGTAGTCGGTGATAAAACGTAATTAACGCGGTAAGTTTACTTCTTTTCACGGCAGATTTCTACTGTTTCTACGAAATTTTCTATTGCTGATGAGATCTTGCAAAAAACAAACCAGTGGTCAATTATCGACCTTCCCTCTTTCGCCTGATTGCTCAAACCTCTATACTCGTATCTTCAAAATAACGCTATTTAGGAGTTTTTATGTACCGCTACCTGCTGCTCTCCCTCTGCGTCACTTTATCCTTCCTCCCCATATCAGTTTCAACATCTTATGGAGGGGAAAAGATCCTCCTGAAAGATTCCATCAATGCCACAGTGTACGAAAGCGACACTGAAGCGCTCCTCAGTTGGCGAATGAACCTTCCTGGCAGGCCGACCCTTGTTCTGCTTTCAAACAACCCGTTCCTGACCCCACTCCCGGAAACAATCAAGACAGATATCAAGGATCTTGTTTTGCGAGGATCATCAGAACAGATCCGGCGCAAAGCTGTTATGACTGGCAGTGACCCTCTCCTTTACCCCGGCATGGGCCTCTCCGCCGCCCTGGACGCCAAACTTTTTTCTGAAGTCATCTGGATCATACCTCTCACCAAAGAACGTCCCTTACCAGAGTTGGAGATATTGAGCCAACAACTGCGCGACCATGGCGTTATGTCCAAAACAGAACTCTCCAGCTTAAAGAAAGTTGATGATCATGTGAGCGGCAAGGTTCGTGGGATAGCATTCAGCATATACGCGTCTCACTCTCTCCCGAAGCTCAAAAAAAATCTGGTGATGCACCTTGACCTTAGCTACTTTTCTGCCCTGTATCGCAACGAAATCAAAACCCCCATATACCCATTGATTGGGCAGCAATTGCGCAGCTGGAAAAACCAGAACTGGCCTGTTAAGCAAATCAGTATTTCACTGGGAAACCTGCTGGGAAACGTGCCTCTCGGAAGCCGCTTTATGGGAGACAACCTGCGGACCCTTTTTAACAAACCCAACATCCTGATGGATCAACTCCCACAAATCTGGCGTCTTCGAGCCAAGGCACTTTATCTCGAAAATTTCTTTAAAAAAGAAGAAATGCTGGAGATTTTCCAAAAAATGGATCAACTTGAACCGGAAAATGCGGCAACTCAATATGGTCTCTATCAGGTTCAAAGACGCTTCAAGAATGGGGACAAGGCCCTGCAGCACCTCGCCGAGGCAGTCCGTATAGACCCTGGATACGCCCTCGAATACTACACTCTTGCTGAGACCGCCCTCAAAAAGAAGCGACCGGCAGCCGCCCTGCAAATGCTCTCACTGGCATCAGCCCAGCAACCTGCCAACCCTGGCCCCTTGCTGCGACAGCTAGATATCCTCGTGCAAATCAACCACCCACAACCAATGGCGGGGCTGCTTGAACAATTAAACAAAATGACCTGGTCTGAGATCTATTACCCGGGCATGGGTAAGCACTTACAGCACTATCAGGACATCCTGGAGAAAAGTGCAGCGAAAAATGTTGTCGAATAATCGCGATATCCGGACAGGAAAGACCTTTACGGAGAAACACAGGTCTTTTGCCTAATTGTGGCTCTATCCCTTGATAATTTCAACGGCATCTATAAAGAAGGGGTGCTGCAGCGGCTTGGTTTAATGTGAAACACCCGAAGATAACCGGGGTTAGCATACCTTCACTACTGCAATCAGGAAAACAGAAGAGGGCCGGGAAAATCCCGGCCCTCTTCTTTGTGTATCAGCAGGGATGAACGTTACTGCTCCCTACTATCCGTGGTTTGACATACCTTTTCATCTTATTCTCCTCACGTAAGCCTACCATGGGGTAACCGTGTTCCAACCTTTACCGTCCATATCTCCCAAGCCATCACCACCGCGGCCCAATTCGCCGACAGCACCGACACGGTGACAGTTCTGCGAAGTCGACCAGTTAGAAGCGCGCCAGCCGTCAGAACGAGACGGCGTCTGAGTGGAGGTGTCAGTATCCGCAGACATCCCTGTTGCATCGTCCCAACTGTTATGTTGGGTGTCGAGGCAGTTGGTAATCATCAGCTTCGGCAACCGCGATGCATGCGGATTATGACACTTGGAGCAGGTGAACTGATGGTACTGATTCACCAATTGCGGACTGGGATTGCCAGGGTTAGCACTCTGATCACCAGCCGCCATAATGAAGCCCCACTCAAACCAGTTATTTTTGTACGGCTCGGGCTCTTTGAAGCCATGCGAGGGTGCATAAGCTGGTGTGTAACTACCATCATCCCGATAACCATATCCCTCAGGACGATCGTAGTTGGCTCCGTCGCCACCGGAATGGCCCATTTCGATAGTATAACCTTTAGAATTTATCTCATTGGCACTACGATCCAGGATATCGGTCGCATTGCCGCTGGCTGTTCCGGTACCACCAATAACGGCGTTGGCGTGACCATTGGTTCCGACCCACATGTTATCTCCGGTCGGCGCATAGTCCATGGTATTTACACTGGTTCCATGACACAGGGTACACAATCCAGCTATTTCACCGACGGTATCATAAGCGGTATTAGAGCTGACCGGATAGGTTCCGACACCCTGAGCCGTCATATTCTGGTCAATCCAGTACCCGCCTTTGGCCTGACTGGACGCGTTAAAGAAATCTTCACTGATACTGCCACGCGGAACCCGGTTGTAGTTGGTCGTCGTTTCAAAGGTCGTGGAGCCACTCAAGTTCTGCGGTGCACCATCCTCAAAGTAGGGATTGCCGAACCAGCTACCGCGCAGGTAAGGCTTACCGGTCATCGTATCACTCGTCGCTTGATTCCGGTTATGTACGTCATGACAATAACTGCAGCGAATCTTGGCCACCGCATCCGGACTCTCAGTGCGTCCGTAAGCCGCCCCTGTCACGGCACTGCTACCGGCCGCATTAACCGTGTGCGTTGACTGGATGGCTGCTTCCTTGTATGTGAAGTTCGCACTCTGCCAGGTACCGACCAACCAGTTCGAGTTACCGGTACTCATCTGACCGAAATTATAGTCAGGATAAGCCCCGTTGGTATCAGTATTGAGACCCCACTCACTGATGCCATTGATATCATGACATGTCCAGCAGATTTCAGCCTCTGTGGTTTTTGCACCCGTTGCGGTTCCACCCAACCAGATACCGCCATGGGTCGTGTAGTTGATTCCAACCGTAGTGTTGTTGGCAACCTGGACATCGCCACTATGGAAACCATGACACTTCTGGCACTGCAATGACCAGTCGGTGGTTCCATTCACAACATCTGCAGTCACAGCCTTCAGGTGAGAACCGTAAAGCTCGCCAGTAAAGCCACTGTTCCCGGCCGGGTAAACAACTGTCGGCCCGGTGCCACCAGGTGCATGGCAAAGATCGCAGCTACCGCCGCCGAAGTCACCGAACCCGACACCCCAACTCGAATCAGCCAGGTTATGACTGGTCGATGCGCCACCGTGACAAGCATTGTCGCAGCCCCAGTTGGTGGAGTTGTAACCGGCACCGGTACTCGGCGTCGGCCCATTCATGGTGATCAGACCGTTACCATGGTCTCCGGTCCCCCAGGTTGCGGTGTAGTTAGCGTTGGTTGCGCCCGGTGCAAAGCCGTGGCAGGTTTCGCACTCAGCATGGTTGGCCTGCACTTCGGGAGTGCCATCGGTATCCCAGTCATTGGCATGGTTGACCAGAACATTAGCGCGCCAGCTACCCCAGATCCCGTGACAGGTTTTACACTCATCTCCGGCAGCACCGCCGCCCGAGGCCCAAGTCTTGTTATTCAGGCGTGCCCAGGGAGTACTGACGCCACGACTGGCGTCAAGGCCTTCCTTATGGCAGGACATGGCACAGGTATCAAGGTCTGAACTGGTTCCAAGGGTTATCCCGGCAACAAAGTCGGTCACAGCAGGGCGATTCATGGCACTGGACGCCAGACCTGTGTCACTGAAGTGGTTCGCCGGTTGGCCATTATGGCAGGAGGTACAGGCGACACTGGAACCATGATTCTGACCACTGACGACACCAGTGATGCCGTGCATACCACTGGTCGCGCTGTTGTATTCGGTCGCGACACTTTCCGCCTTGTGGCAGCTGGTACACTGCGTATTGGCGTCAATGGTACCGGTCCAGGCCGGGGTGATCTGGCCGCCGTGGCAGCTGATGTTGCTGCACTGGGTTGTGTATGCCGGAGTCCCGGCTGACAAATCATCGTAGGTGGCAGCGACACTGACCTGCACCGTGCCGTCAGCATGGGTGTTGCCAGTATGGCAATAATCACATTTGGCCTGGACCGCAGTACCGTTATTCACCTGGGTTGAAAGTGAAACACCGAGGGCCGTAAAGTGCGCATTGTGTGCGCCTGTAGAAGGCCATGGCTCTCCGGCACCGTTGTTGTGACAGCTTGCGCAGCCATTACTCAATGCTCCGCCCCAGGTCGGTGTGCTGGTGAAGTGACAATAGACGTTGGAACAGTTACCGTACACAGCACTGGGCGCCAGACCACCGGTATTACCGGTCGTTGTCCCAGCATAAGTTGCACTACCGGCAGCATTGGTCGGCAAAGCGCTGACGTCCCATTGTACGTTACCGTTCATATGACCAGCCGCACCGGCAGTCGCACCGTGGCACTGGTTACAGGCCAGAGCCAGCGTACCGGCATGCGTCGCATGGCTGCTGGTACTCGGCGGAGTCACTGCGGTGGCTCCGTGGCAATCACCACAAACAACTGCGGCATCCCAGACCGGGCCGCTGCCTCCGATAGATCCACCATGACAGTAAACAGCAGCGCAGGTTTTTGTCCCATCACCTGCAACACTCCCGTTATTGTAGTTAACCCCGGTTTGACCAGAGTACGTTCCGGTAACAGAAGTGCCTCCACCACCGGCACTGAAATCGGCGTTGAAGTGGATATCAATATCGCCGCCGTTAGGCATCGCATTACCATTGTGGCAGGTATTGCAATCTGTATAGCCCTGAACATTGACGTGAGCATCATGGGCACCAGGGGTTACGCTGCCCGTAACTACCGGACTCCAGGCCAGACCAGTCTGGGTACTACCATCTGCATCGGCTGTAGTCGGCGGGTTGCCGTGACACGCGTCGCAAGCGGTCGGCTTGAAGCCCTGCTTGTGATTGTGACAGTTCATGCAATCGGTGCTCAATTGGTGGTTCTGGTTGGTCGCCGTCGCGGCACTCATATCAAAAGCGTGGTGCTGTACCCCGTTGACCCGAGTTTCGTCCAGGGAGTGACAGACTTCGCAGACACCGGAGCTTGCAGTATGTCCGCCGACAGCATCACCATAGTCACTTGTGGTGTCGCGAGTATCCGTCAAGGTGACGGCACTGGAGATGGCACCGTTAGGCATGGTACTGCCATCGGGAAAGCTGATCGTCTGTCTGATCCGCTTGATATTGGTTGTTGTATCTACGTGACAGGTATCGCAGGTGAATTCGCCATATTTGGCCCCTGCCAGACCCCAGCCACCCAGTGAATTCCACTTGCTGGAACCAGTCGCCGCCGAGTTATGCAACATTGAGTTGCTCGGCACCTGATCGGTGAAGATCTGAACCGCGTTACCGGTAACCCCATCGACAGCGTCAATGTAGGTGACACGCACCTGGTAAACCTGACCGTTAGTCAGCCCGGGAATACTGTAACCATAGGGGCTGGCGGCATGGGCAATAACACCCGAGGTATTGGGGAAGGAGGTACTGTCGCAGTTGGTGAGCGACGGACAGGTTCCCCATTCAACGGTCAGGGTGTTGTCCGTATTGAAGTCACCACTGTACGGTGCACTGATATCGACCGACTTGTTTTTACTTGCGACCTGGACCACACCGGCTGCGGTATCGAGAGCGTTATTAACCGAAATACTGTTACTGGTCGGACCAACAACTGAACCGCCGCAGTCAGGATCAGTACCGGTCACCTCAAAAGTTACCACCTGCGGACCAGTGGTGCCAAAGGCAGTGCTGTCCCAGGGGCTGGTGACCGTAGCACCGTTAATTTTGTAAGTGAAGCCCGTAGCATTCCCGGGAGCAGGGATGCTGAACAGAGTGGTCAGATCAACCGTACTGCCGCCAACAGTCTGCGACGGCGGAATAACAATTGACGAGGGGGTCGCGTCAGTACAGGTATTATCAATTGAAACCGCTGTGATCTGCGGGGCAGAGACAGCATCACTACAATCGGGGTCACTACCATTAACATCGATAGTGATGTTGTTTTCAACCGCGGCAGTACCGCAGGCACTGGTATCCCAACTGTATTCCCAACGCGTGGTGCCAGCGTTCCAGGTCATGGCGGCGGCAGCAACATTACATGCGCTACTGCCAGCGACCGACACCTGCATTCCGCTCATGGTCGCCGGTGTTGTTTCCACACCGACCGCGGTCTGCAGAGTTACAACTCCGGTAGCAGGGTTGGGGTCACTGGTGGTCAGGGTCGCCAGGTCCTTGTCTGTGGTGTCAAAGGCTGTAGCAGCCGTCTGGGCATTCAGTATACCGCAGTCACCGGTTCCCTGGGCACGGAAGATGACGTTACCCGTAATACAGGAAGTCGGAGTGTAGGTCGAACCATTAGCAACCCAGGCGCTCCAGCTCGTGCCGCCATCTTCGCTCCAGCTGACCTGGATTCCAGTAGCGGTGCCACCAGCAGTCACGGTTACTGCACCAGTAATCGGCGTGGTACTCGGGGCTATGACTGGAGCAGTCAGGGTTGATGTTTCGGTACATGAACTCCAGGTAAAGCTCTGACTGGTACCCGGAAGAGCAGTACCGCCGACATAGTAAACTGTTCCACATTCAGGATCAGTTCCACGCGCGTAGAGATTGTAGCTGTTGCCCGTGGTTAAAACTGCAGTCGCTTCTTGCGGATCAAGGTTCCAGGCCAGGCGCTCTACTTCTGAGGATCGGGGTGTTCCAGTAAACGCAAGGTTGTCAAAAGAGATGTCATTCTGATAGCCGGAGGCCGTTCCAACGACATAGCGGAAGCGCAGTTTAAAATCTGCGTTGGTATAGGCACTCAGGTCAATCGGGCCCTCGGAATACCACTGAGCACCACCATCGCCAAGACGCACCATCCCATTAGCGACAACATATACATCCGCCACCCAACTGGTGCCGTTCCATGCGTCAAGGTGCAGCTCTGCATCTGCGTTAGTGCCACCGAGATCCATCATATAATCAAAATTGAAAGTAAGCGAATACTGACTTGCATCCTTAACGTTACTTTCCAGATACTGTGAACTTCCTGTGGTCGTGCCAGTCGCACAAGCATTCTGTCCGTTGGCAGACGCCTCAAGGTAAATCCAAGGACGTGGATTGCCAGCAACGGTTCCAGTGCCGCCGGAAGCTGTCCCGTTTGCATTATCCGCATAGCACCACGAATTAGTTCCATCACTCCCATTCACACCAATCCAGTTTGTCCAGCCGGTCTGAGCGGTATAGAGCGTTAAATCACCACCTGATGCTGCTGAAAAATCGTCAGTCTGAGGTGTAAACGGCGGGGCAAAACTACCTTCCGTCACCCGAAATTCCAGACTGGTCAAGTCAACCGGAGTAACAAAACTGGACCCAGTAAAATCACCTGCTGCGGAGGTCGTCCCGTTGAAGCTGATGGAAGATGGCGTTAGTTCGGTACAAGTCGGAGTTGTTACATTAGCCGTATTGGAATCAGCGCTGTCACAGGCGCCAGCAGTATTGTGCCCACGGACTGTATAGGAATAAGTGGTCCCAGCCGCTGCAGTTGCATCTGTATAAGAACCAACCGTTATGTTAGTCGCTATTTGCGCACCATCACGAAAAATCGTGTAATAATCGTTATTTGTCCCATCATAGGTCCAGGTCAGATTGACCTGAGTAGAAGATGGTGCGTTGGCTGCTAAATCAGAGGGAGCAGTCGCTACACAGGGTGGCGTCTCAACGCAAGGAACAGCATTGGTGTAGGTATCGTCTCGCTTCAACGTACGCTGAACCCGATCATTAATGTTATTGGCCTGCCATTTGACGAAACCCCAGTCTCCGTTGGCAATTCCGGCACCGGCAAAATCTGCCGGAAAGGAAAACTGCCAGGTGGTACCAGTCTGAGTCACGTTAGTTGAAGCCGTCACATCAACCTTGGTTCCAAAATAATCGTTCAGTTCAACTTTTTTCAACTGGTTGTCTGAATTCGTAACAGTGACAGTTGCGTACACAGTGTCGCCATTCCCGAAAGTATCGGTCTGATTTGTCCGCGCGGCATCACTGTAAAACCACATTCCAGTTGCTGGAGAACCAAGCTGAACAAAACCACCAGCTTTATAATTGCCGTTATTGGCGTCCGAAACTTCAACCGCATAAAAATCGACGTTTGCGCCGCCGGTATTCCAACTGTAGCTATAGGTGTAGAATCCCCCTGTATGACCCGTTTCGGTCATAGCGACTTTGTCGAGAATTTTATTCTTCAGTGAGTCATCAACTTTCAATTCAAAAGCATCACGGTTGGCAGTAGGCACCTTGAAGGAAATCACGACCGTGTCTCCAACAGTGAACGCAATGCCAGCGGTCCCACCGACGCTAGTCGTAAGCTGCTCACCGCTGCCGAGAGTAAAATCACCCGTCGACTGACAAACTGCAGCGAAGAGACTGCCGGCCGAAAGCATTACCGCCAAAACGGCCACCAAAGCCAGGTGTGCAAATCTGAACATCGGGGGGGTCCTCCAGATTCCATCCTTCATAGCCGTCCTCACCTCATTCCCAGTCACTTTATTCCCAATTAGATCATTCACTTGTCGATTACATGTGCCAAAGAAAACTTCCCGTAGTCGTTTCATCATCTGTAATCCTCCTGGCGGGAAGTCGCCGCCAACCGGGGAGTCGAAGCCCTCCGGTTGGCATTTTGGCTGATCTTCCCAAGTTGATTCAAGTTGCGCATCAAACTTGCTCCTTACTTGGGAAGCTGGGTATGGCAGAGGTCACAAGAGGCCCCCGCAGTACCCCAGGTTGCGGTATTGCCGTTATGGCAGGTCACCGTACAATTCTTGGTTGCACCGGTCCACATGGTCGCCGTATTGAGGGCAACACCTTGATCGTGCGACGTGGTGCCCGCCTTGTAGCCGTTGGTCCGCGTCCAGTTGTTGTTCAACTCAGGCTCACCCGGGGTGAAATCCCGTACCTGGGCTTTGGACCTTAGCGGATTAACCGGAGCAAAGGTGACATCCCTGGTTCCGTTGACATGGAACGACTTATCAAGATCAGCCTGAACAATGACTGTCTTGTCAGTCGCCACACCTGCGGTCCCATGACAGCTGACGCATGCCGTGTTGTTGCCGTTGAACCACTGACTGACGGTGCTGTTGTGGCAGACCGCACAGGTAATGGTCAGCGCGGTAGTCACGTCACCATGACCGGCTCCACTGGCTCCCGCCTCGTTAAGCTTGGCATTGGTGCCATCGTAGATGTCATCACTGTGGATACCGATAACATGTTTCGGGTGGCTGCCCGTCAGCGGCTGATTGCCATGACAGTTCTGGCAGTAGTCGCCATTCGGATTAGTGAAAGTCCCCGTCAAGAAGTCGGGGCTGTTGCCAGGCGTGACACCATCACCATGACAGTAGACCGCCGAGCAGGTTCCGCCGGAATAAGCTGCGGTTGCACCATTCTGACCCTTGATACTGCTCGGAGCATCAGTCGGGTCAAGAATCAGATCAAGGACTCCGTTCTGGTGATTGCTGGCATTCGCCGGGTGACAGAGGGCGCAACCAAAGTCGTAATCTGTCGCCGTAGAATGATCCACAGTGTCGCCATAGCTGCTGGCTGCCGACAGGACATGCTTGCCATGAGCGCCAGTCCGGGCGTTGAAAGTGTAGGTGCCGACGGTATTGAGATTATTACTGCCGCCAGTTGCCAGGTGGCAGGCGTTACAATCTGCCGCCGGACCAGCAAGACCGTTGGCCGGGAAGTGGGCCGAGGTTCCAAGGGTATGCGGGGCATCGTTGATATGGCAGATATTTGTACAGTTTCCGTTGGCCATGTCATAGCCGACCGAATCATTCAGTTCGACGGCGTGTCCCGGTGCGGAAAGTTCTGTCGGGGTACCGAGAGTCGAATTGGTGTCGTGATAGGTCGCCACATCATATGGCGCATTCGGCCGAACATGACAGGTCGCGCAGTTACTGTGCGTGCCGTCATTGATTGCTGTTTTGGTGCTGTGGTCCGGTGTCATCCCGGTCCGCCAGTTATTGAGATAACCGTGACAAACGTTACAGCGCGGATCGCCAACCGTATTGGAAACCGAATCGGCATCCTTGCTCCAAAGACGCTGCCAATTCCCAGCATCGCTGTGACAGCTGGAAGCACAGGAATCGCTGGTGCCGACGGCCGCCTGGGTGAATACGGTGATATTACCGCTGGCGCTGATACCACGATCATTATTGACCGCTGAATCAGTGGCGAAAGTGCCGTTGATATGGGTAGAACCAGCCGTATTTCCTATCACTGGCATACTGTTGTGACATTCGACACAACCGGTACCAAGAGTCGCGTCATGAACCTGGACCTCAGTCGGGTTGTTGACCACAGTGTGCAATCCGGTAGTCGGGTTGGCACCAGCAACACCTGGTGAATGACACATGGTACAGGTGCTGGCTCCGGCATCAGCCCAACCGAAGGTCCCGGTACCTGTGACTTTACTGTTGTGACAATCGATATTAGAGCAACTGCCCGCAGCAAAAGCAGCGTCGCTGTCAAGCGCGCCCCAGAGGCTCTTGGCGTGACGGATATTATCTTTATCAACAAAGACTTCGGCCGGCAGATTAGCCGTCGAACCATGATCACTGTCGTTCGTATTCGCTGCATGACAGTACTCACAGAGAGCCTTCTGATCAGAATCAGCAGTCGTACGGTTGAGCACTGCTGCGGCGCTGACACCGTAGACCCGCTGCGCGAGAACGTTCATATGTGTGAGGTGACGTCCGGCATCGTCCGGTCCGGCTGCGCCGTCGTTGCCGTCCGGCCAGTAATTGCTGGCATTGGTGCCGACAGTGCCGCCACCGTGACAACCGTTACAACCGCTGGGTTTAAAGATCGGCGTGCTGGTATGGCTGTGACAGGTGGTGCATATCTGACCAGCGTTATGGGTTGCCAGTTCCTCAGTGGTGCGGTTGAAGTGCAGAACTTCGGTCGCATCGTGGCAAACCTGACAGACACCGTTGTTGGCTGCATTTCCGTAGCTGGCCCGCAGCGTACGATCCGTAAAGCCACTGACCGGGTGTGCCTGGATGGTTGACGCAATCATCGCATCCTGGTTGCCATTCTGACCATGCTGATCGTGACAGGTGACACAGATCAATGCATCATCAGAAGTGCCGCCGGCGGTCTGGGTATTGCCAAAGTGTGCCGCCGAGTTAGGAACGCCGGTGTGGCAGGCGTTACAGAAACCATTCGGATCAACATTGTAATCCTTGGTAGCGATAGTATTCAGCCGGTTGGTGGTGTATCCGATATGGTCACCGGCATGATTGTGACAATCGACGCAAGCCTTGGCAACACCGGCCTTGCCGTGACCACTGTTGTCATAAGCCGTTCCGGCACGAACTGGTGCTAGAGCACCGTTGACATTTGCTTGATTGTAATCACCGTGACAGGTTTCACAAGCGACCGGCCCACCGGCACTCCAGACCGCCTTGGCACCAATAGTGGCAAGATTCACCGCCGTGGTTCCACCATGACAGGTATCGCAAACCGTCACCGTGGCATCTCCGGCGATAGCGCCTGTTGCCAGTTCTTGTGCACCGGCAAAGCTGATCGTACCGTTTATGTGGGTTGCCTGACCGGCCATACTGACATTACCGGCATTAGCGGCGTGGCAGAGACCACAGTTGGTGCTGCCACCAGTACTTGCAAACGGACCGTACCTGATGTTGACATCAAGGTGTGTCGCATGGCCACCAGTGGTCGGCATATTGTTGTGGCAGAGCAGACAGTTCTGAATATTGGTGGTTCCCCAGGTGTAGGTACTGTTGTTCGGGGCACCGCCCTGACCGTTATTGTGACAGACAGTGGTTCCGCAACTGCCGACACCAGAGTCGGGTAGCGCCACTTCACCTGAGTACTTGCCGTCCACCACCGGGCTGATCTGTGCACCGGTAATCACCGTGCCACCAAACTGGACCGCCTGGTTAACAGTCGTCGGACCGGTGGTGGCAATGAAGTGCCCGTTGTTGACGTTGGTCGGGTGGCACTTGTCGCAACTGATGGTAATACCGAAGGTCGCCGTAGCATTGAGGTGGTTGGCATGAGTTCCTGTCGCCATCTTGGTGCCGACCTGATCATCACCATGACAGAGGGTACAGGAAGCAGTATCGGTGTCCCAATCTGCAGTCTTTGTGCTGTTGGATGGATCGTGGCAATAGGTGTTAGAGCAGGTATTGTTTACATCATCAAAGGTAATTCCTGCCTGGTCGAAACTGCTGTCATCAACCAAAGCATTATCCGCAATCGGGGTTGCTTTATTGGTCAGAGTCTCACCCTGATTGGCACCGGCAGCACCGGCAGCATCGAGACCGCTGATATGGCTGGTATCAGTCGGCAGTGCCGTCCCGGCATCATGACAATTGTCGCAAGTCAGACTTTGCGTCGTCACGTGACCGACATGAGCACCCGCTACTGGAGCAGCATTGGCTATATTATTATCATTGGTCCCGTTGTTATGACACGCGGTACAATTCAACCCGTTGGTATCAGTCCAAAAACCATCGGCAGCGCTGGAAGCATGACATGCCGAAGCGCAGCCTGCAGTCGCCGTGGAAAGACCGGTTTGAAGCTGAATAGTGCCATCCTGGTGGGTGTTGCTGCCACCGTCTCCACCTGTTGGAGTATATCCATTGACATCAGCACCATGACAGACAACGCACTCGCTGACGTCAAGCTGAATACTGCCGGCGATGTCAAGGTGCGCAGTATGTGTTGTCCCTACATAACTGAGATCCCCATGACAGGCTTCGCAGGAAGCGGCATTGGTCCAGGTTTTCGGATTTACCTGGTGACAGCTGACAGTACAACTTGACGGCGCCCCCTGGGTGTAGGAGAGAGTAACCGCCGACCCATTATAATTACCGCCTGCAACGACGTCGTTAAAACCGCTGACATTGGCTACAGCATTGAGATGGTTTCCGCCAGGCGTAATCTGGAAGCCCGGAGTCGCGGTACCACCATGGCAACTTTGACAACTGAGTCCATTCGACTGGCGCAAGGCACTCCAATGACTCTGGTGATCGCCAGTGACAGGGGGCTTCAGGTGACAGATCGTACACTTGTCAGCAGCCGTGTTATCGCCCCATACCGGGGATGGTACATACGCGAAGTAGGGAGCAGCAGTATCATCGTTAATACTATGACACTGCGAGGTTGAGCAGCTTCCGACACCGGTTGTGGGAATGCCGACTTCACCGCTGTAGGTCAGGCCAGCCAGAACTTCTAGAGTTCCATTACGGTGAGCGGTATTGATGCCGTTGTCGGTATGACACTCGGTACAGACGACATTATCACCTATCAAGGTCGCATTGTTCACATGCTCCGAGTGACTGCCGGTCGCCATCGGCGTAGTGGCAGCAGTATCGTTGTGGCAGAGAGTACAGCTGGCGACGCTGACTCCCCACTGAGCCGACTTCGGATCTCCAGCATCATTTGACGGATTGTGACAAGTTGTATTGGAACACGTATTGGTGGTGTCGTTGAAACTATTTACGCCACCATTGAAGGCCTGATCATTGACAGTCGCCTCATCCGCCAAAGCAGTTCCCATATCGGTGAGGATGTTGGCGTCAGTATCTGCCAACAGCGCGGTACTGACAACATCATCAATGTGAGTCAGCGGATGAGTACCGGCAGAGTCAACGCTGCCATGACAGTCAGTACAGCTCAGCCCTGCGGTGATATGTTTGGCATGAGCTCCGCTTGCTGGTGGCTGGGCGTGACAGGCCGTACAATCGAGACCGTTAACGTCACCCCAGTTACCATCAGTTATTGATGAGGTATGACAGGCGTTGGTACAGGTCAGATCGGCCTGGAAACCGACGGCAACATCCACATTTATCGTACCATTGCGGTGATTGCTGCCATTCCCGGTTGGAATAATCGAAGTGGTGTAGAAATCAACATCAGTGCCGTGACAAAGAACACATTCGGACCGATCATCCTCAATCTTGGTGTTGAAGGTGTTCTTGTTGACATGCGACAGGTGCGGCTCGGTCGCCAGCAGGGTATCGTGACAGGCGCCGCAGCTGTTGGCGTTGGGCTGGAAGATCGGAGTGTCGGTGTGTTTGTGGCACGAAGTACAAACGTTACCGGCGAAGTGCGTAGTATCTTCGTTGCCGATACGGTTGAAGTGGGTGACCTCACCGGGATCATGACAGACCTGGCAGATACCGCTGTTGTCGGCCTCCCAGTAACTGGCGCGCAGAGTCTTGTCCGTGAAATTGTTGACTGTCCGTCCACCAATGGTCCCCAGAATCATGGCATCGGTATTGGTTCCCATTCCCTGACCGTGGGGATTATGGCAGGTCGCGCAATTCAGAGCATCATCGGAGGTGCCTCCGGCAGTCAGCGTATTGGCATAGTGAACTGAGCTGGTATGGCAACTGGTACAGAACGTGTTATCTGCAACCGCGGCTCCGATCAACTGTGGATCACCAGATGTGCCATCGAAGTGCTTGCCGGCACTGGTGTCGTGACAACCAATACAGTCCGGAGCGCCAGTCAGGGTCGAATCACCATGGCCGGTGATATCAAAAGTATCTTTTGCCGGAGCCGTCGGGCCACTGATAACGGCAAAATCCGCCAGGGTTCCCTGGTGGCAGGTACGACAATTGACACTGGCGGGAGTTACCCAGTCAGGCTCAGCGTCAACACCGGTCCCGGCCGCAGTAGCACCGTGACAGCTGTCACAGACTGTAGCTTTATAAGCAGCACCACCCTGCAAGCTGGCAAAACCGTCAACGTGATCGACAGCATTGGTATCAGTGGCATTCCCATTGTGGGTGTGGCAGACATTACAAGCCAGCTGTGGACCAGTGATGTCGAAAACATGCTTGCCATGCGCGCCGGTCAGAGCGGCACCGGTGTCACCAGTCGCATTGACCTGGTGACAACTGCCACACTGTCCGCTGGCGGCGAGATCCCAGTCCGGAATAACCGAGACCGTTGCATTGGGTCCGGCTGAGTGGCAATAGATATTCTGGCAGGTACCATCAGTTCCGTAAACACCTGCACTTGCATTGAACTGGGTCAGACTCGAACCGTCAAAAACAACATCAGCTGTGCCGTTGACGTGCGTACCACCGATGGCACCGGTGGCGAGAGTCGTTGAGCTTGTAGCGGTAGAGGTATGACAAACCGCGCAATTATAACCTTTAGCCAAGTGCTTGAGGTGTGTTGCAGAGTTGCTCCGGTCGATGGGGTTGGTATCAGAAGGAGCACCGGGTGCATCCATAGTGTCTGAACTGTTCCCGTGACAGGCGTCGCAGGCGGTGGCCGCAATGGCATCATTAAAACTGCCGTTCTGCCAGGCGCCCGGATTGGCCAATACGGGTGCTGCCGCACGAGCTCCGCCATTACTGTGACAATACACTGCAGAGCAGGTTCCACTATCTCCGTCACCATCTGTTCCGGTCGGTGCATAGGCAGGAACCAGCCCATCGGTTGTTGCCAGACCGGTCAAGGTGCCGAAATCGACCTCCTGGAACGAACCTGAATTATGCCCGGCATGGCTGGCAGTGACAGAACCGGCGGGGTGACACTGATCGCAACTGAAACGGTAATCGGTTCCATTTACGTGTGCCGCGTGAGGTGTGTTTGACTCGTTGAATGCACTGGAGGATGTGGAATAATCGTTCCCGGTTCCAGAATCAAAGGCGTAGCCGTCGGGACCTCCGGGTGTATTTGCGCTGGGAGCATACCCATGACAAGTATTACAGGCGCCGCCGAAGCTGCCGCTTGAGTTGTCGTGACTGTGGCATGCCGCACAAGTTGCGGCCGTACCAACAGCCAGATTGTTGTGCTTACCGGCACCATCGACAGGAATCGTGTGACAATTCTGACAATAACCGGTGCCACCAGCATTGAACCACTCAGTCGTTGGGGATGTATAGTCCAGTCCCGACACGTTCCCCGTACCGACACCGGCAGGGCTGTTGAGGGGGAGATCGACATTGGTAATGTTCTTGCGCAGAACATAGTAGTTGGGGCTTGTCTGATCGAAAGAGTGCCCGCTGTGGCAATCAAGGCAGCCGACCTTACTGGTGGGGCCGTGTGATTTGTAGGTGTGACAGGTCTGACAAAGACTGTTTTTATCGCCCGTCAAACGGCCACTGCCCTTGAGCATGCGGCCATCGCCGACACTGAGGGTCTGGCCCACGCCATCGACAGTCGCAGCATCGGAATCGGTAAAGTGAGCGCCATGACAGGTAGAACAGGTCATGTTGCCTGTTGCATCGAGTGCCATACCACTGTTCAGATTGGGAGTGAACGCCTGGAACCTGTTCGTTCCATCAGTGACATAACTGGCGTAATTCACTTCCAGGGGGTGCGTCAGCCAGGCGTGTTCATTCGGGTTTGCTACGGTATTTCGGTCCCATTGAGTATGACAGTCAACGCACATGGCGTCTTTGGAATCAACCCCCAGCTTGAGCAGTTTGGGGTTCGCCTTGATGGTGGAAAAATCGACTGCCAGGCCATGAGGATCGTGACAGCGCGCACAAGTCACCATGGAGCCCGACAGATTCTGGTTCCCATAAAATGCTTTAGCCGTTGGTGCCGAAGCGCCAGCAGCCGGATTGGTATCAGAAGCACTCCAGTTATGTGAAGATTCAGAACCCGCCACAGCCCCCAGGGGACCCACCTTGGCAGTTCTTGAACCCAGGGCATCCGATGCCATATCTACCGAGAAGCTCCGCGACGGAGTCATCACAGGCCCACCGATATTTCTCAAATGGGCCAGACCCGCGCCACTGGTGGAACTCTGATCATGACAGTTCAGACAGATATTCCCTGTCAGGGCCGTCATGTCAGCTCCATTTTTATGGCAGTTATCGCAGGCGAAATCGTGCACATAATAGTAGCTGGCCGCCGCTGCATTTTCCGCAGTGAAGCAGCAAATGACCGCCATTAAAACCAGAGGCAACAGAACTCTCATCTTCATCAGACTCTCCCGGAGGCAAAAAACCCCAGATACTCGACTGTGTATCTCAATTAAACGGACTTACTTAATATGGCACGACAGGCACATGGCACTGCCCGTATTCGGCATAGCAAGAAACGGATCGTATGTCGGATCAGCAATATAATCAACATGCGGGTCATGACAGGTGCCGCACTCAAGACGGTCTGTCCCGCCGAAAAAGTGCAGATCCGAGTTCACAGAAGCAACATCAACAAACTCAGCCGGCTTTTCTGCCTGCACTGCTGAATAACTGAAAGAAATCGGATGGTCATCACTCAGATCAGCGGTATCTGCAATATTCACGCGGGTTGCACCTATGCGCGCCGTTCCCTGAATGAAGTTCAGTGCCGTATCGGGCGTCCCATTTGATGCATTGATCAAATCACCGACCGCGATACTGCCATCGTGGCAGGAAAGACAGAGCAGCGATTCGGTATTGACCGCACGATTACTGATTCCCTTGAGGTAAGTCGAAAGCGTCGAGCTGTCATAGTGGGTATAGGCTTTCCCTGTCAAGGATGACAGGTTACGGTTCCACAGGGGGGTGTTCAACTCACCGCCGTGCGGGGTATGACAAAAGACACAGATACGGTCTTCGACGCCCTCGAGATAAGCTCCAGGAACGCCGAGCCACGCCGGATTCGCCGGATTGGTACTGGGACCCGACGTAGAAAGGTTGTGGACAGTGGAATATACGTTACTGGCACCACGTGCATATGCATTTCCCGTGCACAAAACGCCCACCACCAAGCACAGAAGCAACACCCTGAACGGTACTTTTTCAAACATTGTCAAGACCCTTTCTTGACTGAAAAATAAACATCCGCTAATTATAGATCAATTCAAAATATTGGCAAGTTCATTTACGGCAACTGCTGCCGGGCTGCCCGCACCAAGCAGGGCAGCGAGTTGTTCGGCTTTTTTCTGGGCCGAAACATACTTGGCACGCCCGACACGACTGGCGATATTGGCCACCCGACCAATCAGGCCCGGAGCCTGCGCCAAGACTTGCTGCTCGACATCTGCAAGCTTGGTCAGCAATGCCTGTTTATAGGCCGGAGCAAAACCGCCCTGCTGACCGTTTGCGACGACAAGCGAACCACTTGTGGTCCCGAAAACCAGATCATTATAGTTGCTGCCTGCAAAGTTCAAGACAAAAACACTGCTGGCTCCGGTGATGCTCACGCCGGTGGGCAGCAGTGAAGCGACCTGACCGCTACTCATAACGGCCTCAAACAGTTCCCCCTGAATGAGCAACATCAATTCGCGGACACCATCGGCGTCCCAGTCGGTGAAAAGAGGGACCGCAGGCGCGGTCAAAACACCGATCGTAACCTGAGAATTCAGCAGCGGCGAAGCATCATCTCCAACGTTATCAAAAAGCAGAAGATCGTTACCGGAACCGACAATCAGATCCTTGTCGCCATCATTATCCAGATCAGCAACTGCCGGAAAAGCTTGCGATCCGACCGTAACCAGCCATTGGCCAACAGTGGAAAAGAAGTTGGGGCTTGCATCACCGAGGAAAAGCTTGACCGAACCATCAGCCCCGCCGACCAAGAGGTCAAGCCGGTCGTCATTGTTCCAGTCAACCAGGCAGGGGGCTGCACCCGCAATCTGAGCCAACGGGAGTTGCTGACCAGCGGCCGCAAAGACAACCCGATTCGGGGTGGAACTCGACCCGGTCATTTTACCCGCAGTCAGATCTTCAATCGTGTCATTACTTTGTGGGTTCTGGATCGAAGCGCCCGGATAGAATTTGATATAGCCATTGTCAGCCAGAAGCAGATCAAGGATACCGTCCCGGTCAAGATCAGCAACCACCGGTGCGATATCAGTACCCGATATCGCCTGCCCTGCCAGGTTCAGATCGTGAGTGGCAAACCCGCTCGCGATACGCGCCCCGGACAGATCGGCAACGACGTCGACAGAACCATTCTGTGCAAGTGCAACCGTTACGACATAAGGCTCAAACCCAGCGGCTTCGACAACGATTGAATAGCTTCCTTCAGTCAAATCACGTATCTCGACCGGAGCAATTCCCAGGGCACGGCCTGCATAGCCATGGTGACCGCTGAGATAAACCCTGGAACCCGCGACACTGGAGGATACCCTGAGGACTGAAGGCTGATAAATGAAATTACCGCTGTTGGTCGATACAGTTTCAAGCGCAGTATTATCAATCGCAACAACCTGCCAATTATAACTGTTTCCTGGAGTCAGTCCGGACGAAAGGCTGGCAACCGCAGCGCTGGTACCGGTATAGACACCACTTGCAAGCGGTGCCCCCCCGGCAGAGATTTCGACACGGTAACTGAGAGCAAAGTTGGGGTCGGGATCGCTCGACGCAGTCCAGCTCAGCACGTCAGCCCCTCCGGCAGCCCCGCCGGCCAGAAATGTCGTCAGGACGGGCGCCGCGGGAGCTTCCTCGACAGCGTTGATGTCAATGGGGGTTGCCGCAGACCAGCTCGATGTCAGCAGACCATCGTCAGCCTGAACCTGCCAAGTATAACTGGCATTTTCCACCAAAGTAACATTGACGGTAGCCAGGGTCGGATTTGCTCCCTCGGCAACACTGAATGCGGCGACTGAAACACCGCCAGCATCAAGCACGCGCACATTGTAAGTCAGGGGGTTATTTTCAGCATCACTGGCATTGTTGAATTGCAGTACGGGAGTTGCACTGGCTACTTCACCGAATGTTACCGGCACCGGAACACTCGGCGGTGTATTGGCCTGAACGGGAGTCGACCCGCCATCAACACCGTAAACATCCACACGGTTACCCGCCCAAATCACAAAAAGACGGTTGGTCAGTCTGTCGTAGGCCATCGAGGCAGGACGGTTGATCGTCCCGTTGTCAAAGGTCCCCAACAAGGTCGAGGGAAGCGCCATGACTCGGATATTGCCAGACTCAGAATCTCCTACATAGAGCCGGTTGGCACCATCAAATGCCAACCCGCCGAAAAACTGGAGCCGGGTACCGAAAGCAGTCGCTGCATCAAACTGACTTTTGAATGTATAGTCTGAATGAAAAACATAAAGCTGGGGGGTCTGGGTCCCCTCAAAAACCGGGTCTGCAACATAGATGTCACCCAGCGCCGGATCGACCCCGATATTGGAAATACCGCCAAAATTAACCCCCGCCAGCAAATTCACACCGCCAGCAGCCGGGAAAATCTTGACCTGCCGCGTACTGGTGTCGGAGCAAAGGACATCACCATTCGCTCCAATGGCAATAACACCCGCATCCTGAAATTCACCGGCGCCACTGCCAAGGTAGCCCTGCAATGCCCCGTTGGCATTCAGCACCGCAACCTTGTCGCCTGCCGAAGCGTAAATCGCACTACCATCTGCTGCGACCGCCAGTCCAAGGCCCGAAATCGTCACAGCGTTAAAACTGGCCACGCGGGTACCGAACTTATCGAACTTGACGATATTTTTGCCGCCGGTATTGGCCACGTAGAGATTGCCCGCATCGTCCACGGCAACCCGACTGGGCCGGAACAAACCATCGGTTATCTGGCCCAAAGGCTGGATCACTGGCATGGCAGCGTAGGCGGAGCCTTGCCATATCACTCCAAATAACAGCGATATCACCGCAAGCAGGCAGATATTGATGCAGGACCGGGTCATAGTGATGCCTCCTGAAAATAAGAGTCGCGGGCCATCTGAGGCCCCTGGCGCTCCAAGTGTCTGGTTTCCTGCATGCGTTGGATTGCAAAGATGATACCAGTCACAAAAAAAGCCAAACTCCAGCACATCACAGACAAATAAGTGGCCGCTGAAATGCTGAAACAGCGGCCACTTGGGGAACATCCGAGAGCAAATTAAAATTGGGGGGAGCTATAAAAACTTGAACTTTTTCATCCGGTAGCGGAATGCGTCAATTCCAAGATTCAGTTTTTTCGCGGCCTTCGATTGGTTACCGTCTGAAGACTCCAGGGCCTGTCTGATCAGTTCACGCTCAACATCCTCAATATCGATCCCCTCCGGCGGCAATGCAAACACAAGAGGGCTGCCGCCTGCCGGGACTGCACGCGATACCAGTTCACGCGGCAGATGTTCGGCCTCCATCATCTCATCATCCTCAAGGATCACGGCTCGTTCAATAACGTTGCGCAGTTCACGAATATTTCCCGGCCAATCATATTCAGTGAGAATTTTCTCGGCGGCCTGCGATATTCCTCGAACATTCTTCCCGAATTCCTTGTTGAAGTTTTCGATAAAGCTTTGTGCAAGCACCAGAATATCGCCGCGCCGCTCACGTAGCGGCGGCAGGAAAATCGGGATGACCTGTAAACGGTAGTACAGATCATTACGAAAGATTGTTTCTTCGATCGCCTGCAGCAGATCGCGGTTTGTCGCTGAAACGATTCGGATATCGACATGAATATCCCGGGTTCCGCCAACACGGCGGAAAGTCCGATCTTCAAGGACTCGCAACAGTTTCGCCTGAATCGGCATCGGCATGTCGCCGATTTCATCAAGAAATACCGTGCCGCCATTCGCCATCTCAAAGAGGCCCTTTTTCTGGCTTTTGGCGTCAGTAAAGGCGCCTTTTTCATGTCCCATCAACTCACTTTCAAGCAGAGTTTCCGGCACTGCGGCACAGTTGATCGCCATAAAGGGCTTGTCAGCACGGCCACTTTCATAATGAAGGGCCTTGGCGATCAACTCCTTACCGGTACCACTCTCACCCTGAATCAGTACGGTTCCGGCATCGCTCTGGGCAATCTTACGCACCATACTCAGCACATGCTGCAAATCACTGCTGGCACCGATAATACTGTCGATACTGAAACGCTTGGGCTGAACGGCTCGCAGGTGCGCGACCTCGCGTTTAAGTTCGCGGGTCTCAAGGGCCTTCTTGATGACAATTGCCAGTTCGTCAAGATTGAACGGCTTATTTATATAGTCGTAGGCACCAAGACGCATCGCCTTGACCGCAGTTTCAAGCACACCCAGGGCGGTGACCATGATCACGATCACTTCATCTTCGAGGTCCTTGACTTTTTCGAGAACCTCCATGCCATTCATCCCCGGCAACTGAATATCGAGCAGCATCAGATCGGGCGGATCTTCCTGCAACAGACGCAAGGCATCTTCTCCGGACCCTGCCGTACTGACCTCATAGCCCTGCTTCTTGAGGTTCTGCTCAAGCGACCAACGAATCAAATGCTCATCATCAACTACCAGGATCTTGCTCTTCGTCACAATAGTGTCTCCTTATCCCAGCGCGGGAGAACTCCTCCCGAGGCTCGACTATCCCCTGCCCGGCCGATCATTCAGCACCGGCAGCATCAGGGTGAATTGCGTCCCCTTGCCGAGCTCACTCTCAACTTCCAGACTTCCGCCATTATTCTCCATCAACTGCCGACAGATCGGCAGGCCAAGTCCTGTTCCTTGTGTTTTTGTGGTAAAAAACGGCGTAAATATTTTTGCCCGCACCTCAGCAGTCATCCCCGGCCCGGTGTCCGAGATACAAATCTGCACCCAGTCGTTTTTGTCGATATGGATACGATCTGTCTGGACCGTCAACATGCCGCCATCAGTCATTGCCTGCACGGCATTGAGGGCAATATTGAGCACGACCTGCTGGATCTGCTTGTGATCAATCCAGACCGGGGGCAAGTCACGGGTCAACTCATCGACCCGATTGACCTTCTTGGACTCGGGGTGCTGAGCGACAAAGAGCAGGGTCTGCTTGAGCAGCTCGTTGATATCGGCAAAGGCAAATTCCGGCTTGCCGGGCTTGCCGAAATAGAGCAGATCATTGACGGTCTTATCAAGTCGCCCGATCTGTCCCTGAATCTGCAGCATGATTTCACGACGCTGATCACCTTCGGGGTAATCATCAGAAAGGACATTAATCGCGCCACTGATACCGGCCAGAGGATTCTTGATTTCATGCGCCAGTCCGGCAGCCATCTCCCCGACCGAAGCAAGACGGTCAACCCGTTCCATCTGCTGGTAATGAAACCGCTCAAGTTCATTCTGTGCCGTTGAGAGATGATCGACCATCGAATTAAAGCCGGTCATCAACTGACCGATCTCATCGTCCTGCAGCGGCTGCATCCGCACCGTCAGATCACCATCTTCGACCTGTGCCATGCATTGGGTGATCTTTTCCAGCGGTCGCCGCAGAAAGCGGATCATGACCACCGAGATACCGGCAGCCAGCGATCCAAGGATGACCAGAGTCGAAACGATAAACAACTGGCTGGTTTCACGCAACTGCAGGTACATCTCGGCCAGAGAAAAATTCATATTGAGCACACCGATGACCCGCCGCCCATTTCCATGGCAACGAAAACACCGCTCGTCCGAAATAATCGGCCGCACCATCGCCAGAACCCGGCCACCACCCTGATCCTGAATAACCCCTTCCGAAACCTTGTTTTTAAACAGGGCAAAGTCATGGACGCCGATACGTGTCCCGATTTCACTTGGATTCGCCGACTTGAGGATAACCCCTTCCGGGCTGAAAATCCGCACCCCGAGCATACCGTGACCATGACCGACCGTCTCAAGAGTCGCCTGGACTTCAGACGTGTTACCGAGCCGCATCGAATTAAAAATGGACTTTTCGATGGTCCCAAGCAACATGTTGGCGTGATGACGGGTGGTCGTAATCAGATGGGTCTGCTCACGATAAAGATGAAACAAGGTGAAGATGCCGACACCGAGGGCAAGCAGCAGCACATTGAACAGAATGATGCGGCTGATCAGGCTTTTAAACATGCGCGCCCTCCGGACATAAGACCTGTTTCGGCATCGCGATCAACGCTGCGGCGTTTCGCGATTACCAGGCCGGGGTGGTGAACTTTCAACCGACGGTGCGCCCCCCTGAGAACCCGGTTTCGCAGCAGGCTGTTTTTTCTTGGGGACATAGACAAACTCCCACTCGCTGTAAAATCCACGGCCCTCAAAATCCTTATTCTCCTCAGAAAAGTTGCCCTGCTTAAATGGTTCCTCTTCAAGCGAAGAACGCACCCCCTTGATCCGCCCACCCTTGTCCTTGAGCAAGACCCAGTCGTCACCCGTCATCGGGTCAGCATATAGGCGGCGCAGATGTCTTCGTGTCTGCAGAAAACGTGGATCCTTGAGCAGATACTCAAGTTTCGAGGGATAAAGGCTCGGAGCACCCTGCCCATGGGAAGAACGGTAATAGGAACCGATAGCCTTGCGGATCTGCCCCCCCTTCCAGAGCAGATCGGCTTCACGCGCCCGCTGGGTCAAACTGCTCCAGGTCGCCCCGGCAACTCCCATTGAAAGCCCGAGAATCGACATCAAAACCAATACCGGCACCAAGGACACACCGGACTCACTCCTGAACAGGCTCAAGGGCGCTATTGTAGAGATGACTGGCTCAGCTTTTATCATTGCCCCCCGTCAGATAGGAGAAAATCAGGTCATCAAGTGCCTCCGAGACATCCTGTCGCGGATCCCGATCCTCAGCACTTGGTGGCTCAAATGCCGGTTCAATCGCCGCAGGGAGGTCATCGGCAACTGACGGCATTTCGGGCTCATCACTCGCATCAGGCAACACCTCCCGTTCTACCCTGGCGGCAACAACAGGCAAATCGAGCGGAACCGCATCAAGTTCTTCGATTTCCGCGCCGAGCAGAGGTTCTTCACCCGCCGCGCCATCAGAAGCGACAGCCGTCACGGCAGACTGCTTTTCACCGGCCTCAGCGCCGGAGACGACCTCAGGAGCGGGAGCAGTTTCGGCGCCGGCCGGTTCAGCGGGACATGATGGCGGCTCCCCCTCAATTTCAATCCCGAACTCGCGAATACGTGCGTCGAATTCCCCCTTGGTCAGCCGTCGCAGCATCCCCTTGTGTTGCTCTTTGGCAAGATCTTCAACCACCTGATTGAGATTATCGACCCCAAGGATATCGGCGTATGAGGTTTTCTGTGAAGAGATAATTATGCCGCCATGATAGAGCAGGGTCACCAGACTCGGACTCTTCAGCCCACCGTCTTCTGTCTGGACATGAAAACTGACCCCCAGATAAAGAACATTATGATTAAAACCAACTATCATGCCGACCCCTTGGTAAAGCCCTGAACACGACCAGGCTCAATTCTTAGAATACTTAAATATCACGTTCCGCCATATGACACAATGACTCATTTATCCGCCCGAAATAACAGCGGTATTTTTTCAACTTTCTGACCGCCATAAGCTCACACACGGTGCAGTTTTCCCGGTATGCACTGCAGGTCCTACTCTGACGTATCGGGGGCAGGAATATTCAATGGTGTCACTGGTGACGGTTCTTCCTCGTCCTGTTTTTCCGGTGCATGGCTGTAACGAAATTCAGCCTTGACAGGCCGAGAAATATCGACGTGCCCTTTCAAGGTCGGCTCAACCTGGCCCTCAACCAGAATCTGCAACTGACGCAGATAGGGAAAATTAACCGCCAGAGTGTTGGCCAGCCCATAGACAGTCAGCAATTCCGACAGACTGCCCCCGGGATGCATATCGACAAGTTCGCGACTGAAATTGATCCGTGCCAGGTCCTTTTCGATCTCGACACCGAGGACACGCGTCCGCTCGGGAATCACCGGTTGCAGCTGTTGTGATCCCGCAGCTAAAGCTTCAATTGTCTGGGCGATACATTGCCGCTCATCGTTACACCCGGCAATCCTCTGCTCCTCGGAAACCAGATAAAGTCCCAGCGGATCAGCAAAATAAAGAACAACGTCGCGAGGCTCATAAGCAACCGGGGGCGCAACCGCTGGTACGGATTGCGTCTGTCGTGCTGGCCAGACAGCCCAGAGAATCAGCAACAGCACAAGGGCAAAAAAACCTATCAGTAAAATCAGTCTGTTCATTGGATAACTCAGCCTATATGAACCTGGGTCACGACGTGCAGTTCTGCACCAAGAAAACTGCTGCCGATTCTTCTGAAGCGGGTGGGAACATCCGTCACAAAAAACTGCTGTTCGCCCTCTCCCTCTCCAGCCATAAGCCCTTCAGAGTACAACAAATCCGCGACCTCTGTTGCGGTCGATGCCGCAGAATCGACAAGCTCAATGTCTGGCCCGACAGTGCTACGAATTGCTTTTCTGAGCAAGGGATAATGCGTACAACCAAACACCAGCGTATCAATTTTTTTACGCAACAATGGAGCAAGATATTCCCCGGCAACATCCCGGGTCACCGGGTGCTCAGCCCAACCCTCCTCAGCCAGCGGAACAAAAAGAGGACAAGCCGCAGAAAACACCGTTGCTTCCGGGGCCAGACTACGTAATGACCGTTCGTACGAACCGCTATTGATCGTTCCTTCGGTCCCCACC
This sequence comes from Deltaproteobacteria bacterium, assembly GCA_024276905.1. Taxonomy (GTDB): domain Bacteria; phylum Desulfobacterota; class Desulfuromonadia; order Desulfuromonadales; family Geopsychrobacteraceae; genus Geopsychrobacter. The sequence continues at coordinate 65,877 of JAJRWF010000148.1, forward strand.
ACACCAATCCGGCAGCCCCCCCCGGCAACAGCAGCACGAGCGCCGGGTTCAAGCACCCCGATAACCGGCAATTTAAGTTTTTCACGTAACTCCGGCAACGCAACCGCCGAAGCGGTATTGCAGGCGACAACCAGAAGCTTGATTCCCTGCCCCTGAAGAAAAGTAGCGGCCTCAAGAGCATATTGGGTCACGGTTGCCGGGCTTTTAGTCCCGTAAGGAACCCGTGCGGTATCACCAAGGTATATGAATCGCTCATTCGGCAGACGCCGAATCAGTTCATGACAAACCGTGAGGCCTCCGACTCCGGAGTCGAATATTCCTATCGCATGCTGTTTCATAATCCTGGAGTCAGGTCCTTCTCCGAGAAATCCCGGCCTGGCCGCTGCACCTGGCCTAAATAAGCGAGACAAGAGAGCTATCGTAGATAAGCCACCGAATGAAGTCAAGATTTTGCCCGTCGGAAGTCTTTCAACTTCACGAAAAACCTGCTAACCTTTGACAATTGAGTTCACGGTTGTGGACAGTATCCGCGAAGAGTCCGCGGTGAAGGAGGGCACAAATGCACTGGCAGGATTTTCTGGATTTCATGACCAACTTCCGCACTGACCGGATCATGGAACAGCTGGCCGCCTGGAATATCGGCAATCTGAGCCAGAACCCCTACGTGCTGGCAGGCCTGGTTCTGGCCATTGCGATTACCTTCTTTCTTGGCTGGAAAGCGATTTCGGGGTTTATTGCCGGTCTCGGTGGATTCACCTATGCTCTCTCATATGCCGTCTCTAAAGGAACGGGAACCGAAGGCCTGTCAGGTGGCGGAGTCTGGGTTCTGGTCGGCGGCGGCGGCGTAGCCATCATTCTATTCATTTATCTGCTTTTCATCCGTTCAGAGTAACAGGGTGACAAAGCTGACTCGTCACCTGGTTACTGGTCACAAGTCACCGCCCTGCAGATTGACCCTGGCCTGTCATTCAGGTCATAAGTATGCAATCCGCTTATGCTCACGACCCAAGGAGACCCCATGAAAAAACGTGATATTCTGGTACTGATCGGAGGACTGATCATCATTGCAATCCTCTGGATGGCCCCGGAAGAGACGACCAAACATCTCCCCAAAGATGAAATCCATTCGAAATTTTACCCCCTGGTACAGAAAGAGGGGAAAAAAGCCGCCGAGAAATTCTGCCAGAACTGCCATAACAAAAACCAGATTCCCTTTCCGGCGGACCACCCTCCGAAATTTCGCTGTATCTTCTGTCACAAACTCGACAGCTGATCCTCTGCACAAGACCTGATATTCGCTTCGAGCCGCCAAAAAACCAAAAAAGGCCGTCACCCATCAAAGGTGACGGCCTTTTACTCGGCCTTCCAGCCCACCTAAACCACCTGAAACAAAAGAGATTTACTTTTAATGAGGATCAAAACACAGCGCGGCACTCCTTTTGCAATAACTGCTATTTATCAATCTGTCTCTTGTTGACCGGCATTAATTTCCCGGCCTGAATGGATTTCACAAATACGCCATGCCTCTATCATCGCGACAGAAAAACCGCAGCACCCTCGATTACCTGCTTTACATTATGGCAGGTGCTGTTATCGGCACACTCTGCTTCAGCGCTCTGCTCTGGCTGACGTTCTGACATCAACACCGCCCACGGTCACGGAACGGGGCAAAAAAAAGCCGCAACACTAAGGTTGCGGCTTCAAAAATCCCTCCCGGATATTGCATTTTAAAACCCGTACACAACTACCAGCCACGACCCTCGACCCTCTGCGCATAGGGTTCGGCCACCCGTTGCAACCGAACAAACTCTGCGGCAGGATAAGCCTGCAACGGTGCTTCACCCAGCATTTCCTGGCGCGGAATAAACTGCTGCAACACCCAGCGCCGAGCCCCGGATATCTGCGCACCAATCGCCACCAGCTCGGCCTCATCAACCAGGCCCGGCACACAGGTTGTACGAAATTCATAATCCGGCGCAACGGCAATCGCCAAACGACAACTCTCCATAAGGGCACCGATATCAACCGGGCGATCATAAAGCTCCGCATAGCGTGCCGGCGCGGTCTTGAGATCTATCGCCAGATAATCAACCAGTCCGCGTTCCAGAAATCGTTCCAGAACCCGGGGCAACAAACCGTTAGTGTCAAGCTTGACCTGCAGCCCCAATCCCTTGATCCGTTTCAGAAAATCTTCCAGCCCGGCCGCCAGGGTTGGCTCGCCACCGGAAACAACGACGCCATCAATGAAGGTACTGCGTTGTTTTAAATCTACGAACAACTCCTCAAGCGGATAATCAGGGTACTGGTCAGGATCGAGAACCAGCCCGGGATTGTGGCAGAAGGAACAGCTGAGGTTGCAGCCCCCGGTAAAAACCAGCGAGGCAACGCGGCCGGGAAAATCGAGCAAACTGGTGCCCTGAAAACCTTTAACGCGCACCCTGTTCAGTCTTTTCTCTCCCCGGCAACAACATATTCCGAGCGATCACGAAACTCTTCTTTCTTGCCGCGGTTCCACTGTTGAACCGGACGAAAAAATCCACAAACACGTGAATAAACTTCGGTTTTTGCATCACATTTGGTCGCCATAGTTGATACCTCCTGTATTCATAAGGGGTGAAGAGTGAGGGGAGAGGTGAGAAAGGACAAACTCCTTACAGCACCCACCTTACACCTCACGGCATATCAAGCCGCCTGTCCATCCTGGTGGTGTGGACAGGAAAAATGCTCACCACTGATATATCCGTGCTCCGGACAGATCGTAAATGTTGGACTCAGGGTGAAATAAGGCAGGTGGAAATTTTCGGCAATCCTGCGCACCAGCAGACGTGCACTGCGCCAGTCCTCCAACCGCTCGCCGAGGAAACCGTGGAAGACCGTACCTCCGGTATAAAGTGTCTGCAGAGCGTCCTGATGCTGCAAGGCCGAAAAAATGTCCTCGGTCGTCCCGACCGGCAACTGGGTCGAATTGGTGTAGTAGGGCTCATCGCTGCCGGCAGTGACAATGTCGGGGAATCGCTTGCGGTCACGGTTGGCCAACCGATAGCTGGTCCCCTCAGCCGGCGTGGCCTCCAGATTATAAAGATGGCCGGTTTCTTCCTGAAAAGCCTCGAGTTGCTTGCGCATGAAATCGAGTGTTGCTTTGGACAGCGACTGCCCCTCGTCACTGTCGATACCGGTACCGATCAGGTTGAGAGAAGCCTCATTCATCCCGATCAGACCAATGGTCGAAAAATGATTGTCCCAGAAGTGCCCTGTACGCTCACGGATACCGGAAAGATAAAACTTGCTGAACGGATAGAGTCCATCTTCGGTAAAGCGTTCAAGCTGTTTACGTTTGAGCTCCAGGGACTCAAATGCAAGTTTCATCATGCGCCCGATTCGCTCAAAAAAATCGGTCATGCTGTCGGCAATATAGGCCGCACGCGGCAGATTGATAGTGACCACACCGATCGAACCGGTCAGTGGATTCGAGCCGAAAAGCCCGCCCCCGCGGCGGCGCAACTCACGGTTATCGAGCCGCAGACGACAACACATCGAACGTGCATCCTCTGGATCCATATCAGAGTTCATGAAATTGCTGAAATAAGGGATTCCGTAACGTGCTGTCATCTCCCAGATCGGCTCGAATCGTGGATCTTCCCAATCAAAACCGGCGGTAATATTGTAGGTTGGGATCGGAAAAGAAAAAATGCGTCCCGATGAATCACCATCCATCATGACCTCACAAAAAGCACGATTCAGCAGATCCATCTCGGCCTGAAACTCTCCATAAGTCCGCTCCTGCAACTCACCGCCGATAACCACGGCCTCATTTGCCATATTATTCGGCACCATCATGTCCATGGTGATATTGGTGAACGGGGTCTGAAAGCCGACACGGGTCGGCACGTTCATATTGAAAACGAACTCCTGCAGACACTGCTTGATTTCAGGATAGGTAAGGCCGTCATAGGCAATAAAGGGCGCAAGCAGGGTATCGAAATTGGCAACAGCCTGGGCACCGGCGGCCTCTCCCTGCAAGGTATAAAAGAAGTTGACCGACTGTCCGAGCGCGGTACGGAAATGACGTGCCGGGCCACTCTGGACCTTGCCATAGGCACCGGTAAAGCCTTTGAGCAGCAGGTCTTTTAGATCCCAGCCACAACAGTAAACCGACAACATCCCCAGATCGTGGATGTGGTAGTCCCCTTCACGATGGCCGTTGGCGACATCGGCGGGATAGATTTTGTTCAGCCAGTAATTGCTGGTAATGTTGGCGGCAATATGATTGTTGAGCCCCTGCAGTGAGTAGCCCATATTGGCATTTTCGTTGACTCGCCAATCCTCCTGCACCAGATAGGAATCGATCGCCTCGATCGATTCCTTCATGAACTCGCGCGTTTCACGCAGGCCTTCGCGCTGCTTACGATAAATTATGTAGGCTTTGGCGGTTTGTGCATGTCCATTTTCGATCAGAATCTTTTCCACCAGATCCTGAACATTTTCAACCGTCGGCACCCGACCGTCCTTATAGAGGACACCGAGAATACCGCAGATTTGCCTGCTGATGTCCGCTGCCCGGGTAAAATCAGTCCCGCCGACAGCCTCTACAGCCTTAACAATGGCATAAGAGATCTTCTCTTCTTCGAATGGAACCAGACGGCCGTCGCGCTTGCGGATAAAATCAATCATGTGCCTCCCTCCGGAGATGGCAGGATCTCCTGAAACCCGAACCCGGTACAAGTGCAGGCTCAGACTAAATACAAACAGAGACGATTGCCGCCTCATGAAAGACCATCGCCGGTGCATGGCAGAAACTGCAGCACCGTGACAGCTGGACAAAAATTTAACATGGTTTTGTTTTGGATGAAAAGGCCTAAAACACAATATCTAGAGTTTTTTTTCGATTGATGCACTATATCTTGTTAGGGGGTTGTGCGTAAGCTGTGGATCAAAATCCCTAAGTTTCGGTAAATACGCCAGGTTTCTTGTCGTCAATCAGTGACTGTGTTAAACAGGAGATTATCCTCATAAAAATACCATTCTCCAAGGAGCCTGCATGGCCGATCTGACCCGCTTCGGAATCTCAATCGATGCTCGCCTGCTTGAACAGTTTGACCAACTGATCGACGGCAAGGGCTACAGCAACCGTTCCGAGGCCATTCGGGACCTGATTCGTGGCGCCCTTGTTGAACAACAGTGGGGCGACCTGGCGCGTGAAATCGTGGCAACAGTGACCCTGGTGTACGATCATCATACGCGTGACCTGGCCGACAAATTGACCGAGCATCAGCACTCTCACCATCAAGAGATTATTTCGACCCTGCACATTCACCTCGACACCCACCACTGCCTTGAAGTTGTGGTCATCAAGGGACCGGCGGACCGGGTGCGCCGAATAGCCGATGAGCTGATCGGCACCAAGGGGGTCAAGCACGGCAAGCTGGTGGCGACAACGACGGGCCGGGATCTGGGATAGCGTTGGGCGTTGGGCGTTGGGCGTTGGGCGTTGGGCGTTGGGCGTTGGGCGTTGGGCGTTGGGCGTTGGGAAGAATAGGTTGAGTCAGGTGTTGCTTCAACAAAAAAGAGCAGGTCCGGCTTACGCCGGACCTGCTCTTTTTTTCGTTGTAATGTCAGGTCTCTCGTTATCTGGCGCGCGTCAATCGATCCATCGCGGCCTTGAGGCTGACCCGCAAACGCTCCAGCACGTCGGCCAGCTGACCGATCTCGTCATCACTCTGTCTTTCGATCTTCTCATCAACCCGGCCATCGGCGAGGTTTGCGGCGATACGGGTCAATTTGGTCAAGGGTGCCAGCGCGCCGTTAACAATGATGAAAACCAGAATTGTCGACAGCAGCAGAATACCGATCATAATCGCACTGAGCTTAACCGTCAGATCTGACTTGGCCTGCTGGGTCTTGTTCAGCGAGAAACCGATACGAAACCCGCCCCAGTGCTTGCCCTTGACCAAAATCGGGGAAGAGATATCCCACATCGTCTCACCGGTATCGCGGTGATAGACCTGGCGCAACAGCGGCTCCTTGTTTTGCGCGGCCCTGATCCCGACCGGATCGTTAAAGATGCGCTTGGTCCGGTTACCAACCAGGTCTTTCTGTTTGTCGCCGGTAATCGGCTTCTGATAACGGGTGTTATGGGTCGGCAGATAGCCGTTACTATCAACTGCCACTGCAAAAACGACAGATTCATCCTGCAAAAACTCATCTTCCATGGCCAGAATCGCTTTGTCGAGATAGGAATCATACTTGGTATGATACTTCTCCGGCTCGAATCCGGGAATCGGCACATAGTTCTGGTCAAAGGCATCCTTGACCGAAAAAACTCCGTTATCAATCGCCTCATCCATAACCTTGCCGATCAGCTTGGCCCCGACCAGTGCCTCGATCCGCCCCCGCTCGAGCAACTGGTTTTCCAGACTCTGTCCCTGCTGATCCACGATATACCAGGTACCGGCAGACATCACGACCAGCAGCACCAGATTGGCCATGACAGCCACCTTGACTCCAACTTTCTTAAACACGTTTGACCTCCTGGAATTTCGAGCAAATAAAGCGGCAGAATCTACTTCTGCCGGTAGCCGATCCGGACTGCACCCCAGTGGCGGTTCTGGATTATGATCGGCACGGATAGATCACTCATCACTTCACCGGTGTCCCGGCTGTAACGTTGCAGCAAAAAAGGTTTTTTATTGCGGGCCGCGGCCAGACCGGTCCGGTCACTGAAAAGCCGCTTGGTCCGATTCCACTTGGTATCGGCATCACCAACCCCGGTCAGCGGGCGCGAATATCGGCTGTTGTGCGTCGGCAGGTAACCATTGCTATCGACCGGCACGACAAAAACCAGGCGTTTATCCAGCGCAAGATATTTATCGATAATCGGTCGCAGCACTCCGTCAGTCACACGATCATACTGGGTGTGAAATTTCTGAGGCGAGGTATCGGGAATCGGGATATAGAAGGTGTCAAAAAGCTGGGGCACCGAAAGCTTTCCCGAGGTCAACAAGAGATTGAATTGGCCCTTGATCTCATCCCGACAGGACTCGGCCCAATGCCTGACTTTCTGATCAAAGGCGTCAAGTTCAACCGCCTGCGACGGGGCGGGCAGCAGCAGCACGAACAGCACCAACAAATGGATCAAGCGCATGAGCATCTTCCTCCCTGAACAGCAGCCAAACCTACAAACCTCACCCTGTTTCCCACAATGAGGCTAACCTTCTTCCGGCGGGCTACCGGTCGTCACTCGACCGATCAACCTCAACACCGCCTGCAACATATCGGGCACATAGCATTCCGGTGTCTGCAACACCCCGAGATAAAATTTGTCAATTGGGAACAGATGAAAGTGCTGTTTCCCGTCACGATTAAAACTCAGATACCGGCAGTAGCTGAAACCGACTTTATCCATGATTTCACGTGCAGAGGTCCCCCCGAGAATCATCAGGGTCGCATAAAGATCCGGATCCTCCAGACTCCGACCAACAATTTCGCCATCCTCTCTGATCAGGACACAACCTGACACGCCATCTATTTCACCGATCCGCGCTACAAATTCCTTGGCTGTTGCCATATCCCCCTCCCTTTATGCCTGCAGCAACGGCGCTGTCAGAGATTCAAAGGTTGCAATCTTGTCCGGATCACCGATCTCCCGATTGAGCATCTCTATCAACTCCGGCAGTCGTGCGGCTGTTGCCCCCTGCTGTGCCCACTCCTGCTGGATTTCATCGAAAATGATCCCGGCCATCGGTCCGAGAACCTTGGCCAACAGGGTCTTCAGTTCGGTGATGATCGGCTCAAGTTCTGCCCCGACGGACAGGCTCTCCGAAAGCGTTGCGGTTGAAGCTGTTACCTGCTGAGCCTCCGGTTGATCACGCAGTTCTTCCTGCAGCAGATTAAGCGACATGGTCAACAGGTTGTGATTAAAGGATGGATCACAAATAGCAAAAACCGTCAGGCCCTTGCACAATTCACGTGCAATCACCACCGATTCGTCATAATGCAAGGCCAGGTCGTTGATATCGCTGAAACTCATCCGGCCGGCCGTCAACAATTTACTCAACTGCTTACCGACCGCTGTCAGCTTTTCCGGCTTGAAAATTCCTGGCAGATTGCTCTGCTGCAGCCCCCCTTGGGTACTGAACAGGCAGGCGCCAACCACACCCGGGATGGCTTTAAGTTCATCGATTGCCTGCTTCATGTTCTTCTCCTTTTCGCTGATCGTCAGTTCGAATCTGGATCATCCCCGACCTCCGCATCACACTATCCTCGCAGGTACTGCTTGACCTGCTTCATCACTTCAGAGGGTCGCTGCCCCCTGGCCAGTCTGACAACCACCCGATGCTGCTGAATCCTGAACAGCAGACAATGAAAACGGCTGGCAGTGGTAATCGACATATGGCTGAAAGAGCCGAAGCTCAACACATCGTCAATACGTTCGACCTGCATCAGAAAAAGTGCCGGGTCAAAATCCTCAAGGCTGCACTTGCCCTCATTTCTATTTTCAAGAAATCCGGTCGGGTCGAACAGAGCAAACTCCTGCACCCCCGGATGTCTGGTCAACACCTCAACCAGCTTGAGTCGCGCCGCAGCTTCGGGTGAATTATCAGCCGCATCCACCGCACCGGGGAAAACTTCAGAATCCTCACCGGACAAGGCCGCAGCTTCTATCGTCGCGGACTTTTCAGCGTCATCCCGACTATTTTCGTCCTTACGCCTGAAAGCATCGATCAACAGATGTTCAAGTCCGACCTGAATAACTCTCTCCTGACGACGACAGACCGAATCCATCTCAATCTCGGCATCATCCCAGGCCATGATCTCATAAGCAGCATCTTCACCATGCAAGTCCCCGCATTCGGCATCAAGCAACTCACCTCTTTTCAGGTAGAGGTAACCGGTACGTTGTCCTTGCCCGACCTTGAGGGTACAGGTCTTTTTTTCCATGTGCATCAATTGCAGAAAGGTTGCCAGCGCAATACCACGGATATAACTGCGCGCCTTGGCCTTGAGTGAAGTGAAAATAGCATTTTCAAGATCAGCCAGCGCCAGCGGTTTTTCCAGATATTGCAGCGCTTCAATTTCTGCCAGCTGCGCCTCTATATCCGCAGTTCCAAAAGCGGTCATGACGATCACCGGCAGCTCAGGCCGCTCCCGGGTTGTCCAGGCCAGGAGCTCAAAGCCGTCCATTTCGGGCATTTTGAGGTCGGTAACCAGCAGGTCAACCGGCAAGGCCCGCAGTAAAGAAACCGCCTCCTTGCCGCTTTCAGCCGTCAGCACCCGAAATTTTTCTTCGTGGATTTTCAGTCCATCCTTGAGCGAGAGCAGAAAAGTCTTCTCGTCATCAACAATCAGGACCGTTTCAAGGCCGGTATCTTCAGTCATGCGTTATCCTGTTCATCAGATGGCCGTAAAACCACCTCGGTGCCATTCTTGTTCGGGCTGAGCGGCAGGCTGATGATTGCCAGCGTCCCGTTGCCCGGGCTGCTTTCAATTTCGATATCAGCATTCATCTGAGCCAACAATTTGCGGGTAATCACCAGCCCCAGACCGTTACCCTCAGGCTTGCTGGTATTGAACGGTTTAAAAAGATGGCGCTTCTGCGCTTCGGAAATGCCACAACCATTGTCCGAAACAATCAATCGCACCAACTGATCACGTTCTTCGGCAAAAATGTGAATTTCCGGCTCGGCGACCTCCGTAAGAGCATCGGCGGCGTTGGCCAAGAGGTTCAGCAACGCCTGATGCAGTGCCCGACTGTCAATCCGAACCCGAGCAATATCTATCGGATCGGCAAAGACCAGCGAAATGCCCCGCTCGCTGAACTCTCGCCCGACCAGAGCCATGAAGCGCCGCATGAATTCACCGAGTTCAACATCCTTGAGCTCCACGCGTTCGAACATGGCGAAGCTTTTCATCGACTTAAGCAGAAATTCGACCCGTCCGATGTCAGCCAGTCCACGGTCGATATACTCAAGAACCGTCTCGCGATCAAAACTGTCAAGGTTGTTGCGCAGCACGCTCAGGGCCATTTTCAGGGAATTTAGCGGATTGCCGATCTCATGACGGACCCCGGAAAAAATAAATCCGATATTGTCCATGGTGTTGACCGCCTGGGCGATGGACTCAAGGCGCAACTTCTCACTGATGTCACGGATAAATACACAGCGGTACCGCTCCCCGATTTCATAGATCGAACAACCAAGAGTACGATCACGGTAAGGGATCAAAACCGACGCCGGCCCCGATCTGGGCATTTCCTGATCAGACAGAATCATCTCCTTGAGCCGATCAAAACTGTCACAGAGCCGAGCATCCTGCAAAACCGTACAGAAAACCGGGTTACGATAATCGATGCGCCGCTCTTCAAGATCGAGGACCAGCACCCCGACATCGATATTGTCAAGGATCTGACCGAATTCCCACCGTGGATCTCGCAACGCGTCACCCACCGAACCGGAATGAAGCGATGGTGGCGCTTGCTGATGTCCAACATGCAGTCGGTCACCCAGAAAATGAAATCCACGTCGCAGTTTCAACATTAAAGCAATTCGATTCTCTTTCGATGATTTTAAAACAGCATTATATTTAATCACCCAATAATCTTCAAGCAGAGATTTCAGGAAACAACATTTAAAAAAAACCATTAAACCTGAAGCACTCTATCACATAGAAATACCTTTTATGGATTAAAAAGAAAAACGCTGCCACACCATGTCCATCTGATTTCAGCATATTAGGCGAAAACAACGAGAGGTTCAGCACACACTCAAAAAAACAAAACGCCCTGACAGAATGAATCCTGTCAGGGCAGAAAAAGTAAATATCGTTTTACAACTCTGTGTAACTACCCTGCCTCCGTACACACATCGACCCAGGTTCCCTGACAAATTGCTTCAAGTTCATCGGCCCGTAACGGAACAGCCGAAGCATCATTGCCGGCCGCCGCATAAATTTGCTCAAAGCGCCTGAGAGAGCGGTCCAGATAAACCGGCAAAACAGGTGGAAGCAGAAAAGGACAAACCCCGCCAGGCGCATATCCGGTGATCGCCTTGACCTCTTCAGCCTGCGGCAACTTGACTTTGCCCCTACGTCCAGTGCCTTGTTTGAGCAGAGAGCTTTTGACCTTCATGTCCCCGCAGGTCACGACAACCAGGGGTTCTCCCCCAACGATAAAAAGCAGGGTTTTGGCGATTTCGGCAACACTGCAACCGACTGCTGCGGCAGCCGTAGCGGCGGTTGGCGTCGGCTGTGCATACTGCCGAACCTCGATTCCACGTTCACCGAGCCAGGATTTGACTTGTTCTATATCCGGCATGATTTATTCTCAGCCTCCGGCCAGCAGCTGTTGCGCTTCAAGCCGCAAGGATTCTTCAAGCCGGGGATCTCCAACCACTCGCTGCAGCAACTCAAGCCCCTGCTTACTCCAGTTTCGCGCCAGATAGGTCTGGGCGACACGCAACTGCCAACGCGGGTTATCCGGCTCCTGCCGACAAGCACCGTTGAAGGCATCAAGAATCCTGCCCAGCTCCCGGCTCTGGCGCAACCAGAATTCAGCCAGGTGCAGATTGACTCCACCACTACAGCCACCAGCGGGCAGACTGATAAGCAATTGTTCCGCGTCCTCAACCTGACCGGCCTGTTCAAATAACATGGCGGCCATAACCAGAAAACCCGGTTCGCTGAAACCGGCATCAAGCGCCATACGCGCCGAAGCAAAGGCGGCGTCAGTTTCCTGTGCCTGCAGTTGCAACTCACAGAGCCGAGCGTGACAAAAAGCGGAATCCGCTCCACCGGCAAGCTGTTGCTGCAGCAACTCCTGCGCCCCTGAAATCTCACCCTGCTCCAGCAATAATGCCAGCAGACTGTCGATCACCAGCAAATTCCCCGATTCTAGCTCAAGCGCCTGTTGCAATACCCTTACCCCTTCGCCTTTTGTCCCCAGGCGGCCATAAAGACACCCGAGTTCGAACAGGTAGAGCCCGGCTCGCTCGGCCTCCGGCAACTGCAGCCAGAGGTCCAGAGCCTGCTGATCTTCTCCTTCGTGGACCAGCATGAAGGCCTGCAGAAAAGCGCTGGACCGCTCAAGATAGCGCTGCTGCAAGTCCGGCGGATAGGATGCCAGTATCAGTTCGAGTTGCGTTTCCTGATCGGGCAAATCGATAACGGCTGCGGGAGCAGGCTGCGGAGCGGGGGCACAACTGCCGCAACTCGTAGCGACTGAAGGCGCGACATCGGAAGAGTCTTTTCCCGCCGCCTCAACCGGCGAACCCTGCACCAGAACCGACTCTATTTTTTCGACCAACTCAGGTGTTCGGGCCTGCGCAACAGCCAATTGCAGATGTTCGGCACCTCGCACCAGATCACCGGCAGCCAGAAATCGCTCACCCTCTTCAAGGTTCAATTGAGCCAGACCATCCAACGCCGCAACCTGCAATTGGCAGAGCTCTTCACTCTCCTCCCCTGCAGTGCTCAGATCCTCAGCTAAATGTACTGCTTCAGCATAGCGATTCTGCTCAAGCGCCTGGCGTAATTTTTCTATATCCGCCCCGGAGCCAAACAACTTACCCAGAAAACCCATTTGTCACCTCTTGCAATCATGTCATGTTCAAAAATTTACAGACAATCCCTGATTTGCTGTCTTCCGGTCTCAGATCAGGGCGTCAATCGTCTCGAAACAAAGTTCCGTTTCGGCCAGCTTCTGAATCAGGGAGATTTTCTCACAATCCTCGGGTCCAATTTTAGAAACATCTTCACTGATCCGGGAAAAAACATCCGCGGTGGTCGCGGTGCTACGCATATAAGGGATACCGGCATCGTTGAGAATACGCAGCACAATCTCGGCGACCGGGGCCAGCCCGGGAATCACTAGCCCGGCAATTTTCGATTTGAACTCCGGTATATGGTAGAGCGAAGCCAGCATCACCAGCAGTTCATCACGACTGCTGGTCACCACCAACAGGGTTGAGGGCTGCAACAGATCGACAACCCGTTGGGTCGATGCTGCTCCCATCTGCAAATGATGTGCGATGCGCAGTGACTGCTCATCACGGGCATGTAACTGCAGACCAAGCAGCCTGGCGATATGACGCAGGGTCGGATCGGCCAGAATCGGCGAATAGTTAAACCCCCCGATCACCGTAAAAGGATGGGCCGCAAAGGCTTTTTCAAGATAGCCGAGGGTCGCCTCGCGCTTGGCCGGGATCAGCTTGTTCGGTACCAGCATCCGCACCTCTGCTCCGGCTTCACGAAACATGGCCAGATTCAGATAGACAGAATCGATCACATGCCCAACACCGCCACCGGTCACCAGCAGCACCGGTGCTTGGTAGCGGGCAGCAACTTCAGCATTACTCAGGCCGACCACCGCTCCGACTCCGGCGTGACCGGCCCCTTCGATAATCAGAAAATCACATTTTTCTTCAAGGACCGAAATTGCGTGGTCAAGTGGGAATAAAAGCTGTTCGCGCTTGATTTCACCATCGAGAAATTTGCGCGTGGTCCGGCTCTCGACCACCACCGGAGACATATACTCAAGATCATCATCCAGACCATAGATGTGCGAGATCAGCGCCGCATCCATGTCGACCTGACGCCCTTTGTATGCAATCAACTTGGGGCCGAAAGGCTTGATAAACCCGACCCGTTTATATTTCTGCCGAGCGAGATGGATCAACGAAAGGCTGGTCGTGGTCTTGCCACAATCCTGACCGGTGGCCGCAATAAATATTTTTTTCGACACTTGTGACTCCAGAAAGGGCGGCTGCACACGGATTTGACTCAGGCAAGAAACAGACCGCGTTCATGGGAGAACGCATCCTTGAACTGTGGCAACAGTTCCTCGATCTTGACCGGGTTGAGTCCGAGAGCCAGAGCACCGGGCAACAGTGCCAGGTCGATCTCTTCATCCAGATGCGGATAGCCGATACCATAATAGCGACAGAATCCGCCCGCCAGGTTGATGATTGCGCAGAGAGTATACAACTCCGGCTCCTCATCAGCCAAGCCCTCAAAATCGTGATGATGGTGGGTTGAGGAAATCAGTTGTTCAGGAAAGTTCCAGTAATCGAGCAACGCCGCCCCTACCATATCATGAGAATAGGCGAACAGACCGCGTTCAACGTCGATCAGCTCCCCTTCACCGGCATCAACAATCCGCTGTACTTCCTGGTAAAGAGCCTTGTCACGATTGATCATCACCGTCTTGCCGACATGGTGCAACAGGCCCGCCAGATAAGCCTCCTCAGCATCATAGCTCCCGGCAGTCCGGGCAATCAGGCGACAGGCCACAGCGCTGGCAATTGAATTTTCCCACAAGCGCCGTTCAAGCAGACCGTAAGTCCGTTTGGCATTGCGCAAACTGCTGTCGAGGGCCATGTTACGCAAGGTATTCTGGCCGATGATGATAATTGCCCGCTCTACGGTCGTAACCTGGCGCTGCTGATCATAGTAGACCGAGTTGGCCATCTTGAGGACCCGCGCCGAAACTGCCGGGTCAAGAGAAAGGGTGGTGACCAGTTCGCGAGTTTCAGTATCAGATTTGCGCAACAACTCAAGCAGCTTGGTGGCAACCAGCGGCGAAGGGGGAAGATCTCCCATGGTGCTGACAATCGTGGAGAAATCCTGATAACGGGCCATACAATTCATTCCTGCGGACGAAGTAACCCCTCACACCCGTCAATTATGAACAAATTTAAATCTTTTGCAAGCTGGCGATTTTTTTAACTTCGGCGGAAAAGTGGCGCACATCCTCTTCAGCAGTCTGCCAGGAACACATGAAGCGCGCATGACCGCTGCCGATAAAAGTATAAAAATGCCAACCGGCGTCATGCAGCGCAGTGATCAACGGCTCCGGTAACTGGACAAAAACCGCGCTGGCCTCAACCGGATGAACCAGGCTGATTCCGTCAACTTCCGTCAGCAGCTGCGCCAGCAGTCTGGCCATGGCATTGGCATGTTCGGCATTCTCCAGCAGGACACCGGTTTCGAGCATCCCGGCCCAGGGGGCAGCCAGAAAGCGCATCTTTGAAGCAAGTTGACCGGCTTGCTTGCAGCGAAAATCGAACTCTTCTGCCAGCGCGCGGTTGAAAAAAACCACCGCTTCTCCCACCGGCATCCCATTCTTGGTCCCACCGAAGGTCAGTACGTCAACCCCGGCCCGCCAGCTAATGTCCGCCGGAGCGACCTTGAGCGAAGCCAGCGCATTGGCAAAACGGGCACCATCGACATGCAATTTGAGCCCCAGCCCCTTGGCCAGGCCACCGATAGTCGCCATTTCGTCCGGACTGTAAAGGGTGCCGACCTCGGTGGCCTGGGTCAGGCTGAGGGCCTTGGGTTTGGGGTAATGGATATCGGTACGGCGCTCAACGGTATGCCGCACTGCGTCGAGATCGACCTTGCCGTCAGATCCCGGCACCAGCAGAACCTTGGTGCCGTTGGAGAAGAACTCGCTGGCGCCGCACTCATCGGTTTCAACATGTGCCAGCTCATGGCAGATGATGCTGTGGTAGGAACGACAGAGGGATGCGAGGGCCAGACTGTTGCCGGCGGTGCCGTTGAAAACGAAAAAGACCTGACAATCGGTCTCGAAGAAATCACGCAGCGCATCGCAGGCGCGACGGGTCCATTCGTCGTCGCCGTAAGCGCGGCCGAAACCGCGGTTGGCTTCTTCAAGGGCCTGCCAGGCACTGGGGCAGATGCCGCTGTAATTGTCGCTGGCGAACATGTTTTTGTCGACCATCTGTATATTGCCTTTTCTTTCCTTGGGGGTAATTTTAGGTCAAGGTCGTCGGGACGCGCCCCGACAAGCGTCTTCCTTTTTGTCCAAGCCAACAAAAAGGAAACAAAAAATGGCTTTTTTATTTCTGTCGCATGGTCTCGGTAGCCATTGCTACCTTTTCACAAAACAAGAGCAAATCGGCTTCGACTCAGCGACAAGCTGAAAGGCCCCGGCTCGCAAGCTCACACGGGCGAAACGGAAGCGGCGATCCATCTATTTTTTCAGTCGCAATAGGATCAACCGTCTGTTGCCGTGCCTTAACCGGCGGATCCCGGAATTATTTTCCATTGCTCCCACGGCAGCGGCCATTTCGCCTTCAGGTCGATCAACGAGACAACCTATGTCGACCTATCCGAAACCCACAGTTTCAACGCAGCGCCGAAGGCAGGCGACAGAAATAGGGGGTCGTTTCTTTTGCTTCGTTTTCTTTGCGGCCTTACAAAGAAAATGAAGTCGGCTGTCGGGCCGAGACCCGACGGTTTGACTTAAAACTATACGTAAAAAGAAAAATCAATGCGGCTCAGTGTAACCAAGCACCACCAGCACGCAACTGCCGTCAGCAATCAGATTCATCCCCTGTTGCCGACAAAATTCAATCGCCGCCGGGCTCTCGGCACCGGGTTGCATCCAGACATTCTTGATCCCTCGGGTAGCGGCCAGTTCAACCACCTTCTCGGTCACCTGTGGCGGGGTAATCAGCGAAATACTCTGCACCTCAGCGGGCAGATCACTCACCGAGGCCACGACGACCTCTCCTTCAATCTCCGCTTCAACCGGATTGACCGGAATCGCCCGCCGCCCGTGCTGCAGATAGCAGCGCAATACCTTGTTGCCGTACTTATGACGCCGACTTGAGGCACCAACCACACCGAACGCCGGGCTGGCGAGAAATTGCTCAATCTGCTGCTCTATGTTCACGTTGATCCTCCTGCTTTTTCGGTCTCGATGGCCAGGGCCCGCTGCCAGGCTTGACGTTGCGTCATACGCTCCAGATAATCATCAAGGCGGGCAATGCCGTGCTTCACCTTGAAGGTCCTGGCCCAATTCAGGGTATGTGCGACCAGCAGATCGGCCATACTGAAACTTGTCCCGACCAGAAAATACCGCTCCGCCAGTCCGGCGTCCAGAACCTGTGCCGCACGGGTAAATTCAAAGGCCGCCGTTTCAAGAACCTCTCGCACCCGATATTTCTTCGGCAGCGCAAACTTGTGCTTGGCCATTGTCCACAAGGGCTGTTCCAACTCTGCCAGAACAAAGAAACACCACTGATTGTAGCGCGCCCGATCAGCTGTTCCGGGCTCGGGAATAAAATCTTTATGCGGATAACACTCGGCCAGATAGGTGCAGATCGCCGCCGACTCACTGAGGACCAGATCACCATCAACCAGTACCGGCAGCTTGCCCGCCGGATTCAAAGCCTGGAATTCCGGGGTCTGGCCACCACCCTTGCCGAGATCAACCAGCTGATAACGATAGTCGACACCGATCTCCTCAAGCGCCCAGAGTGCCCGAAAAGAACGTGTATGCGGCATGCCATAGAGGGTTTTCATTTTTGTATCCTCCAGCGAAGAGAGAAGGGAGCATTCCGGTCCGGAATCTGTCAACCAGGCATGAACCCGACGGACACCCGGTTGTATGGCTCCATTCTTCTAGGGTAGCAGATTGCCAAGCAGATTGAGCAGCGGGGCGGGATAAATTCCAATCAGCAGGAGAGCGGCAAAACAGCAGGCCAGGACGAAGAATTCATAGCGGCCACCGCGGCGTAGCTGCCGAGCATCACGCTGCTGCATGAAGAGTACGACAATCGGTGACAGGTAGTAATAGAGTGAGGCCAGCGCGGTGAGGATACCGATCAGCGCCAGACCGGGGTAGCCCCCCTTGAGCGCTGCGGCAAAAATTCCGAACTTGGCAAAAAAACCGACCAGCGGCGGGATCCCGGCCAGCGACAACAGGCAGGCGGCCAGCACACTGCTGCGCCGGGGGTGCAGATAACCAAGCCCGCGAAAATCAGCATACTCCTGCGGTTCGTCATCGACACGTGAAAAGGAACTCAGCACCCCGAAAGCCCCGAGGGTGGCAACCGCATAGGCAATCAGATAAAAGAGCAATGCCCGATGACCTGCGAACCCGCCGACCAGCAAGCCGGTCAACAGGTAGCCCATATGCACCACCGAAGAGTAGGCGAGCATTCGCTTTAAATTGCGTTGCGGCAGCGCGGCAAAGGTGCCGACCAGCATCGACAACGCCGCCAGCACCCAGAGGATAAGATCCAGGTCGGATTTCAGCGGACCGAGCGCGGTAAACAACGGCACTAACGCAGCAAAAACTGCCCCCTTGGAACCGGTCGCCAAGAGCGCCGTAACCGGCGCCGGGGCACCCTGGTAGACATCGGGGGTCCAGAGGTGAAAAGGTACCAGCGAAACCTTGAAACCGATTGCCACCAGCATCAGTGCCCAGCCGACCAGGCCGATTGCACGCATGCCGCCCGCAGCCTGCTGCAGCCCGGAAAAAGCTTCGGGCAGGTGAAAACTGCCGCTGGCAGCATAGATCAGAGCGATGCCAAAGGCCAGAAACCCGGTGGCGACCGCGCCCATCACCAGATACTTGAGTCCGGCTTCGGCACCGCGTAAATCTTCGCGTTTGAAGGCAATCAGAATATAGAGCACCAGGGTGAAGGCCTCAAGACCAAGGAACAGACCGATCAATGAGGTCGCGGCCGACAACAACCCCATCCCGCAAGCGGCAAAGAGCACCAACGCGGAATATTCACTGCCCGGCAGATCATGAATTTCAGCATAGCGCAACGACAGCAACAGGCAGAAAGCACAGAGCAGCGACCAGAGCATGACGAAGAAACGTGCGTAGTGACCGGTGCTGTAAAGATTGGCAACCTCATTCACCGCTGGCGGAACCAACCCGGCACTAAGGGCCGCC
The DNA here is from genome assembly GCA_024276905.1 of Deltaproteobacteria bacterium. GTDB lineage: Bacteria > Desulfobacterota > Desulfuromonadia > Desulfuromonadales > Geopsychrobacteraceae > Geopsychrobacter. The sequence continues at coordinate 84,580 of JAJRWF010000148.1, forward strand.
AACAGCGCAATACCCACCCCGACCAGTATCCATTTGCGTGAGGGGTACCAGGCTCCCAGCATCAGCACCGCCGTAGCACCAAGCGCCAGGATAATCTGCGGCAGCAGGGCCTGAAGTTCAAGCAGACTCATGGCAGACCTCCCCCCTGCAGCAGCAGACTGATCGGTCCGCGTAGCGGCTCCAGAACCGGATTCGGATAGATCCCGAGCCAGATGACCAAAAGTGCTAGCGGGATCAACAGCAGCCATTCCCGGCGATCAAGATCTTCATGCAGACAGTCCTTGTCGCCGATTTTACACAGCTGGCCAAGCGGCCCCCAGAGCACTCCCTGCACGACCCGCAGCATATAAGCCGCCGAGAAAACGACACCGGCGGCGGCCAATGCCGCCAGCCATGGCCAGCGCCCGAAGGCCCCGAGGAGCACCAGGATCTCACCGGCGAAATTGGAGAGCCCCGGCAAACCCAGAGAGGCCAGACAGAAAAGCAGGAAAAAGGCGCTGAAAAAAGGCAGGGTTTTCCACATTCCACCCAGTGCTCGCAGATCACGCGAACCGGTACGATCCTGCAGCATGGCGATGAGGATGAACAGACCACCGGTGGTCACCCCGTGATTGACCATCAGCAGCAGCGCGCCTTCCCAGGCCAGTTGGTTCCAAGCCGCCAGCCCCAGGATGACAAAACCCATATGGGCCACTGAGGAGTAGGCAACGACCCGCTTGACATCGGTCTGCACGTAGGCGATCCAGGCCGCATAAAAGATCCCGACCAGGGCCAGAATTGCCAGCACCGGCAGACTCTGCTGCGCCGCATGGGGAAAAAGCGGAAAAGCGAAACGGATCAAACCATAGATGCCGGTTTTGAGCAGCAGACCGGCCAGGTCAACCGAACCGGCAGCCGGAGCTTCAGTATGGGCATCAGGCAGCCAGGTGTGGAAAGGAAAAAGCGGCACCTTGACGACAAAAGCGAGCAGAAAACCAACATAGAGCAACATTTCAACACTGGGCGACAGCTGCGTCTGCAACAAACTTTCGAGGGCAAAGCTGTAGACACCGGTCTGCTCGCCGTGAATCAAGTAAAGACCGATAATCGCCAGCAGCATGCACAGGCTGCCCGCGAGGGTGAAGAAGAAAAATTTGAGCGCCGCATAAACCCGGTTGCCATGACCCCAGACGCCGATTAGAAAGAGCATCGGAATCAGCATCAGTTCCCAGAACAGATAGAACAGGATCAGGTCGGTGGCCAGGAAAACCCCGATGATTCCGGTTTCAAGCAGCAGGACCAGCGCGTAAAAAAGTGCCGGATGCTCTTTTTGTTTCCAACTGATCAGCACCGCAGCCACCTGAAGCACTGCGGTTAAAGACACCAGTAACAGCGAAATTCCATCAAGAGCCAGGCTGTACCTGATGCCAAAGGTCGGGATCCAGGCGTAATCCTCCCTGAGCAGCCAACCCGACTCGGCAGGCAGACCGACAAACAACCAGATCGCCAGCACCAGAACGGACGAGGTCGTCAACAGTGCCAGCCAACGACAGGCAAAGTTGGAATGCCGAAACAACAGACACAGCAGGGTGCCGAGAAACGGCAGCCAGAGGATCAGGCTGAGAACCGGCCATTCTGTCAGGGAAGAAAATGTCATAGGATACATCTATCCTTTGTTATAAACCTGCAAGTGCAGCCTTCACGCCCAACGCCCAACGCC
>JAJRWF010000013.1 GCA_024276905.1 Deltaproteobacteria bacterium
GTCCTCACGCTCAAGAGCCTGAATACGCTTGGTTGTTTCAATAACCATGCGTGAAACTTCGCAGATGCCTTCCAGGAAAAAACGCGTCCAGCCCTCAAAGTTACCATCAACCCGTACCTGGGTCAGACGATCATAATATTCTTGCTGATGCGCCTTGAGATAAGCACTCAGATAGAGCATCGGTTCGTCAAGAATCCCCTTCCAAACCAGATACAGAGTAATCAGCAAACGCCCGACCCGGCCATTGCCGTCGTTGAAGGGGTGGATCGTCTCAAACTGATAATGGATCAGGGCGCAGCGGATCAATGGCGGGAGAGCATCCTCCTCATGCAGAAAAATCTCAAAGGCATTCAACGCCTCTTGCATGATCCCCGGTGGTGGCGGGACAAATCGAGCATTCGCTGGGCTGCTTCCCCCGATCCAGTTTTGCATGGTCCGAAACTCACCTGGTGACAAATTACTCCCTCCACCGCGCACTCGCTGCATCAAGACGTCATGAATCTCGCGAATGAGCCTGAGCGACATCGGAAAGTCATCTTCTTGCAGTCGTTTCAGCCCGTGATACATCGCCTTAACGTAGTTGAGGACTTCTCCAACATCAGCGGTCGTGGCATGCTCCTCATCAACACCGAGAATATCCACCAGTGAAGATTGGGTGCCTTCTATCTGCGAACTAAGCAACGCTTCTTTCTGGATAAACATGCCGACGAAAAGATCGGGGTTGGGCAGAATGGTTACGACAACATTCAACGCACCCAGCGCCCGATCCGCATCAGAGAGCAATAGTTGCAGATCACCCTCGATATTAACTGCGGGCACCGGTGGCAGATTGGCTGGATAAAAGGCAGTATAGCCGGTTTGGGTTTTACTGAAGACTCCACTACGGGACATGCTCGCCTCCTATATCTCGCATTTGTGAGCTATGCCTGGTGGAGTTATAACATGTTTTTTGAGATATGGGCTGAAAAACAACTCCATATCTCTCGAACGTGAGATATGGGGAAAATACTGGTGCCAAATTAAAGCAGGCCTGCAAAGTTGCAAACTCTCCCGTCACGACCTATTAGCCCATCATACGAAGTTTAAAAATGGTTTTTTCTGGCCGACTCAGAGTCAAGTGCAGCCAGCCCCCTTTTTGCCCGGCGAACCGGATTTAAAAAAGGCAGATTGCATCACTGCAATCTGCCTTTTTTAAATTTTGAATAATCCGCCAGAATCCTAAAGAATTTCAACCAACTCAAATTCGTAGGTCAATTCTTTTCCGGCCAGGGGATGATTGGTATCGAGACTGACCTCTTCGTCGGTGACTTCAATCATCGTGACCATGTAAAGATCATCATCTTCACCGGTCACCTCCAAGGTCAGGCCAACTTCCGGGGTGATGTCATCGGGCAGCTCGCTGCGCTTGATGCTGAAAACGTTTTCCACATCATATTCACCGAAAGCATCTTCCGGGGCGATAACGAGGGTCTTTTTTTCGCCGACCTGCATGCCGACCAGTGCGGCTTCAAGCGGAGCATATAACTCCCCTTCACCGATGACCAGTTCCAGAGGACCATGTTCGCCACAGCAATCATCATCGCTGCACGCGCCCCCTTCGTGATCGGGGTAGGTGCTGTCGATAACCGTCCCGTCGGCTAATTTTCCGGTAAAATCAACCCTGACCCTGTCTGCTTCTTTTGCCTGTGCCATTGCTTTTTCCTTCCATCGCGTAGGAGAAGTTTGCGGTTTTAGCACAGCGGCCGAAAGAAAGGAAGAAGGATGAAATCAGCCACAGAAGACATTATCCCCCACCGATAAATTCAAACGTGAAATATTCAATACCCGGCAAGGTATCAAAGGTATAGGTCAGCTCCCAGAGACCCTCTGACATGGCCACTTCGTCAGTGGGTTCAATGATCTGGTAGGAGAGTTCGACTCTGGTCTGGTCGGCTTTTTGAACCGCTTTGCCCGCGAGCCTGACGGCCAGAGCGTTGACCATGACCAGCACCTCGATCACAACCTTGTCCATGAGATGATAGACGACGCGACTCTGGGGCTGAGCAACTCTCAGGTTCCCGTCGCGAAGGTCTCTGGCGGAGAACTGAAATTCAAGATCCCTGTCCTCTGAAACCAGAAAGCGTTCCATAAGCTTACGGTTGAACTCTTCGAACGGATCATCCATTGCCATACCTCCAGAGTCCGGAATTAACGCTGTCAGATGTCGCGAATGATAAAACCCATGTTGCCGATCATGACTTTCTCGTTCTTGTCGCCCAACCACAGCCGCACCGAACGTTCGCCGACCATTTCAAAACGCATTTTTTTATCTTCAATTGTCGCAACCTTACTGCCGGCTTCGGTATAGACCTCAACAATCCGATGGGTGCCGACCGTATCCGCCTTCAAATCATAAACCTTTTGCTGGGTGCTTTCGCAGCCAAACAACAGCAGTGACATGCTCAGGACAGAACCAATCCATATTTTCTTCATTGTTTTTCCTTTCTCTGAGGATAGCCGGTTACTCCAAACTTTGGACTTAACCCTGCCCCATAAGCGACCTGTCCTCTCGTGCGCCCTAGTGTCCCGTGCGGTTAATTCTGCCTTCTAATTCTGGCCCTTTTGGCTGCGGTCTGCGTTCCTCCTCCTCCTCGGCTTAACTCAGGCTAGACCTGCGTCGGCGCGCCTTGTCCGCAGTCAAAATGACTCAGAATTAATTGACACAACTAACCAAACGGGACACTAGCCGACTTCATGAGCTATCTTGTAGAGAATTTCTTTATTTTCTCCCAGTGCACAGATCGAATCGCAGTGATTACGCAGATCAGAATAACAGATATAGAAAATCTTGATATTGTTACCCTGAATCGTAGCCTTGCTGGTTGGGCTACTTAACTTCAGCTTAAGTTCATTTTCTCTACTATCGGGAATAATCAGAAACAGCGATGACGGATTTTCAGTAAAGGAATGGAACAGATCAGTAAGTCGAGCAATACCTGACGTTATGGTCGTACTGTTTTCTACCTCAAACGCGCTGACAATTTTATTTGATCCTTTTTCAAACCAGACGACGTCAATAAGAGCAATTGTTTTCAAGGTGTTGCCAGCAAGACCAATGTCGGGGAATTGCGGGAGACTTAGGGAAGAAAAACTCTTTCCGGCATGGCATTTAGAACGGTCATTTGAGGCACTGATAACATCATATCCCAGAGACTTGCCGATCTTCAGCAGATGATATTGCATTTCGTTATGCGCGTTATTTTCTTCTGCTTGAGAAATGACTTCTTTATGCCTTTTTTTAAGCAGCCGCCCTATCTTTACCCGCTCTGCTTCAGAGAGAATTCCTTCATCGCCAACCAGAATCTTTTCTACCCCGATGTCGAACAGAAAGCCTGAAAAGGCCCCAAGGTCCCTCGATAGCAAGTTTTTATACTGACCGTTTTTCTCTATAATAATCTCGCGCATACGCAAATATTCAGACCATGAGCCAAGTTTTATTTTTTCTTTGAACAGAGAGTTGAAACCATTGACGATGGCGGTATTGAAAGGCGGAATTATTTCAGGGTGGAGAAAATACAAAATATTGGCAACAGCCGGGCCAAGACCTTTAATCTTATGTTGATCAAGGGTGATGATCTCTTTCAGGATCTGATCTGTCTTCTTGGCGTGATGGCATCGCTCAAGAAATTGACCAAAGGCCTTCTTATTCTCTTCGTTTTCATAGATATCTGGAATGCGAAGCTTCGGCTTCCAATAGAATGCGTGTGATGCCCCGATGAAAACTTGCCTCTGCTCCGTTATACAATTTAAGACAAACTCAAGAGAGGAGTCCTTATAGTCATTGCCAAAAGTTTGATTTTTAATATCATTTACGACCGTCCGCACACCACGTCTGATTGAGCCGAACGCCTTCAGACGTTCGTCATTGTTGATAAACCAGGTATTAAATACAGATTCCGAGTCTGATTTGTATTCATTGAGCAGTTTTTCCAGCTTCATTTTTCTCTCCAGATTGAGATACTGCCACCAAGACAAACACCATTGAGATCAAATCCCACGCAATTAACACATTGGACCCACGCCCCACAGCCTGCAGACAGTAAAACCTGTCCCCAGAGTTAATTCACCCAAGGATATGTGCCGGATACAAATCAGGAAACAGGTAGGTTGCCATATGAACAGGGAAGCCAAGCCGGACCGGTCCTTTCGGCATTCGGGAAACGAGGAGCCCTTCGTCTAGCAGTTGGGCCAGAATAACCCTGCCAGAGCGCGCCAGCCCGGACTCTTTTGCGACATCTCCTCGGGTCATTTCCCCGCGCAACAAAACCGCTTGCAGCATTTTGGCTGCCTCAAGTTTCAACCCTGAATGCTGTTCTGTCGGTGCCGAGATCACCTTTTCCTGGCGCAGACGAACATACCCGGCAATTCGGTCCAGGAGTGCGTCAATCTCTAACAAAGAATCCATGTAGCTGATCTGATCGAGGCTGATCTCAAGAAAAAATCGGCAAAAATCAATCAGCCCCTGATTGGAGAGATCTCCCCTGCCATCAGTTGCATGTCGTCGTCCGGCATCTCCCCGGGCCAAAGCCTTCATGTATCGGTCTCTGTTGCGGGCAAGACCGCGACTCAGGTTCCAGAGACCATAGCCGCCAAGGGGGATGACCCGCAGGCAAGCATCCGTATAAAGCCTGGTGACCCGTCCATTGCCGTCAAGAAAAGGGTGAATCCACATAAGTCGATGGTGGGCGGCAGCGACGGCGATAAGCGGGGTGATGCCGTGGTGACGACCTCGACGGTAGAAGGTACCAAAACGGTCAAGAAGCGGCTCAACACTTTCCCAGGGTGGACCAACATGCGAACCCACCTTGATGTTTCGCTGGCGAACCTTTCCACCTGTGACCTCCAACACTTCATCCGTTTCTGCATGTTTGACCAATTTCAGCTGCGCCGGAAGCTCTTCGTAGAAGACCCGGTGTATCCAGCAGATAAATGCCGGTGACGACGGGTCGACCTGCGGTTCAACGCTCAGACGTTCTTCAATCTGCTGTTGGCACTTGATATGGGCAAAACTCTCAATCTGCAGATCACGCTTCACGGAGTCAGTTTCATAATCGCTGCGCATTGCGCGTTCGATGTCAAAGGGGTGAGTGCTGTTCCCTTCGATGAGATTGGAGTAGTAACTGTTTACCAGGCGCAAAAGCTCGACGATCCCCCCTTGACTATGAGGGTGCAGGCGGCCACCCATCAGCGCCGAACGGCTGACAACTTCGCGGCTCAAATCTTCCAGTTGGTCGTTCTGAGCGGGAAGAAGTGGCTCAACCATGCTAATATTGACAGTCATAATGTCAATATTAGTGCTAATCTAATAAAAAGTCAATGCCCTGTCATAGCAAGATATTTTGTTTAATATTAACAACAAAAGGCACATTATCTGTCAGTTATGTTGCCAATATTAATGTCAATCTCATATCGACCATTTTTTGGGACTGCATCAAAACATGCCGAAGCAACATTGACCGATCAGCCCTGCTGGCCTAAGCTAGAGACAGGGAGACCGTCATCCCGTCAGCCATCTCCCGGAAACCAACCCTCGCAGCCAGGCTAACCGATGAAACTGGAAACCTTTGCGCTGTTGTTGCTGCTGCTAATTGCCCTTTTCGCGGGCTGGTACCTTTTCGAAAACGACATTGAAAAACTTCTGAACTCCGAACCGACGAGTGTTCGGGTCCCGGAAGGCCAGGCACCAGGCGCTGGCGTTGAAAAGAGCCCCCAACGCATCCCGATCCCGCCACGCCACCCTGTCCCCCGGCCTGCGAAACCCACGGCAACCCCGGCGGCTCAACCGGTCGCACCGCCATTCCCTCAAAGCCTTGACGAGGCTGATGCCTACCTGCAGGAACGACTGCCGCAACTGATCAGCAACCGCAAGCTTCTGATCCTGCTTGATCTACGCTATTTCATCCAGAAACTGGTCGTCATCATCGATCAACTACCGGAAAAAGAGATTCCGCGACAGCACCTGCCAATCACGCCACCCGAACCAGGCTTTGTCACTGTCGGTAGTGGTGAACAACGAACCATCGGCAAGCGCAACGCCGCCCGTTATCTCCCCTATGTCGAGCTGGTCGAAGCGGTTCCGGACAAACTCCTGCTGCATCTTTATCAGGGACTTTATCCTCTTTTCCAGCAAGCCTACCGGGAGACCAGTGACTCCGGGGGATATTTCAATGACCGTCTCATCGAGGTAATCGACAACCTGCTGCAGACACCGGAACCGCCCGAACCTATTCGCGTTGTCCGCCATGTCCGCAGGTTCCGGTATGTTGACGACTTGCTGGAATCGCGCTCTGCCGGGCAAAAGATCCTACTGCGGATGGGGGTCGAAAACGCCCGTCGCATCAAACAGAAACTGCAACGCTTTCGCCAGGGATTGATTCGCGAAGACTGAACGGCAACCGACCGGCGGCACATTCAATTACCTAATTGCCTGAGGGTATTTCTACCAATCCCAAAGGCAACGCCGTGGTCTGCTTGGCCTCACGCAGGACAAAGTTTGACTCGGCCGATTCAACAATCGGTAAATCGAGCAGCACAGAGGTCAAAAAATACCCATAGGCCTTGATGGTCGGCACAATGACCTTGAGCTGATAGTCGCGCCCACCACTTAACAGCAGACATTCCTGTACTTCATGCCGCTCCATGGCGAACTGTTCGAACCGGGTCTGTCCCGCCACAGACTTGTCGCTCAAGGTCACTGCAGTAATCACCGTAACCCCGAGATTGACCTTATCCGGATCAAGCACCGCAACCTGACGGCGGATATAACCGGCTTCACGTAGTTGCCGAATCCGCCGCCAGCAGCTGGGTGCGGACAAATTGGCCTGTAGCGCAATTTCAGCGACCGGCGTGGTTGCATCCTGTTGCAGTATTTCCAGAATGATTCGCTCTTGTCGGTCAAGTGGCATAATAGATCCGATTGATAAAATGGCAGAAACTGAAGAATTCTATCAAAATATTTTCCATTCGACAAATTTCTGAAAAGAACTTTCTGCAAATTCCGGATAGTCTTGACCCAGCACCTGCAAAAATGTCGCTTTCAGCGTTATCTAACCGATATTGTCGATCAGCAAAGATCCTTTTTCGAGGAACTCTATGCCACTTGCCACACAGGACCAGAACCGACTGGATCAGCTGCATCGCCGTCTCAAAGAGCAGACCGAGATGTTCCTGGGCTATCCGGTGGCCAAGGATTTTGACTGCCGCGCACTTGCCCGCTTTCTTGAGTTGCCGCTCAACAATCTTGGCGATCCCTTCGCTCCCAGCACCTACCAGGTCGATAGCCGTGAATTTGAGCGTGAAGTCGTCACCTTTGCCGCGCAACTGCTGCGGGCAGAAAATGACAGTTGGTGGGGCTACGTCACCAATGGCGGCAGCGAGGGCAATCTTTACGGTCTTTATCTGGCCCGGGAACTCTTTCCGCAGGCCATGGTCTATTTTTCCCAGGCGACCCATTACAGCGTGAGCAAGAACCTGCATCTGCTCGGCATGCGCCACATCATGATCCGCGCCCAACAGAGCGGCGAAATCGATTATGAGGATCTGCGTGAAACCCTGCGGATTCATCGTGACAAGGTTCCGATCATGTTCGCCAATATCGGGACCACCATGACCGAGGGCAAAGACGATATCGGCAAAATCCGCACGATTTTTCAAGAGTTGGCGATCAGCCAGTCCTACATTCACAGTGATGCGGCGCTCTGCGGCTTCATTGCTCCGTTCTTAAATCCGCGGCCGGCCTTCGATTTTGCCGATGGCGCCGACAGCATTTCGATCAGCGGCCACAAATTCATCGGCTCTCCCATCCCCTGCGGTATTGTTCTCGCCCGCAAGCGCCATGTCGAGCGGATCGCCCGCTCTATTGCCTATATCGGCAACCTTGACACCACCATCACCGGTTCACGCAACGGCCTGACCCCACTGATTCTGTGGACGGCAATCAAGCGTCTGGGAGAAGAGGGCTTCCGCTTGCGTGTCGCCCAGAGTCTGACGGTAACCGAATATGCCTGCGACCAGCTGCAGAAGATCGGGGTCAACGCCTGGCGCAACCCAAATGCAATAACCGTAGTCTTTCCCAGCCCCTCGTCCCAGGTGCGTAAGAAGTGGCAGCTGGCCGCAGCGGAAGGGGTTGCTCATCTGCTGGTGTTGCCCAATGTCACCAGCGTACAGATCGACAACTTTGTTGCGGATGTCGCAAACGATATGGGGAGATCATGAAACGGATCACCGTAATTGCAGAAAATCGCAAGGGACTGATCGCCGAACTGTCAGAGTTGCTGGCAGACAATGGCATCAATATCCTCTCGATCAACGCCCAATCCGAAGGAACAAGCGCCTACCTGCGCTTGCGCGTCTCACCCTACGATCAGGCCCTGGCGCTGCTGAGGGATGTCGGATATCAGGCCGTGTCCGATGACGTGCTCGTACTGCGTATCCCTGACGAACCCGGCAACCTTGCCCGCATTGCACGCAGTCTGGCGGATAACGACGTGGATATTCGTGGCCTGACAATGGTGCAGCGTTCCGAGTCCTTCTGTATTGTGGCGGTGGCGACCGACAATCAATCTCTGGCGTGCGACATCCTCAAGGAACACCTGCTTGACATTCAGGGCCCCTGAAATCCCGGGCAGCCCTTGCAGGATCAAAACCCAACGCCCTGTTTTTCATGATAAAATACCTCGACAGGCGTGCCCCCCCTGCTCCGAAATATTGTTCTCTCTGGACTGAAACTGTCCACCATTATATCATCAGCAGCCTGTCGGCCCTGCCGGGACACTCGCCAGCTTAGATCTGATAACCGCCAAGGAGGACCTCGTGCACTTCCAATTACCTGACCTGCGAAGCTGGCTGATCGCCTTGGGACTGGTGGTGTTGTTCGGAACGACCTGTAGTGCCGAACATTTTAAACTCAGTACAGAGGAACGACTCTGGCTGGATGCCCACCCAATCATCCGGCTGGGGGTTGATACCGGCTACGGCCCCTACACCTTCCTCGATGCTGAAGGGCAATTGCAGGGAATCGCGGCTGAGTTTATTTCCGACATTGAACGCCTGCTCGATATCCGCTTCGAGATCGTCGACAACCTCTCCTGGCCACAATTAATGGAGGCCGTGCGCACCCGTCACCTGGATGTTGTCGCCACGGTGGTCAAACTGCCGGAACGCGAATCCTTCCTTGAATTCAGCAGCAGGTATCTGACAACTCCGCTGGTAGTTATGACCCGCAGTGCAACCGGGCAATTGAACTCGCTTGATGAACTGCGAAAACTGCGCCTTGCCCTGGTCGAAGGCTACGCATCCAGCAAACAGTTACTCGCCCGCTTCCCGGCCCTGCAGCCGAACTATGTCACCACACCCCTTGAGGGTTTGCGCCAGGTCGCTTCGGGTGCGGCCGATGCCTATGTCGGGGTCCTGGGGGTCAACAGCTTTCTGGCCGCTCGGCATGGCATTACCAATCTCAAGGTCAACGCCGCCTTCGATATGCAGGCCAACAACCAGGGGTTTGGGGTGCGCAAAGACTGGCCACAACTGGCCCAATTACTGGATAAGGCCCTGGCCGCTATCCCCGCAGAACGTAAAAACAGCATTTTTCAACACTGGCTGCCGAAACAGCTCGGCGAGATCGAGCGCCTCAGTGGTCCGAGTTACATAACCCGTCTGTTTCCCTGGCTCCTTAGCGGACTGGGGCTGTCACTGCTGGCATACCTCGTTGTTTTGATGTGGAACCGTCAGCTGAAAAAAGAATTGGCCCTGCGCAGTGCGGCACTGGAACGCGCCCAGGCCATTGCCCACATTGGAGACTGGACGATGGAGATTGAAACCGGCCGCATTCAGTGGTCGGATGAACTCTATCGTATCGCCGGGCACGATCCGCAATCGGTACGGCTTGATTGGCCAACCCTGCGCGAATGGATTCATCCGGACGAACACGAACAGCACGAGCAGTTCCTGCAACAGGTAAAAAACGCCACTCCAGAGGACAAGCTGCCGCTACTAACTTCACATCTCATTCGTCCCGACGGTGAGTCTCGCTGGCTGGAAATTTCGACCAAGGTTGAATTCGATAACGAAGGCAAGCCACTCAGTCTCTACGGCATGGCACAGGATATTACTGAACGCAAACGAGCTGAAGAACAACGGCGGGAGAGCGAGAACCTGCTGCGGGCGCTGGTCTCAAATTTACCGGACCTTGTCTGGCTGAAAGACCCCGAGGGCGTGTACCTGACCTGCAACCCGAAATTCGAGCATTTCTTCGACGCAACCCGGGCCGAAATCATTGGTAAAACAGATTATGATTTTGTCGATCTCGAGATGGCGGAATCCTTTCGCGAAAAGGACCGGGCGGTCATCGCAGCAAAGAAACCCCTCATGTTCGAAGAAGACGTGGTTTTCGCCGCTGACGGCCACAGAGAGCAATTGGAAACAGTGAAAGCGCCAATGTTTGATTCGGACGGAACCCTGATCGGAGTCCTCGGAGTCGGACGGGACATCTCCGCACGCAAGCAGACAGAACAAGCCTTGCGCCGCTCCCAGAAAATGGATGCTATCGGTCAGCTCACCGGTGGCATCGCTCATGATTTCAACAATATCCTGGCCATCATTCTTGGGGCCACAGAACTTCTTGAACGTCAGATCGCACCCGAAAACAAGGCACACAAGCGGGTTGAAACCATCAAGAGATCTGCCCGTCGGGCAAGTGAACTGACTCAGCAGTTACTCGGTTTTTCCTATAATCAAGCTGCACATCTGGCCGTAACCGACCTCAACCGGGAGATTGCGGGCATGGAAAATCTGATTGCTCGCTCGATCACCCCGCAGATTGAGGTGGACCTTCAACTGAGTGACAATCTCTGGTGGACCGAGATCGACCCCGGAGATTTCCAGGATGCGTTACTCAACCTGATTCTCAACGCCCGCGATGCCATGCCCGGCGGTGGGCAACTGACCATTGAAACCGACAACTGTGTACTGGATGAGCCTTATTGCACACTGAACCCCGACGTTATCCCCGGTGAATATGTACAATTGGCCGTCAGCGACAGCGGCACAGGGATGGAGTATCAAGTCCAGGAGCGAATTTTTGAACCCTTTTTCACAACCAAGGTTACGGGCAAGGGAACCGGGCTGGGGCTGGCCATGGCCTACGGGTTCGTCAAACGTTCCGGTGGTACGATCAAGGTCTATTCCGAACCGCAGATCGGAACAACCTTCCGGCTCTACCTGCCGAGAACACTGAAGGTCGAGTCCCCGAATGTCCCGCCGGCTGAGCTCTCCGACAGCCTTCCTCGCGGACATGAAACCCTTCTGGTGGTTGATGACGAGGTCGAGTTGCTGAATCTGGCACAGGACTTTCTCGAATCTCTGGGCTACCGGGTCCTGTCTGCTGTCAATGGTCACCAGGCCCTCGAAATTCTGGCGAAAGAACCGCATATCGATCTGCTGTTCACAGATGTCGTTATGCCGGGAGGGATAAATGGTTATGAGTTGGCCGAGCAGGCAACCGCTCATAATCCAGCCCTCAAGGTGCTGCTCAATTCAGGCTTCACCGAAAGAGCGGTCGCGCACAACGGGCAGGCCCGCTTCAATGCCAACCTGCTGAGCAAACCCTATTCCCAAGCCGTTATGGCTCATCGA
>JAJRWF010000014.1 GCA_024276905.1 Deltaproteobacteria bacterium
AACTGGTAGAGTTGATGAATTCCGCACAGATGCTGCTGGCAACCCATCCGGTGAATGAATCCCGTATCGAACGTGGTGATCTGCCGGCCAATTCGATCTGGCTCTGGGGGCAGGGGAGGCGGCCCCGGATGGCAACGTATCAGGAGCTTTACGGTTTGCAGGGCGGTGTGATTTCGGCAGTTGACCTGATCCGGGGGCTCGGGGTTTGTGCCGGTCTCAGGATTGTCAAGGTGCCGGGAGCGACCGGCTATATCGATACCAATTATCTGGGCAAGGGTCAGGCGGCTGTTGAGCTGCTGCAGGACACCGACTTTGTCTATCTGCACGTCGAGGCGCCGGACGAGGCCGCTCATGGTGGTCTGCTCGATGAGAAAATCAAGGCGATTGAGGATTTTGACCGGCTGGTAGTCGGCACAATCATCGATTCCCTGGAGCAGATAGGTGATTGTCGAATCCTGGTGCTGCCCGACCATCCGACCCCGGTTGAGCTGCGTACTCATACCGCCAAAGCTGTCCCTTACCTGCTGTTTGACAGTCGCAAGCCGCAACCGGCGGGCAATGCCGGATATTCTGAGGCCAGTGCCGAGGCGACCGGGGTTTCTGTTGAAGGTCATCAGCTCTTGAAACAGTTGCTGGAACGTCCATCTTAGTCGTTGAGCGAAGTGGGCGGGGATTACTTGGAGTTGATCGGGATGCCGGAAGTTCGATTTGTGAAACTTGAGCGCGAGGAAAAGGCCCTGCACCTGTGTCGTCTGGCTGACGAGCATTTTCTTTCCGGGTCCCGTGTGTTGATCGTTGTCGACGATCAAAACCGTGCGGTGACTCTCGACCGTTTTATGTGGGTCTGGGATAAGGGATCATTCCTGCCCCATTCCCTTGATAACGGGAGCGTTGATTGCCTGGATGAGCCTGTCGTTATCAGCAGCGGTGAGCACAATCCGAATCAGGCCGATGTCCTGATTATGGGCACACCCTGTTCCGTTGAATTTATCGCACACTTTAACCTGGTCTACGATTTTGCTGAAACCTACGATCCTGGACTTGCTGAGGCGGCTCGTGTCCGTTTCCGCAGTTACCGTTCCCATGGCTACAAACCTGCAATGCATTAATCACCGCGTTAACGCAGCAGATTGACGTTACAGAAAGCTCTCTTTCGTTTATGAAATCCTTATTTAATCTGGAAAATATTTGTGTTGTGCTGGTTGAGCCCCGAGGCCCACGCAATGTCGGCTCGGTCTGTAGGGCGATGAAAAATTTTGGTCTGCGGGACCTGCGGCTGGTAAATCCCAAGACCAATCACCTTGCCCATGAAGCTCGACAGATGGCGGTCAAGGCGACGGACCTGCTTGAAGACGCGCGGATCTTCGATTCACTCGCGGAGTCTTTATCCGATTGTGCAACGGCTTTCGGAACAACCCGCCGTTTCGGCAAGTATCGTGAAGATCTTTTGCACCCCGATGCCGCCGCAGAACAGATCTTGCCTCTCAGTTCCACGGACCCGGTGGCACTGGTTTTCGGGCGGGAAGATAAGGGGCTGCATACTGCTGAGCTTGATTTGTGCCAGCGCTTTATCACCATCCCGACCGATGAAGCTCTGCCATCGATGAACCTGGCACAGGCGGTTGCTCTTTGCCTTTATGAATTGCGTAAAGGGCAGGGGCGGCTGCAGGGGGCCGCAACTGGTCGCAAGCGCCTCGCCGGGGTAAAAAGTATGGAAGAAATGTACACCCACATGGAGGATTCGTTGACAGAGTGCGGCTTTCTCAATCCCCAGAATCCTGATCATATCATGCGGGCGTTCAGACGTATTTTCGGACGTGCAGGACTTAACGAGCGTGAAGTGCGGATTTTGCGCGGGCTCTGGAGCCAGGTTGAGTCCTTGCATGACGGGCGGGAGTCTGTCGATGATGAGTAATCTTGTCCGCAGGGTTGAATTCGGTAATGCCTTGGCTCTTGAATTTCGTGATTACAGCAATCGCTATTTTGGTGATTTTCATCGTTTGCTGATAGAGGTCGATGCTCTGATTACAACAGAACAAGAACTGATCTGTTTGCGCTATCAGCGCCCACTTAAAAAAATGGCGGTTGTCAGCGCCGAGATGGAGCACGAAAAAGCGTTGTTGATTGAACAGTTTCTGACCTCTATCGCACCCTATATGCAGCAGCCGGATTTTTTGCCGAAATTGCTTAATGCCGTAAACCGGCCGCACCAGCAGATCTGGAAGCGGTTGCGTTAATTCCCGCTGGTGTCTGGAGCAGGTTTTTTCTTGCAATTGACAGTCTGCCGTGATAGAAGAGACAGGTTTTCAAGTACTACCTCTTAGAAAGTGAGCCCCGGCTAGCTTTTTTTGTTGTCTGGGAGCCCGGTTTGAGTCGTATCATAGAGCAGGTTGAGCAGCTGATTCTGCCGATCATTGCAGATCTTGATCTGGAGCTGGTTGATATCGAATATCAGCGTGAGGCACATGGCTGGGTCCTGCGTGTCTATCTCGACAAGGAAAACGGGATCACTCTGGACAATTGCGCTGAGGCCAGTCGAGAGATCAGCACAATTCTGGATGTTGAGGATATTGTTGACAGTGTCTACAACCTGGAAGTTTCTTCTCCCGGCCTTGAACGGCCACTGAAGAAATTGGCCGATTTCGAACGTTTTGCCACAAAACCGGTGAGGATAAAAACCTGCCGCAGTTGTGACCCTGACGGACGCGGGCGCAATCGCAAGACTTTTGACGGGGTACTGCAGGGAGTTCGGGATGGGAAAATCGTCCTGCTGCAAAAGGATAAAAAGGGCGGTGAAGTCGCTTTTGACCTAAAGGATATCGATAAGGCCAACCTGGTCTTCGAGTTTTGATAGAGTTTTTTGAATCTGTTTAACCGTTTCGGGCCTGAATGGTCGGTCCCGGATACATACATCCATTAAAGGGGAAAAATGATGGTGGGTAACCTTAATCACATCATCGATCAGGTGGTCAAGGACAAGGGCATCGATCGTGAAGTATTGGTCGAAGCGCTGGAGTCGGCTGTCCTGAGTGCCGCCAATAAAAAATTTCGCAACACTCGTGATCTCGAAGCGCATTATAACGAGGAAATCGGTGAGGTCGAAGTCTTTGAGTTTGTTACCGTGGTGGCTGAGGTCGTAGACTCCTATAAGGAAATCGACCTGGGTGAAGCCAAGGAGATGGACCCTGATGTAGAAATCGGCGATTCGCTCGGAATGATGCTTGAGGCTGGCAGTTTCAGCCGGATTGCGGCTCAAACTGCTAAGCAGGTTATCATTCAGAAGGTACGTGAGGCGGAGCGCGAGGGGGTTTATAATGAATTTAAGGATCGCGTCGGTGAGGTTGTCAACGGTATTGTAAGGCGCTATGAGCGTGGAGATTTGATCGTTGATCTTGGCCGCGCCGAAGCACTGTTACCTTCGCGTGAGCAGGTTCCGCGAGAGAATTATCGGCAGTCTGATCGGGTCCGGGCTTATATCTCTGAGGTCAAAATGGCCACCAAGGGGCCGCAGATTGTTCTTTCACGCACCCACCCGAGTTTGCTGATTTCACTTTTCAAGTCAGAAGTTCCTGAAGTCGCTGAAGGGATTGTTGAAATCAAAGGCGCCGTCCGTGAACCGGGTAACCGGGCCAAAATCGCGGTGGTCTCCCATGATGTGGATGTAGACCCGGTCGGCGCCTGTGTCGGCATGCGCGGTTCGCGTGTCCAGAATGTCGTGACCGAATTACGCGGTGAGCGGATCGATATTATCCCCTGGACTCCGGACACCGCACGTTTTGCCTGTTCTGCTCTAGCCCAGGCTGAAGTATCGCGGGTCTATATCGATGAAGAGGGGCAGGCACTCGAAATCATTGTGCCCGATGATCAACTGTCGCTGGCGATCGGGAAAAAAGGCCAGAACGTCCGCTTGGCAGCTAAGCTGATCGGCTGGAAGATTGACATCAAGAGTGAAAGCCGTGCTCAGGAAGAGGAACAGGAAGAAACTGCTCCGGATACGGAATCAGTTGAAGCACCAGCAGAGACTGAAGCTGTTGAGACTGAAGCTGTTGAGACTGAAGCTGTTGAGACTGAAGCTGTTGAGACTGAAGCTGTTGAGACTGAGGCTGTTGAGACTGAGGCTGTTGAGACTGAGGCTGTTGAGACTGAGGCTGTTGAGACTGAGGCTGTTGAGACTGAAGCTGTTGAGACTGAAGCTGTTGAAGATGACTCCGTTGGCAAAACTGGCGATCAGGACGAGGCGCAGGATTGAGCGGACGCCACAGAGAGCCGGAGAGGACTTGCGTCGGCTGCCGGACGTCACAGCCAAGAGCCGAGCTGCTGCGATACGTTCTTTCGCCTCAGCAACAGATTCTGGTCGACTATCGGCAACGGCTGCCGGGGCGGGGTGTTTATACCTGTTGCGATCTTGATTGTGTTGTCAAGGCTGTTGAGCGCAAACAACTTCAACGTGGGTTGAAGGCAGACAGTTTCCAGATCGACAAGGATCAGCTGGTTGCCACGATTATGGAAACACTGATACAGCGGATTGAAAACCTGCTCGGGATGGCGCGTAAATCAGGCCAGGCGGTTTCCGGAGGGCAGGCAGTTATCGGTGGTCTGAAAGGGACGGAAAGTTTTGCTTTTGTCCTGTTAAGTGTTGATATTTCCACCGGAATTGCTGATAAAGTCAAGGGTGCGGCGAAGAAACAGCAGGTTGCAGTTTTTCAGATGCTCAGCAAGAGTCGGATCGGTGAAATTTTGGGGAAGGGTGAGCGCAGCGTTGCAGCCTTGCAATCAGGGCAGTTAGCTGATGCAATACTGCTCGAAGTGCAACGTTACAAGCGGATGTCAAGGGAGAATTGATGGGCACCAAACGGGTATATGAACTGGCCAAGGAGATGGGCCTCGAAAACAAGGAACTGCTGGCCAAGCTGGCCGAGGCCGGGATCGAAGTCAAATCCCACTCCAGTTCCCTGAGTGATGAGGACCTTACGGCATTCACGCGCTCTTTGACTCCGACTGAGGAGAAAATAGAAGAGAGCCGGATCAAGCCGGGAATCATCCGCCGTCGTCGCACTGTTGTGCAGAAGGCTGAGCCGGAACCGGTGACTGAACCGACCGAGGAAGTCCCGGTTGAGGATGCTGCCGATGCTGTTGCTGAGCCGGAAGAAGCGACCCCGCCCTCAGCAGATGATCCGGTTGCCGAGACGGTAGAAGAGGTTGCCGCTGTTGAAGAGGTTGAAGCTTCACCTGTGGCCGAATCTGACGCTCCAGAGGCGCAAAATGTGGTCGAGACGGCTGCGGAGGTTCCGGTTGCCGCCAAGGATAAGGTTGCTGACCAGCCTGCGGAAGCCAGTGCCAACCGGGCGAGAATTCTCGGTCGGGTCGAGTTGCCCAAGAAGCCGGTAGCACCGACCCAGCGGCAGCGTCCGGCACGTCAGGACCGCCCTGATAGAACTCGCCGTCCTGCTGCCGGACCGCGCCCTGCTGCCGGACCACGTCCCGCCGCCGGACCGGGAGCAGGCATGATGCCGCCGGTCGCACCACCCTCTGAGAAAGAGGATACCCGTAACAAACGGAAGAAAAAAGGCCGGCGCAACGACGAGAAGTCAGGCGATGGTCGTGTTTCTCGTCGGGGCAGAAGGGTTGAAGTCTTTGAGCCCTCGCGGATGGGCCAGCGTCGCAAGCACAAAAAGGGTGGCAAGGACCAACGTAAAACCGAAATTACGATCAGTAAGGCGATCAAACGGGTTATACGGATCAGTGATTCGATTACCGTCGGTGAGCTTGCCAAGCGTATGGGGATCAAGGCCAACGAGATCATTGCCGAGCTTATGCGCCAGGGGACCATGGTTTCGATCAACCATCCTCTTGACTATGAAACTGCAGCCTTGATTGCGACCGATTTCAAATATGAAGTTGAGAATGTCGCTTTTGACGAGGACACGGTTCTCGCTTCATCTTCCGGTGAAAAGAGTACAGAGGAAAAAGAAGAGGATCTTTTCCAGCGGCCGCCGGTGGTAACGATCATGGGCCACGTCGATCATGGTAAGACCAGTCTGCTGGATGCAATTCGTGAGGCAAAAGTCACTGAAGGTGAGGCTGGTGGAATTACTCAGCACATCGGTGCCTACGATGTTGATCTTGATGGCCGGAAAATTACCTTTCTGGATACTCCGGGTCACGAGGCTTTTACCGCCATGCGTGCTCGCGGTGCAGGTGTAACCGATATTGTTATTCTGGTTGTTGCCGCTGATGACGGTGTCATGCCGCAGACCCAGGAAGCGATTAACCACTCCAAGGCTGCCGGGGTTCCGATCATCGTGGCGGTTAACAAGGTCGACAAACCTGAGGCTAATCCGGAGCGGGTCAAGCAGGAATTGACCGAATTTGAACTGGTCCCTGAGGACTGGGGTGGCGAAACTATTTTTGTCGAGGTTTCGGCCAAGGCCAAAACCAATCTCGATAGTCTGCTTGAAATGATACTGCTGCAGGCCGAGGTCCTGGAACTTAAGGCCAATCCGAACAAAAATGCCAAGGGCTCGATAGTTGAGGCGCGACTGGACAAGGGCCGTGGTGCCGTGACTACGGTGCTGGTTCAAGAAGGAACGCTCAAGGTCGGCGACGCCATTGTGGCCGGAATGCAATATGGACGGGTTCGTTCGATGACCAATGCGGCGGGACAGGCGATCAAGGAGGCTGGACCTTCCTTCCCGGTTGAGGTAACCGGACTCGACGGTGTTCCTGATGCCGGTGATCTGTTCCATGCTGTAGATAACGAAAAGACGGCGCGCGAAGTATCAATGCACCGTCAGCATAAACAGCGTGAAGTTGAACTGGCCAAGACCAGCAAGGTGTCGCTCGATCAGCTGTTCGCCAAGATGCAAGAGGGTGAAGTCGAAGAACTGGCCGTAATTGTCAAGGCCGATGTTCAGGGTTCGGTGGAGGCTGTGCGTGAAGCACTGGAAAAACTGACCACTGATAACTGTCGACTTAATGTTATTCATACTGGTGTCGGTGGTGTGAATGAGTCGGATGTCACTCTGGCTACTGCATCCAATGCCATAGTCCTCGGTTTTAATGTCCGACCTGAGGCCAAGGCTAAAAATCTGGCTGACACAGAAAAGGTCGATATTCGTCTTTACAGTGTCATTTACGACGCCGTTAATGATATTCGGGATGCGATGGAAGGGCTGTTGGCACCGACGCTGCGCGAAAAAGAGCTGGGTCGAGTCGAAGTCCGTGAAACCTTCCACGTTTCACGTATCGGAACCATTGCCGGTTGCTATGTTACCGATGGCAAGATTCTGCGTAATGCCCAGACCCGCCTGGTTCGTGACAGTGTGGTGGTCTGGGAAGGAAAACTGGATTCACTCAAGCGCTTCAAGGACGATGTCAAGGAAGTGACTGTCGGTTACGAATGCGGTATCGGTCTCGAAAATTACAACGATATCAAGGTCGGCGACGTGATAGAAGTCTTTGAGATAGAAGAGGTCAAGACCAGCCTCTGATGCTGGTCTGTGCTAGAGAGACAGGATTGATAGTTTGAGTAGTTACCGCCCCGAACGGGTTGCCGGTCAGATGCATAAGGTGGTTTCCGAACTGCTGCTGAGCGGCGAAATCAAGGACCCGCGTGTTGCCCTGATAACGCTTACCGAGGTCAGGGTGACTCGAGACCTCAGCCTTGCCCGGTTCTACTACACTGTGCTTGGTGCTGAGTCTGATAAAGCGGTAGCAGCAGAAGGTCTCGCCAAGGCGGCTCCATTTATCCGCCGTACACTTGGTCGTCAGATGCGCTTGCGTCACATCCCGGAACTGCGTTTCGAGTATGATCGTTCTGCCGACACCGGTCGCCGGATTGATGAGCTGTTACGGGAGGCTCGTCGCGATGAGCAGGGTGATGACTGAGATAGTTCGCCAGATCAAGGCCGGTCAACGATTTCTGGTCTGTGCTCACGCGAGTCCCGATGGTGATGCCATAGGTGCAACACTGGGCTTGATGCTGGGTCTGGAGAAACTCGGCAAGCAGGTTGTTGCTTACAATGCCGACGGTGTTCCTGACACTTTCCGCTTTCTGCCCGGCGCTGACCGCGTGCTGACCGATCTGGAGGACCAACCTGACTTTGATGCGGTTTTCGTTCTGGATGCCGGTGATCTGAGCCGTACGGGTGACCCCGTTGCCGAGCGTGCTCCTGTCCTGATTAATATCGATCATCATCCCGGTTCTGATTTTGGTGATATCTGTTACCTTGACACCGAGGCTGCGGCGACTGCTGTTCTGATTTACCGGCTCTTGAAAGCCTGTGACCTGACCCTCGACCTTGATATTGCTCTGCCTCTTTACACCGGGCTGCTTTCTGATACCGGTTCTTTCCGCTATGCCAATTCCAATCCGGAAGCCTTTGCCGTCGGTGGTCAACTTGTCGAACTCGGGATCGATCCCTGGCAGGTCGCCAGTGCACTTTACGAGAGTCAACCGCCAGAGCGGATGAGGCTCTTGTCTCAGGTTCTTGCGACCCTGTACATTGCCCCGGACGGTAAACATGCCTCCGTCAGTATGTCGCTCGAAATGCTGGAGGAAACTGGCGCTCTGCCGGAGCATACCGATGGCTTTGTCAATTACCCCCGTGCTGTTTCCGGGGTGGAAGTTGCCGTCTTTTTTCGCCAGGTTGAAACTGAAAAAGTCAAGATTGGCTTTCGTTCCAGGGGGAATATTGATGTCGGCGGCCTGGCCAAAAAGCTCGGCGGCGGCGGTCACAAGAATGCTGCCGGGGCCCATATTGATGGCACGCTCGATGCCGTAGTCACTGAGGTTCACTCCTTGCTTGATCAATTGCTGAACTGAATCGATGATGCATGGCCTTTTGTTGATCGATAAGCCTGCAGGGCTGTCGTCTCATGATGTAGTGCGTCAGATCCGCCGTGTGTTCAAGACGCGCAAGGTCGGACATGCCGGAACGCTCGATCCACTTGCGACAGGTGTCCTTCCTGTGGCCATCGGAGAAGGCACCAAGCTGCTGCAGTTTTTACTGGCTGAAGACAAGGTCTATCGCACAACCATGCGCCTGGGCATCACAACGGATACCCTGGATGCGGAAGGTGAGGTGTTGACAGAGGCAGATATTCCGGCCGATGTTCCGCAGCGGCTGAACCGGTTGCTGGAATCTTTTGTCGGAGAGATTGAACAGATCCCGCCGATGTATTCAGCGCTTAAGCGTGACGGGGTGCCGCTTTACAAGCTGGCACGAGCTGGTAAGGTTGTCGAACGGTCGCCACGTAAAATTCGTATTGACCGTTGTGCGTTGATTGATCTGCAGCTACCGGAATTGACCCTTGAGGTCGAATGCTCGAAAGGGACGTATATTCGCAGTCTCTGCGCGGATCTGGGCGACGCACTTGGTTGTGGCGCCCATGTCACTGCGCTGCGGCGTTTGCGTACCGGTCAATATCCGATCGAACGTTGTTTGCGATTGGAACAAATTACGGATGTGGGTCAGGTACTGCAGCACGCTGCATTTCTGCCGGTGGAGGATGCGCTCTTTTATTACCCGGCGGCAGAGTTGCAGGAAGCCGCTGTCGCCCGTTTGACGAACGGAGTTCCACCGACGGAAGGGGATCTTGTCGGTTCGGTTGCTGCGGATTCGGGTGACCTTGTGCGGTTGGTTTTTGCTGGCCGTCTGCTGGCAATGGCACGCTATGTTCCGGAACGGTTTAAAGAAAAACGTGGGGATTTTGAGCTGATTCGCGGCTTTAATCTGAATCAGGAAATTCAGGCGTAATTGCAGCTCTTGGGTTTGATTATCGCTTTACACCCCTGGTTAACTATGTTAGATAGTGTTGGTTGTATTGATGACAGAAGTCGGCACACTGTGAATGGTGTGCTCATGGTGTGTTTAAAAGTAAATTCAAAGGAGATTCCAGGTGCTTGGCACAGAACGCAAACAGGAAATCATTGACCAGTACAAGCGTCACGAGGGCGATACCGGCTCACCGGAGGTGCAGGTTGCACTCCTTACCGAGCGCATCACCTATCTGACTGAGCATTTTAAAACCCATAAAAAAGATCACCATTCCAGACGTGGTCTGCTGAAAATGGTCGGCCAGCGACGTCGCTTGCTCGACTATCTGATTAAACAGGATGTAGAGCGCTATCGTACAATCATCAAGGCTCTCGGTATCCGTCGCTGATAAGGGCAGCATGCTCACTGGTTGGGCATGCTGCTTTTTGTTTCACCCATAGCTCTGGAGGCTGTCCGGAGAGAGTATCTGCTAGCGCAGGTCCTGTCTCAGGCCATCCTCCAAAAGCTATTTTTTTTTAAGGCTGATGTATGTCGGACAGAGGGCTGTCCGCAAGAAAAGAGGAGTAAAATCTATGGCCTACCATAAAGTAGAGATCGAGTTCAACGGCCAGCCGTTGACAATTGAAACCGGCAAGGTTGCACGTCAGGCAGACGGTGCAGTTATTGTTACCTATGGCGAAACCAAAATTCTGTGTACCGCAGTTTCGGCCAGAAAGATGCGCGAGGGGCAGAATTTCTTCCCCCTGACGGTCAATTATGCGGAAAAGTTCTATGCAACCGGCAAGATTCCCGGTTCCTTCTTCCGCCGTGAGCGTGGTTCGACCGAGCGTGAGACCCTGATTTGTCGTCTGATCGACCGTCCGATGCGGCCGCTCTTCCCCAAGGGGTACATGTTTGAAACCCAGATTATGCCATCGGTCATCTCGGCTGATTGCGTGAATGACCCTGACACCCTGGCAATGGTGGCTGCATCAGCTGCTGTTGTTGTTTCCGATATTCCGTTCGAAGGTCCGATTGCCGCGGTGCGTGTTGGTCGTATTGACGGTCAGTTTGTCGCCAACCCGACTCTCGAGCAGCAGGAACAAAGTGATGTCGAGATCGTTATTTCCGGTTCGCGTGAAGCGGTAATGATGGTTGAAGGCGAATCCGAATTCTTCAATGAGCAGGAGATGCTCGATGCCATCTTCTTCGGGCACGGTGCCCTGCAGCCCCTGATCGATGTTCAGACTGAACTGGCCAAACTGGTCGGCAAGACCAAGCGTGAGTTTGTTGTCGCAGAGGTCGATCCCGAGCTGGCGACCAAGGTGACTGAACTGGCCGAAGCCAAAGTGCTCGAAGCCGTCAAGATCCAGACCAAGCAGGAGCGTTATGCTGCGCTGGCGGAGAATCGTACTGCAGTCAAGGAACAGCTTGCCGCCGAGTACGAAGGTCGTGAAGAGGAAATTTCCGAAGTCCTCGGTGCGGTTGAGAAGCGCGTTGTCCGCCAGATGGTCGCCCGCGACAAAATTCGCATTGATGGTCGGGATATGGCAACGATCCGTCCGATCAGCTGCGAGGTCGGGGTCCTGCCCCGTGCTCACGGCAGCGCCTTGTTTACGCGTGGTGAAACTCAGGCCCTGGTAACCAGTACTTTGGGAACCGGTACCGATGAGCAGCGAATGGACAATATCCAGGGGATGGAATTCAAGAAATTCATGTTGCATTACAACTTCCCGCCGTTCTGCGTCGGTGAAACCAGCATGCGGCTTTTTCCGGGTCGGCGTGAAATCGGTCATGGAATGCTGGCTGAGCGTAGTGCCGCAAAGATTCTGCCCAAGCATGAAGACTTTCCCTACACCATTCGTATCGTCTCCGACGTTCTGGAGTCGAATGGTTCTTCCTCGATGGCTTCGGTCTGTGGTGCTTCGTTGTCGCTGATGGATGCCGGTGTCCCGGTTAAAGAACCGATCGCCGGAATTGCCATGGGTTTGATCAAGGAAGGTGATGACGTCGCTATTCTGTCGGATATCCTTGGTGACGAAGATCATCTGGGAGATATGGACTTCAAAGTGACCGGTTCGGCCAACGGTATTACGGCACTGCAGATGGACATCAAAATTACCGGTGTCACTAAAGAAATCATGGAGAGCGCCCTGGCTCAGGCCCGTGAAGGTCGGATTCACATTCTGGCAGAGATGGCCAAGGCCATCGAAACCTCCCGTGATGATCTGTCTCCTCACGCCCCGCGTATCACCACGATCAAGGTTAAAACTGACCAGGTTCGCACCGTGATCGGTTCAGGTGGCAAGAATGTTCGCGGGATTATTGACGCAACCGGTTGCGCGATTGATATCCAGGATGATGGCAGCATCAACATTGCATCCAGCGACGGCGATGCGGCTAAACTGGCAATCAAGATGATCCGTGACCTGACCCAGGAAGCCGAAGTCGGCAAGCTCTACGACGGTAAGGTGCGCAAGATCATGGAGTTTGGTGCCTTTGTCGAGATCTTCCCTGGCACTGACGGCCTGGTGCATATCTCTGAGCTGGCCAAGGAACGTGTGCGTTCCGTCACGGATGTGCTCAATGAGGGAGATCAGGTGCTGGTAAAATGTATCGGCGTCGACAGACAGGGCAAGATAAAGCTTTCGCGTAAGGAAGCTCTGGACCAGAAATTGCCCGAAGAAGGCTGATTGAGCTGGCCTCATGCTGAGAAAAACAACCCTGAATAACGGAATCCGGGTGGTCACCGAGCATATGCCCGATGTCCACTCGGTTTCCGTCGGGTTCTGGGTTGAGAATGGTTCACGTCACGAAGCAGGCTCTTTAAACGGCATATCTCATTTTCTGGAACATATGCTGTTTAAAGGGACCTCGCGTCGCTCCGCCCTTGATATTGCCCGCGAGACGGATTCGTTCGGGGGCGTTCTGAATGCCTTTACCGCCCGCGAATACAGTTGTTATTACGCCAAAGTCTTGAGCAGTAGACTACCGGAGGCGGTAGACCTGCTCTCTGATCTGGTTCTGAACTCGACCCTCGATACTCTGGAAATTGAGAAAGAACGGCGCGTGATACTGCAGGAGATCTCGATGGTTGAGGATACTCCCGAGGATCAGGTTCACGATCTTTTCAGTGAGAAAATCTGGCACCATCACCCACTGGGCCATCCGGTTCTCGGTCGTTCCGACAGTGTAGAATCGATAACGCGCAAGGATCTCCAGCAACTCCTTGATCAGCGCTACCTGGGTCAGAATATCGTTATATCAGCTGCCGGGCTTCTGGATCATGATGCCCTTTGTCGACGTATTGACAAAGTTTTTGCAATTGTACCACCCGGGCTGCCCCGGAACTGCTGCGACCTGCCGAATTATCAGCCCGGTATCCACCTGCTGGAAAAACCTCTCGAACAGATCCATCTCTGTCTGGGCTGCAAGGCGCTACCGCAGACCCACGAAGACCGCTTTGCGCTGCAGGTACTCAATACCCTGCTTGGTGCCAGTATGAGTTCGAGGCTTTTCCAGCAGGTACGAGAAGAACGCGGGCTGGCCTATGCTATTTACAGCTACCTGAATTGTCACTCTGATGCGGGTGCTCTTGTGGTGTACTGTGGGACTGCTGCAGATGAATTGCCGCAAGTTTTCGACCTTGTTGTCGAGCAGTTCCACTCACTGAAGGAGGGCCAGGTCTCCGTCAATGAGGTTGATCGAGCACGTGAACAAATAAAAGGTAACCTTCTGTTAGCATTGGAAAGTTCCGACAACAGGATGTCCCGTCTGGCACGCAATGAGATTTATCACGGTTATCAACCTGCCCTGGAGGCACTTATTGCACAACTTGATCGTGTTGACGTGGAGACTGTCTCCCGTGTGGCCCGGGATATCTTTGTCGCAGATTCGTTGACCTTGCAGGCCATAGGCCCGGTGGGTGACTTTGCCGTCCCGATCAACCAGCTGACACTTTGAATGGATCCGTTATGACACCAGGACCCCGCTTGAAATTCAAGAAGCTCAAACCTGAAGCTGTTCTGCCGGCTTATATGACCGAACTTGCTGCCGGGCTGGATATCTGCGCGCTGCCAGATGAGCCTTTGACCCTTTCCCCCGGTGAAAGAGTACTTGTTCCAACCGGATTGGCCGTTGCGGTTGAACCTGGATATGAGATGCAGGTTCGTCCGCGCTCTGGTCTCGCGTTGCGTAATGGGATAACATTACTGAACAGCCCGGGCACGATTGATGCTGATTATCGGGGTGAAATCGGTATTATTGTTATTAATCAGGGCCAGCAGAGCTTTCAGATAATGCCTGGTGACCGGATTGCGCAACTGATAGTTGCACCGGTTGTTCACTGTCAGATCTCTGAAGTGGAAGAACTGTCCGAAACCCGTAGAGGTGCTGGAGGTTTTGGCCATACCGGAATCAATGGAGGTACGCTTGGACCCGAAGAATAGCCCCGAAGATCTGCTCGACTTTCCCTGTCAGTACACATTCAAGGCCATCGGCGCCAGTGGTGACACCTTCTCCGGGCAGATTACTGCTGCCGTCCGTTGTCATGCCCTGACTCCTGCGGACGCGGTTCATATTCGCCCTAGCGGCAAGGGGAATTACCAGTCCGTTTCCATTACTGTCATGCTGGATAATTACCAGCAACTTCAGGATATTTATGCCGGGATGAAAAATATTCCCGGGCTGAAGATGTTGCTATAATTGGGCAAAAAGGTTAAATTTTCATCAATTTCTTTCATCTTTCAGGAGGTCCGATGCGGCTGAAGATAAATCCCGAGAATCCGCAGCTTCGCCTTGTCAGACATGTGGTCGACAGTCTGCGACAGGGCGGTGTCGTTATCTATCCGACTGATACAACTTACGGTCTGGGTTGTGACATTTTCAATCGCAAAGGTGTCCGCAAAATTTATCAAATAAAGCAGCGCGACCCGCGTAAACCTTTTTCGTTTATCTGCAGTGACCTCGCTGAAGTTGCCAACTACGCTCAGGTCAGTAATTTTGCCTTTCGCATTCTCAAACGGCATCTTCCCGGACCTTACACCTTTGTTCTGAACGCGGCCAAAACTGTTCCTGAATCCTTAACCACCCGCCAGAAAACGGTCGGTATCCGTATTCCAGATAACCAGATTTCGCGGCTGATTGTACAGGAACTCGGACACCCGCTGGTGACAACCAGTGCAAACATCTCCGGTCAGAACGTGATTCAGGACCCTGAAGTGATCGATGAGCAGATGGAAAGAATGGTTGATATCGTGGTTGATGGCGGCGTTTCGATGGGGGTTGAATCCTCTGTTATCAGCCTGATTGACGACCGGATCGAAGTCCTGCGGGAAGGGGCAGGGGACCTGTCATGGATCGATTGAGCTGATGGCCTGTTCCTCTGCACGAAGCACAACGTTTCAGGTTGTTTTTTACCGCCGGATTGCATCGCTAGAGACGAACTGGCGTGATCAGAGTGATTGGCGGGCCGTTACAGCCATGCTGGAACATCTGTCAGCAGAGCTTGCAAACTTTCGGATTGATCTGCATGTTGTTGAAGAGGCAACTGAGATCAAGATCCGTGGTTACGCTGACATCCTCAATTCAATCCGCCTGCGTTATCCTTCCGGCGGATTCTCCAATACCTGTCTTGGACATGTTATCGGTTGCAGCGCTGAATGCAATCTGGCGCTCGATTTAAAACGTGGGATCAATCGGATTCTTTTTGCTCCAGAAACCATTGAACCACAGGGAAGTGACAAGGTTGTCTGTCATAATTGCGGTTGCGGCTGTTAGTCCTGTTCACCTCAGTAATGTAATCATATGAACCAGCAACAGTAGGCGACATTCATCAACTGTTGCTGGTTGTTTCCCCTAACGTGTGAATGTCAGCTTGCGCTCCAGATCCATTGAGTGTGACAAGCGTTTCGCCTGCTCGATGGTGATAATTTCTTTCTGACACAGTTGGATCAGGTGTTGATCCATCGATTGCATGTTGTATTGAACGCGCCCTTTCTCTATGTGCTGCTCAATTTCGTCAAGCAGACCTTCCTTGATGCAATGTTGAATGGTTGTTGTTGAGCGCATCACCTCAATGACCGGCAGGATACGTTCGCCTTTTTTATCCTTGATCAAGCGCAACGAAACTGTAGCAACCAGAATATCGGCCAGACGGTGACGGATATTTTCTTGTGCATCTGTCGGATAGTAACTGAGAATACGATTGATGGTCGATGACGCATTCTGCGTGTGCAGGGTAGAAAAAACCAGATGCCCGGTTTCTGCCGCCTTGATGCAGGCATCAATTGTTTCCAGATCACGCATTTCGCCAACCATGATCACATCCGGATCCATCCGCAATGCAGCGCGCAGAGCACTGGTGAAAGAGTCGGTATCGATACCAATCTCGCGCTGAATAATGCAGCCTTTTTTTGAGGAGAAAAGAAATTCAATCGGATCTTCGATCGTCAGAATATTGTAGCTGAAGTTTTCGTTAATGTGTTGAAGCATCGATGCCAGCGTGGTCGATTTGCCATTGCCGGTCGGTCCGGTCACCAGCACCAGACCATTGGGGGCTTTGACGATGTCTCCCAGCACTGCAGGCAGGTTCAAGTCTTTAAACGAGCCGATTTCCGGTGGAATGACACGCATAACGATACCGATATGACCGCGTTGCCTGAAGAGGCTGACGCGAAAGCGGCCGCCATTGTCGAGGGAGTAGGAGGCATCAAGTTCAGTCAGGTCGTCGGGCAGAGAACGACTGTTTCTCTCCATGATTTTGCGGGCGATAAATTCAGTATCCTGGCTGGTCAGAATCGGCAGCTTTGAGCGGATAAGTTGCCCCCGTCCCCGGAAAAAAGGTGGGTTGTCGACCTCGAAGTGGACGTCTGAAACCCGCTTTTCAAATGCAATCTGCAGGATTTGGTTAAGGGTTTTTGCATCCATGCTGTATTCCTCCGGTAGTAATGACGGGCAAGATTATAACAAAAAAATTAAATTGTTTTACGTCGCTGTCGAATGACTTGCTCAAGGGCAAGGCTGGCTAACCAGGACAGGCTCCGAAGATATTCGGTGTCGACCTTGCTGGCCGCAGACTGCCCGAAGTCGGCATAAATCAAGGCCAGGGTTTTTCCACTGGCCATCAGGGGGAGTAAGAGAATTCTGGACTTGTCCGGTGCACTGATTTCCCCGAAAATAGCTTCGCGGACGGTCTTGTCGTCTACCGCATCAAAGTAAAGCTCGCCCGTTGCTATGACCTTTGCCAGCAGGCCATCTTCGGTAACCGGAATCTTGAAGCGTAAGGGATCAGAAGGCCCTGCTGTTTTGTCGGCCTCAATTCCGAGTGATTTTTCAGCCATCAATTCATCGTTGCGTAGGATAAGAATCATGCTGCGTTCGAAGTAGGTACTGGTCTGTTCAAGAAGAAAAGAGGAAATTTCGGTAGCAGATTGCATCTGTCTGAGATGAGAGAGAAAATCAGCTCCATACTGCGGGTGCTGTATCGCCTGCCGACTGCAGAGATTTTGTATCAGAACCGGGAAACTTTCCAGCAACTGGATGAAGTCGGTGATAAACGAATCCCGCCGATTCTCTGCCAGGGAGCGTGGGGCAATCGCATCAGCACCGGTTGTCAGTGCTTGCAGTGAGTAGCGATAATCAATGGGCGAAGCGAGTTGAACTCTCAACAATTGGGGAAAGCGTAAGGCCATTTGTTGTCTGATCGCGGAGATCTCGTCCTTACTGAATCCTTCTCTCGTCGCTATGGGACAATCAAAGACCAGAAGCGGTGCGAGTGAACGCTCAAGGCTTTGCGATATTCTTTGTTCAAAATTCTGTTGAGTCGAAGCCGTGAAAGCCATGATCCCGGCGTGCTTACAGGTGCTCATCAGTCCGTGTTGTACAAGTTCATCCATACTGTAAAGAATAATCGTCTGGTTCTGATTTTGATCAACATTATCCTGATTTTCAACAATATTTGATTTTTCGGTCAGGTAACCAACCAGCTCTTCGCGTTGTGCGGAAGAGAACTCCGGCAGCATTTCACGCACCTTTTGACGGTGGATTTCGGAGGGGTCGAAGGCTTCCAGGCTGGTGAATGACTCCGGAATCTGTACGTCGATCTGGTCAATATCATCAAGTCCAAGCAAGTCAGCGGAAAGGTCCGGTCCGGGATCCTGCCGATCGGTCTTGGGACTCTCGCTATCGGTTGCCGGCTGAGGTTCATCACTGCTGAAGCTGGTGGCTTCTGAGGGATCTATCCCTGCCGCGCATTTTTCATCATAAATACGCAGGGCATCCATGAGGACCATCTGGGTATCGAAATTCATTTCCTGCTGCAGTTTTTCCGGGATGTAGCGATATTCGTCGTTGACTTCTGTCACATCAACATCAAGGGTGAAGGTTCCTTTCTGCCAACTGACCATTTCAACAATTGTCATTTCAATCAGACATTCAAGACCTTTGTAGGCGGCGTCCTTTTCAATCAGTTGCTTCTCAATCAGCAGGCCGATCAGCGGTTTGTGCCTGTCTCCCATTTCTTGCTGTTCGGAGAGGGCTTGCTGCAGAATTGTGTCACTTATCACGGCCATTTCTACGAGAATTCTGCCGATTCGTACTGAATCGTCAAAATGATTGGCGCTGACAATATAGCCTTTGTCGAATACAATCTGGCTGCGGCCCTTGTCACTGACAACGCAGAGCGTGCCCGACTTGCGGGTCGAATGGAGCAGTTGAATAACGTCGACGATGGCGAGGTCTTCAAGGTTACCGGCAAAGGACATGGATGACTGGCTCCTTCGGGTCGTGAAATGAGTGGTTCTGTCATTGGAAATATCTGACCCGGACATTAAACTAAAAATCGGCTAAGTATTCAAGGATTCTTATGCAAATTCTCTTAAGCTGACCGGCAGGGACATCTATTTTCGGGTCTGTTTACAGATCAGTCACACTCTGTAATCGGACGAGAATTCGAAATTATGAAACGATAAAACTTGGCACAGATGTCTAAATCCATTTGCTTGATTTAATCAACTCTGCTTAGTATACTTTTACTTCTTTGCGATATTTGAAATAAAAACTTATTATTGGATTTCATGTTTAGAGTCCTGATAGCCAGTTTTGTCCTTTGCCTGTTCCTGCTCTGTGCTGTTCCACAGGTGTGGAGTAAG
>JAJRWF010000149.1 GCA_024276905.1 Deltaproteobacteria bacterium
TAATGTGTCAATTTTATTTATCATTCAATAATAGGTACCAATGGGCCTGTAAACCTGCCCGGAAAGATTTCCAATTGATTATAGCCACTCGCTCACTTTGTTCGCTCAAGACGCCAAGAGCACTAAGAAAAGCTTATTTTAACGGAGAGGCACTGAGGTGGAGAGGGGCGGAGAAGGGCACGCTCTATTTGGTTAAAACCTTAACGCCTTTATTTTCTCTCCGTCTCAGCGTTAAGAAAGCCTCTGTCCTTCCTGGTGTCCTTGGTGCCTTGGTGGCTCAGGTACAAGTTTTCAGCCGCAGGAGCCGCCCGCACAGCCGCCGCAGGCCGGGACCGGTTCTTCCGGTGGCTCCATCAGTGCTTCGGTCAGGACGTAAGCGGCCTGCAGGGCCGAAGTGGGACAGAGGGGGAAACACTCCTTGCAATCCCAGCATTCCTTGACCGCGACCTCCGGGATAAAGGCGATCTCGCGTTTCGCGCCACGGTCGAAAAAGCCGACGGCATGTTTCTGTTTGACCTCGGCACAGTAGCGCACACAGAGCCCGCAGAGGATGCAGAAGGAGGATTCCTGTTCAAAGCGGTCCCGGTCGGCGCCGTAGGTCCCGGCCAGGGCCATCAGTTGTTCGGAATCGGGTGCATGGGCCAGCATCTGTTCGAGCAGCAGTTTACGGATGCGGTCGATCTGCTCGGTTCTGGTGCGAACCTGCATGCCCTCTTCTGCCGGGTGTTGACAGGCGGCTACCAGGGCTGTCCGCTCGTTGGCTTCGGTCTCTACCGTGCAGATACGGCAGGCACCGTAGGGCGCCAATTCTTTATGATCGCAGAGGGTCGGGATGGGGGCTCTGACCGTACGTGCCGCTTCAAGGATGGTTGTGCCCTTTTCAACGGTCACTTTTTTGCCATCGATCTGTAAGTTTATTTCACTCATTTTTTCTACCCTAGGCTTCAATTTCTTCAGCAACAGGAGAGGAGACGGACTGGCCGGAGCTTTTACGCACCGCACCGAAAGCCGCGGGACAAGCCTCGAGACAGGAACCGCAGCGGGTACACTTTTCCTGATCGATCACATGAACCTGTTTCTTTTCGCCGGTGATCGCTGCCGCCGGGCACTGTCTGAAACAAGCGCCGCAGCCCTTGCACTTCTCCGCCACAATATCGAAACGGATCAATTCTTTGCAGGAGAGCGCCGGGCAACACTTGTCATTGATGTGTGCCTCATACTCGGCTTTGAAATGGGTCAGGGTGCTCAGCACCGGGTTGGGCGCAGTTTTTCCCAGCGCACACATCGATGAACCCCTGGTGGTCTCGGCCAGCGCTTGCAGCAGTTCGATGTCGCCCTCTTTGCCCAGCCCTTTGGTCATGTCGGTCAGGATCTTGAGCATCTGACGGATGCCTTCGCGGCAGGGGGTGCATTTGCCGCAGGATTCGTCACTCAGAAATTCGAGAAAATAGCGGGCGATATCGACCAGGCAGGTGTCCTCGTCCATGACGATCATGCCGCCCTAGCCCATCATCGCTCCGGCACGGGTCAGCTCGTCGAAATCAACCTGGGTGTCCAGAAGGTCTTCCGGCAGGCAACCGCCCGAGGGGCCGCCGGTCTGCACCGCTTTAAACTGCTTGCCGCCGGGAACGCCGCCACCGATTTTGAAGATAATATCCTTCAGGGTGGTACCCATCGGCACTTCGACCAGGCCGGTGTTGTTGACCTTGCCGACCAAGGAGAAGATCTTGGTCCCCTTGCTCCCTTCGGTGCCGATAGCGGTGAAATAATCGGCGCCTTTGTTGATCACCAGCGGGATATTGGCCCAGGTCTCGACGTTATTGATGTTGGTTGGTTTGCCCCAGAGCCCACGGGTTGCCGGGAAGGGCGGCCGGGCATTCGGTTCGCCCGCCTTGCCTTCCAGTGAGTTGAGCAATGAGGTCTCTTCGCCGCAGATAAAAGCGCCGGCACCGCGGTGGACCTTGACAGTGAAATCGAAGCCGGAGCCGAGAATGTTTTCACCGAGCAGGCCGGCTTCTTCGGCTTGTTCAATTGCAATCGTCAGGTTGGCGACTGCCAGCGGGTATTCTTGACGGACGTAGATGTAGCCTTCATTGGCGCCGATGGCGTAGGCGCCGATCATCAGCCCTTCGAGGACCGCAAAGGGGTTGCCTTCCATCACCGAGCGGTCCATGTAGGCGCCCGGATCTCCCTCGTCACAGTTGACCACGACATATTTCTGCTCGCCCGGCGCCTTGCGGGCAAAATCCCATTTGATCCCCGAGGGGAAACCCGCGCCGCCACGGCCGCGCAGCTGGGCATTCTTGACTTCGCCGACAACCTCTTCGGGCGACAGCTCGAACAGGGTCTTGACCAGTGCCTGGTAACCGTCGACGGCCAGATAATCCTCAAGACTTTTGGGGTCAATTTTACGGTTGGGGCCGAGAACCAGGCGCTGCTGGTTCTTGTAGAATGGGATATCCTCTTCGAGAGTCGCTTTTTCACCGGTGTTCGGATCGACGTAGAGCAACCGCTCGATGACCTTGCCCCCTTTTACCGTCGCGGAGATGATCTCACTGACATCTTCGGCTTTCACCTTGAGATAACAGATCCCTTGCGGATAAACGACCAGGATCGGGCCCTGTTCGCAGAATCCGTGACAGCCGGTGCGGCGGAAGTCGACCTTACCGACGACCCCCTGTTTCTCCATCTCTTCGGCCAGGGCGTCAGCAACAGGATCACAGCCGGTGGCATGACAGGCGCTGCCGGAGCAGAGGGTAATACAGAGCTTGTCCGGGTCTCTTTGGGAGAGAATTTTCTCTCGGAGTTTCTCCAGTTCTGCGGGCGACGTTATCTTTGCCATCTTTTCCTCACTGTTCCTGGCTGCAGGCGCAATCTTTGAGCACCTTGGCCGTTTCGGCCGGTTCGACGTTGCCATGATACTCGCCATCAACCACCATCACCGGCCCCAGGGCACAACAACCAAGACAACTGACTGTCTCGACGCTGAAGTTCAGATCCGGGTCGGTTTCGCCGGGCTTGACGCCGGTGACCTCTTCGACCGTGTCGAGAATATTCTGTGCCCCCCGAACATGGCAGGCGGTGCCGACGCAGACATGGACCTCATGCCGGCCCTTGGGGGTGAGGCTGAAGGTTTTGTAGAAGGTGGTGATGTGCTGGATACGGCTCATCGGCACGGCCAGTTTTTCACTGACGCGGGTCAAAGCTTCTTTGGGCAGCCACTTGTTCTCACTCTGGATCTCAAGCAGTACCTGGATCAGCGCACTTGCTTCACTGTCATGCTTGTCAATAATCTGATCAATTTTACCGATATCCATATCCACGTCCTTTAATAAATTTATCCACTTCAGCTCAAGAGGCCGCCAGTGCGAAACATTTCTGTTCTTCATCGAAACTGATCAGGCCAAGCCGTGAAGAACTGTTGAGGTGCTTTGATACTTCAGAGGGCGCTATCCTCAAGGACTCGGCAATATCCCGTGCGTTGAGCGGGTTATTGCGCAGCAGCAGCATGATCTGGCTGATGGCCAGTTTGTCGACCAGTAATTCTTCGAAAAGGCGGTTGAACGTATCGCCGGCGAAATACTCCAGATACTCCTGCTCGGTCTTGAATCGCACCCGCAGCCGCTCCCGTTCCACCAGTTTGGCATAAGGAATCAGCTTGGTGAGCGCTTGCAGGTTGAGCTTCAGGGTCTTTGAGTCCAGCTCCTCGCTTGAGCCAAGCGGTCCCAGTTGCTTGAGCTGCTTGCCGAACCCATTCATCACTTCGGCATAGCGGCTGCCCTCTGAGGCCGCGATCCATTCCAGTCGCAGCCGATCGGGGTTGATACCGACCTGCTCAAGCAGTTTTTTGGTGAAGAGCATGTTGAACAGGGTGTCGTAGTTGCCCTCGGTCACATAATGGCACTCACCCGGCCAGCAGCCGCCGACAAAGACACCGTCCGCGCCATTGGAGAAGGCGCGCAGGACAAAGGCGATATCGACCCGGCCGGTACACATGACCCGGATAATTTTTGTTTCAGTTGTATATTGTTGCCTGGAAACTCCAGACAGGTCCGCAGCCCCGTATGCTCACCAGGTGCACAAAAAACCGATGACGTTTGGTGTATATTCGGCAGACATGTGAACCTCCTTTCTTGATTAGGCTGATGAAAAACGCTCATCTGCGGCGTTGACCTCATCCTTCGTCAACGACGTACCTTCCGGTACGCCTTATTCCTCGGGATTTCGGTCGCCTTGCAGCTGAACATTTTTGCTCAGCCCGGGTATATTTCCGTCGTTAACATGCTGTCAATTGACTTCTTCGCAGATCGCCTGATCTATCTGGGCGAAGATCTCATCATCTGTGTAGTGTTTCAGGTAAATCGCTCCGGTCGGGCACTTGGCGTTGCACAGGCCATCCCCCTTGCACAGAATCTCCTTGACCTTGGCCTTCTTGCCGTACGGAGTCTCAACAAACGTAATGGCATCGTATTTACAGCAGGTGATACAGGCCCCGCAGGAGA
>JAJRWF010000150.1 GCA_024276905.1 Deltaproteobacteria bacterium
AGTCACTCCAAGAGGCCGAGGCAAACATCTGCCGGACTTCGGCAATCAGTTCGGTTTGCGGTAAGGGCTCATGCTGGCGTTCACTCCAGTCGGGTCGCTTGACAGTTTCACAGAAGGCTTGCCAGAACTTATCCTCGATGGAGCCCAGGGCGACAAAGCGTTCATCGGCGGTACGATAGATCTGGTAGCAGGCCGCCCCGCCGGTCAGCAGATCCTGTCCGCGCGCAAATTGATGGCCGGGCCGGCTGGCAGCAATTAATGAGAAGGATTGCCAGGAGAGGGCCATTTCGAACAGGCTGACGTCGATGAAGGCACCCTGATTTGTGCGGCCTCGGCGCAGCAACGCCGCCAGGATTGCGGTCGAGGCCTGCTTACCGGCGGCATAATCGCAGATCGGGGGAAAGGGCATGATTGGTGTTTCGGGACTGCCGGTCAGATTGAGCATGCCGCTCATGGCGAGGTAGGTCAGGTCGTGCCCGGCGCGTTGTTGGCAGGGGCCGGTCTGGCCGAAACCGGAGAGGGCGCAGTGGATCAGCTTGGGATTGAGCTCCTTCAGCCGCTGACGGCTGAAACCGAGGCGTTCAAGGACGCCGGGGCGGTAGGATTCGAGCAGCACATCGGCGGCGGCAACCATCTCGGCCAGTACCTGTTTATCGTCTTCGGTCTTCAGGTTGAGCAGTACGACCTGCTTGCCAGCGTTGACCTGTTTGTAGAAGGGAGATTCGCCATCCTCGTCACAGAAGATGAAGCGCCGCATCGGATCCCCGGCCGGGGGCTCGATTTTGATCACAGCAGCGCCGAGATCGGCCAGCAGTTGAGTGGCAAAAGGGCCGGGCAGGTACTGGCTGAGATCGAGTACTTTTATTCCGTCAAGACAGTCACCGAGCATCAGATCTCTCCGTCAGAGTTGTGCACGAAGCCGGTACCCTCAGTCTTCAAGGGTGAACTCCCAGGCGCACCAGAACTCCTCCGGGTGGGCATCGGGCGGGCAGGCGATACAGTTGGTTTTGATGCGCGGGTCGATGGTGCGGGCAAACTCACTGTACTCGACGATGCCGACCGTTTTACAGGGGAAATCATCGAGCCCTTTGCGTTTACGTGCCGATTGCACCCGGCAGTCGACCATGCGGAAGAGGGCGCGGGTCTCTGTGACCTCGATTGCTTCCTGCAGGTTGAGTCGTGCATAGAGCCGGTGCTTTAAGCATTCGATCAGGGCCGGGATACCACCGCCGGGCTCAATACCGAGCCGGGCCATGATCCGTTTGGCTTCGATGACGGTGAACTTCTCCCAGGCGGCGCGGTCGGCCTCAATCGCAACCTCCATGCCGTGGGTCTTTTCAATGGCCTGAAACCAGAGGCCGTCATGGGCCAGCCAGTTCTTGGCGTCATCAAGGATGATCGAGATCAGCTCTTTTTTACTGAGTTCCTGCAGAAGCTGAATTCCGGTATCGAGGGGTTCGCTGGATGTGGTTGTCATATGAGATGCTCCATAAGGGATGTCATAAAAATCGGGGTCGCGGGGTTGCGCCCCCCACGACACCTTCATTTCTTTGTGCGCCCAAAGAAACGAAGCAAAGAAATGCGCCCGAACTCCTTGCTGCTTGCAGCAGTCCCCTCCACGCCATGCCGATTTTGAGCTCACTCGGAAACTCGCCGGCGACTCAGACATCCTCGCTCGAATTCCTCAAAATCTCTATTTTGTTCCGGCGGCGTCACACGGGAGAAAGTCTGACGGGATAAAACTTCTATTCTATTGATCGTTGATCGTCAATCACCTTGCCGTCGTTCGGCAAACTGTCCGGTGCCGCAAATTCGACCGTACCGCGCATTTTGGTCAGTTCACGAATACTGCTAACCACGGCATCCCGCAGTTCTGATGATGCGGTTCCGGTAGATTCGACCTGCAGGCACATAGCATCCTGATCGTTTTCGCGCGTAACAATGAGACGTCCGCGCTGCAATTCGCTGTGGCGTTTTAGAATAGCGGCAACCTGTTCCGGATGAACGAACATGCCACGTATCTTGGTGGTTTGATCTGCGCGTCCCATCCAGCCCTTGATTCGCTGGTTGGTTCGTCCGCAGGGACTGCACCCCGGCAGAATCGCGGAGAGGTCACCGGTCGCAAAGCGGATCAACGGATAATCAGGATTGAGGTTGGTCACCACCAGTTCACCGACTTCGCCTTCGTCGACCGGGTCACCGGTGCCGGGGCGAACAATTTCGAGGATGATTCCTTCATCGACAATCATCCCCTCCAGGGTCTCGGATTCGTAGGCGATCAAGCCAAGGTCGGCGGTCGCATAACACTGCCGGACCGCTATCCCGCGTTCGGCCATGGCATCACGTAAACTTGGCGGCAGATACTCCCCGGAGACCAGCGCTTTTTTCAGGCAAGAAAGGTCGGTTCCAAGTTCGTCGGCTTTATCAAGAATCAGTTTCAGAAAAGAGGGCGTCCCCACATAGCCCTGGGGTTTGATATGGGCCATGGTTTCAACCTGCAGATCGGTCTGGCCGACACCGGCCGGAACCGTGGCACAGCCTAGTTCACGCGCCCCGGCTTCGAACATCATTCCGGCAGGGGTGAAGTGGTAGGAAAAACAATTGTGGAGAATCTCGCCACGACGAAAACCGGCAGCGTAGAGGGCGCGTGAAAAACGCCAGAAATCGGGGCGGGTTGATCCCGGCTCAAAAATCGGTCCGGGCGAAGCGAAGATCTGACCAAGTTGCGGGGGAGAAATGCCTGTCAGTCCGCCGAAAACCGGTTGATTCTTCTGTCGTTCGATCAGTTCGGTTTTGCGCAGGATCGGCAGTTGCGCAAGAGCCGCGCGGTTGGTCACTGTGGCAGCGTCGATCCCGGCAAGGGTTTCGGCAAAAGCGGGAGCACTGCGTTTGGCATGTTCGATCTGAGCGGTCAGCTTGGTGAACAGGGCTGTTTCACGTTGCTCAGAAGATCGGGTTTCGAGGTCGTCGTAGAAGTCGCTCATGGTCGCCTTAGCCTTCCTCCGGTTTACATCCAGCGCTTACGGCGCTTATACGATTTCAGATTCTTGAACGATTTACGCTCAGAATCGGCGCCGCCGGCAAGATAAAATTCCTTCATATCCTCATTGTTGAGCAGATCCTCTGCCGGGCCGTCGAGCACAATCTTGCCCGATTCCATGACATAACCATAGTTGGCACTGTGCAGGGCCATATTGGCATTCTGCTCAACCAGCAGCATGGTAATCCCCTGCTCTTTGTTGATGCTGCGGATAATGCCGAAGACCTCTTTGACCAGCAGCGGCGACAGACCCATCGAAGGCTCATCGAGCAGGATCATTTCGGGCCGGGCCATAATCGCCCGACCTATAGCCAGCATCTGTTGCTCGCCGCCGGACAGATAGCCGGCCAGGCCGGTCCGTTCCTTGAGACGCGGGAAGTAGTGGAAGACCTTTTCAATGTCGTCTTTAACCATCTTGTCTTTGCGGGTGTAAGCCCCGAGGCGCAGATTTTCTATGACGGTCATGTCTTCAATGATCCGTCGGCCTTCCATGACCTGGAAGATTCCCTTGCGCACGATCTCGTCGGGTGAGCTGTTGGCGATACTTTCGCCCTTGAAGGTCACCGACCCGCGGGTGACCTCGCCATCTTCGGTCTTGAGCAGACCGGAGATCGCTTTGAGAGTGGTCGATTTTCCCGCTCCGTTGGGACCGAGCAGGGTAATCAGTTCGCCCTTGGGAATGTCAAGGCTGATGCCGCGCAGCACCAGGATAACCTCATCGTAAACGACTTCAATGTTGTTGACCGAAAGAAGAATTTCCTTCTCTGCGGTTTCTTCTGTGACTTTGACGGCGGGCTCTGCCATGGGAAACTCCATTTGAGGATCTTTTCGTTCAATTTTCCAGGTGCGTGGTTCGACAGAACCGGCGAACCACACACTTCGAACATTGAACGATGCGGGGGCACAGTTGCCCCCGCACCAGGTTCAACTTACCAGCCGAGCCACTCGTCACGACGAGGAACGTCAACTGTTGCCAGTTTTTTCATCTGGAAGTCGCCACCGTTGTACTTGCTGGTGTAGACATTAACCAGAGTGGTGCCGCGATGGTCTTCTGCAGTCCAGGTCGAAGGTGAGCAGACACCTTCGAGACCGGCAGGCACGAAGTCCTTCATCTGCTCGAAGCCCTTCTTGATGTTTTCACCGGTAATGCCGCCCATGGCCTCGGCTTTGATCATCGCTTCCTTCATCAGGAAGGTTCCGCAAACGCCGCGGACATAGTGCAGCATGCGCGGCTTGGTGCCGCTGGGATCGGACATCTTGGAGATCGCACGCAGGGTTTTCATCCCCGGAGCCTGATCTTTCCAGGAAGCCGCACCGACGACCCAGGCAATGCCGTCACCGGCGTCACCAGTGGCCTTGATGGAGTTCTCGTCCCAGCCCCAGATGTTGGTCAGGAACTGGGTCTTGACGCCGACCGTTCCGCAAGATTTGAGCAGTGAGATGTTGGAGCCTGAAGTGTTGCCGAGATAAGCGTAATTCGCACCGGAATCTTTCAGCGACAGGCACTGGGCCTTGGCATCGGCCGGCTTCAGCGAATAGACGATCGATGGCGCAATATCGAAACCGAGCTCTTTAGCGTAGGCAGCGCAGGCGGCCTTGGGAGCGTTCGGATAGGGATGATTGTCGCCCATGTGGATGAACTTCGGCTTGCCCGAGTTGCCCTTGGCTTTCCAGTCGTCGGCAGCCCACTGAACCAGGCCACGGCAGGCGTCTGAATAGGACGGGCCGTAGAAAAAGTTGTAAGGAGCCGGTGCCTTGGTGCGCGGTGACTTACCGGTCGGATCGGTCAGGTGCCCGGAGTAGGAAGCTGAAACATAAGCGACCTTGTCCTTGGCGATAAACTTGACCAATGCCTCGGTATCGGCGGTGCCCCAGCCCTGAATGGCGACCGGTTTAAGGTTGGACATCCACTTCTTGTAGGTCGCTACCGCGCGCGGTGCGTTGTAGGAATAGTCGACCGTTTCAAACTTAATCTGTTTACCGTTGATGCCGCCTGTCTTGTTGATGTAGGCCAGGGCATCATCAATCCCTGCCCCGAAGGGGATGCCGACCCCGGATGTCGGCCCGGTGTAGGCGGCCAGGTGTCCAACCGGAATGGTGTCGGCGGCGGAAACGCTGCCGGCAAAGGCCATTGATGCAACCAACAAACTGCCCAGCATGATCGATTTGCGCATTGTCTTCCTCCCTTGGGTTAACGACGTCCCGCCCTACGGAACCTCGAGTTGAAATACATTTCTCAATATGAGAAGGGGTACAACTTCCAATAGGCCTTGATCATCCTCCAGCGATGAGACAGGCCGTCAGGTTCAAAAATAAGAAACAGAATGATCGCCAGCCCGATCGACATCTCTTTGATGTAGGCCAGCGCGTGAGTCAGTCCGGGCGCACTGTGTCCAACCAGGCCGACCCCGGCTTCCATCAGTTCGGGCAACAGGACCATGAAGGCTGTGCCCATCAACGAGCCCATTACCGAACCGAGTCCGCCGATAATGACCATCCCTAGAAACTGGATCGACAACATGATGGTGAAGCCTTCGGCTGAGACAAAGCCGAGGTAATGACCGAAGAGCGCACCGCCGACCCCGGCGTAAAACGAAGAGATGCCGAAGGAGAGGATGCGGTATTTGGTCAGGTTGATGCCCATGATTTCAGCGGAGAGATAGTGGTCGCGGACGGCAACAAAGGCCCGTCCATCGCGCGAACGCAACAGGTTGGTGCCGAACAGGAACATGATCACCACGTAGAAGAGGACCACGTAGAAATAGCGCTGGTCGTTGTTGAATTCAAAGCCGAAGATCGAAAAGGGATTGGCCATGGCGCCGTAGGCACCGCCGGTAAACCAGTCAGCGCGGGAGAAGAAATCCTCCAGGATGTATTGCGAGGCCAGGGTGGCAATCGCCAGGTAGAGGCCCTTGATGCGACCGGCCGGGATGCCGACGATCAGGCCCAGCGCCATGGTCATCGCACCGGCGAGCGGGATACAGAAGAAGACCGGGATCCCGGTGGTATTGTTGAGCCAGGCCGAGGCAAAGGCGCCGAAGCCGAAGAATGCCGCGTGGCCGAGGGAAATCTGGCCGGTGAAGCCGACGACGATATTCAGGCCCAGGGCGGCAACGCCGTAATAGCCGATCTGGATGCCGAGATTCAGAAAATAGGGGTTAAGAAAGCTGGGTGCAACCAGCAGAAAAATAACCGACAAGACCGCGACCCGACGTGCCAGAGGGGTCGGGAATATGGTCGTATCCTGTTGATATGTGGTGCGGAACTCGCCGCACTTCATCCGTGAATGTGCCGATGCCATAAGTCAGATCCTCTCGATATCCTTGGTTCCAAACAGGCCGTAGGGTTTGATCATGAGGATGATCACCAGGGCATAGAAGGGGGCGATGGTGTACATGTTACCCAGATGCAACCACTGGCTGTCGAAAAATTCAGCCAGGTTTTCAAGTACGCCGATTATCAGACCACCGACGATGGCGCCGATGATCGAATCGAGGCCGCCGAGGATTACCACCGGAAAGACCTTGATGCCGAAGAATGAGAGCGCCGAAGAGACACCATTGACCATGCCGACCACCACCCCGGCCATCGCCGAGACCAGGGCCGAGATTGCCCAGGAGGCGGCAAATACTCTCTTGACCGAAATTCCCAGGCTCTGAGCAACCTGCTGGTCAAAAGCAGTGGCGCGCATCGCCAGGCCCATCTTTGAGTATTTGAAGAAGTAATAGAAGGCGATCATGATCACCACTGAGCTGACCAGGCTCATGATGTAGGCGGTCTGGACCTGCAGCCCCAGAATATTCATCGATTCGGTTTCGAAGACCTGCGGGAACGACTTGGCGTAGCCGCCGAACATCCAGCTCATCAATGACTGGAAGAACATCGACAGACCGATGGTGACCATGATGACCGAGATGATCGGTTCGCCGATCATCGGTCTTAAAACCACCATCTGCAGCACAATGCCGAAGACCACCATGAAGGCGAGGGTGATCGGAAAGCCGACATAGAAGGGCAGTTCGAACTTAACCAGCAGCGCCCAGCAGGTCCAGGCACCGATGAGCAGAAATTCCCCTTGCG
Source organism: Deltaproteobacteria bacterium (assembly GCA_024276905.1). Taxonomy (GTDB): domain Bacteria; phylum Desulfobacterota; class Desulfuromonadia; order Desulfuromonadales; family Geopsychrobacteraceae; genus Geopsychrobacter. The sequence continues at coordinate 7,121 of JAJRWF010000150.1, forward strand.
CAAAGTTAACAATTTGGGTCGATTTGTAGATCAAGACGAAGCACATGGCGACCACCCCGTACAGGGTGCCGACAATCACGCCGTTAACCAACAATTGAGTCAGTAATTCATAATTCATAAAAGCTCCTTTAAAACCGGCCGTTGGGCCTCAGGCTCCTGGCATGGGGGTTTCCACCCCGTGCCTGAGCAGCGCCCAGCGCCTGAATTTTATACTGCCGATTTCAAGCTGGCCTGCTCGGCGGCGCTATCTTTAGCTCCGGCCTGCAGATCAACCACCCGCACATCGGTCTGGATGCGTGATTTGTTGCCGTCCTGAAAGGTGATGACCGTGTCGATATGAACTACATCCTGCTCGGAGTAGATGGTATCGATGATCTCGGCGTATTTTTCCTTGATCACCCCACGACGCACCTTGCGTGTCCGGGTCAGCTCGCCGTCATCGGCATCAAGCTGTTTGTAGAGCAGCAGAAACTTGCGGATCTGTTGCGC
>JAJRWF010000151.1 GCA_024276905.1 Deltaproteobacteria bacterium
ACCCAGATGGCTCTGGACGCGATTCAGTGTCTGGGTGGTAACGGTTATATCAATGAGTTCCCCACCGGTCGCCTGCTACGTGATGCCAAGCTCTATGAGATTGGAGCCGGAACCAGTGAAATTCGTCGTATGCTGATCGGACGTGAGCTGTTTAACGAGACCACGAGCTGAAAAATGGATGACGGCAGAGACAGGCCACAACTGCTATCAGAATCGGAATAGACATGAGTATTTTGAAAAGTTCCCTGCAGTGCGAATCTGAAGAGTTCCGCAACAACGCCGCAGCACTGCGCGCCCAGGTCGCTGATTTGCGCGAGAAAGCTGGCCAGATCAGGGGTGGCGGTGGAGAACGGGCGCGGCAGAAACACCTCGACCGCGGTAAACTGCTGCCACGTGAACGCATTCGTCAACTGCTCGATGTCGGTTCGCCTTTTCTCGAATTTTCGCAGTTTGCCGCCTGGGACATGTACGACGGCAAGGTCTCCGCTGCCGGGGTTATCACCGGAATCGGCCGGGTCAGCGGCCGAGAATGCCTGATTATCGCCAATGACGCCACGGTCAAAGGTGGCTCCTACCTGCCGCTGACGGTCAAGAAGCATGTCCGGGCCCAGGAAATTGCCGAGCAGAACCATCTGCCCTGCATCTATCTGGTCGACTCGGGCGGTGCGTTCCTACCCCTGCAGGAAGAGGTTTTTCCTGATCGAGATCATTTCGGGCGCATCTTCTACAATCAGGCCCAGATGTCTGCCAAGGGTATTCCGCAGATTGCCGTGGTTATGGGTTCCTGTACCGCAGGAGGGGCCTATGTCCCGGCGATGGCCGATGAAAGTATCATCGTCAAGGAACAGGGTACGATCTTCCTCGGTGGTCCACCGCTGGTCAAAGCCGCAACCGGCGAGGTGGTCAGCGCCGAAGACCTTGGTGGTGCCGATATTCATTGTCGAACCTCAGGGGTCACCGATCACTACGCAACTGATGACGCCCATGCTCTGGGTCTGGCCCGCCGCATCGTCGCCAATCTCAATCAGGTCAAGCGCCCCTCTCTGGCGCTGCGCGAACCGGCCGAACCGCTCTATCCCGCTGAAGAAATCTACGGCCTGATCCCGACCGACAGCCGCAAACCCTACGACGTTCGCGAAGTGATTGCGCGCATCGTCGACGGCTCAGAGTTTGATGAGTTCAAGAAACTCTACGGTGAAACCCTGATCTGCGGCTTTGCCCATATCTTCGGCTACCCGGTCGGCATTGTCGCCAACAACGGCATCCTGTTCTCGGAATCAGCCCAGAAGGGCGCACACTTTGTCGAACTCTGCAGCCAGCGCGGTATCCCGCTGGTCTTTCTGCAGAACATTACCGGGTTTATGGTCGGCAGCAAGTACGAGCAGGGCGGAATTGCCAAGGACGGGGCCAAGATGGTCACCGCTGTTGCCTGTGCCAAGGTGCCGAAATTCACGATCCTGATCGGCGGCAGCTTCGGTGCCGGGAACTACGGCATGTGCGGCCGGGCCTACAGCCCGCGAATGCTCTGGATGTGGCCCTGCGCACGCATCTCGGTGATGGGCGGCGCACAGGCAGCCGGGGTGCTCGCTCAGGTCAAGCGTGACGGAATGGAGGCTCGTGGCGAAAGCTGGAGCACCGAAGAGGAAGAAGAGTTCAAACAACCGATTCTCGAGCAATATGACCATCAGGGCCATCCCTACTATGCCAGTGCCCGGCTCTGGGATGACGGCATCATCGACCCTGCTGATACCCGTATGGTACTGGGTCTGGGAATTTCCGCCGCGCTTAACGCGCCAATCGAAAAAACAACCTTCGGCGTTTTCAGGATGTAATCATGACTAAAGACGACCTGCTGACAAACATTGATGAACTGGGACGCGCGACCCTGACCCTGAATCGTCCTGAGCTGCACAATGCCTTCGACGATCATCTGATCGCTGAAATGATCCGCATTCTGCAGGAATTTACTACTGACCCACAGGTCAGACTGGTCATCCTGGCTGCAACGGGTAAAAGCTTCTCCGCCGGTGCGGATCTTCGCTGGATGCGGCGCATGGCCGACTATTCACACGAGGAAAACCTGGCTGATGCCAAGTCCCTGGGCGAACTGCTGCGAGCCCTGAATGAATTACCGAAACCAACGGTCGCTCTGGTACAGGGCGCAGCCTACGGTGGTGGGGTGGGCCTGGTTGCGGCCTGTGATCTGGTCCTGGCGACTGCGAAGGCCAGCTTCTGTCTCTCCGAGGTCAAGCTGGGGTTGATTCCGGCGGTTATTTCTCCCTATGTGGTCGCCGCCATCGGTTCACGGGCGGCACGCCGCTATTGTATCAGTGCCGAACGTTTCGGCGTTGAATCGGCCCGGCAGCTGGGCCTGGTTCACGAAATCGTGGCCGCTGATGAATTGACTGTGGAAGCAGACCGAATGACTCGATTGCTACTGCAGAATGGCCCCAGGGCTATGGCCGCAGCCAAACATCTGGTGGCCGATGTCTCCAACCATCCGTTAAATGCCGAACTGATTGCCGAGACTGCCGAACGGATTGCCGCAACACGGGCCAGTGATGAAGGACGTGAAGGCTTGGCAGCTTTTCTTGAAAAACGCCGTCCGGACTGGACGAAAGGTTGATAAATGTTTGATTCCCTGTTGATCGCCAACCGTGGTGAGATCGCCTGTCGCATCATCCGCAGCGCCCGGCAGCTCGGCCTGCGGACCATTGCAGTCTATTCAGACGCCGATCGCAATGCCCGCCATGTCGCCCTCGCGGACGAAGCCTGGCACATCGGACCGGCACCGGCAGCACAAAGTTACCTGCGAGCAGATAACCTGCTGGAGGTCGCCAAAAAATCCGGCGCGGAAGCAATTCACCCCGGCTATGGTTTCCTGGCCGAGAACGCTGACTTTGCCGCCGCTTGCGCTGCGGCCGGACTGGTTTTTGTTGGACCGCCGGTTGAAGCAATCCAGGCGATGGGCTCTAAAAGTGCGGCCAAAAAGATCATGCAGCAGGCAAAGGTTCCTCTGGTCCCCGGTTATCATGGCGATGCTCAGGACCTGGAAACCCTGCGTAAGGCGGCAGAAGACACCGGTTTTCCGTTACTGGTCAAAGCAAGCGCCGGTGGTGGCGGCAAAGGGATGCGCGTGGTCCGCACACCTGACGAACTTGACGCTGCGATTGAAGGCGCAAAACGCGAAGCCGCATCCAGCTTCGGCAACGATCACCTGCTCCTCGAACGCTATCTGGAAAAACCCCGCCACGTTGAAATTCAGGTTTTTGCCGACACTCAGGACAACATCCTGCACCTCTTCGAGCGGGACTGTTCGGTACAGCGCCGCCACCAGAAAGTGCTGGAAGAAGCTCCGGCTCCCGGCCTGAGCGACACATTACGCCAGACGATGGGTGCGGCAGCCATTACCGCCGCCAGGGCCATTGGCTACGTCGGTGCAGGAACGGTCGAATTTCTGCTCGACACCGACGGTTCTTTCTACTTTATGGAAATGAACACCCGACTGCAGGTCGAACATCCGGTCACTGAGATGATCACCGGTCAGGATCTGGTCGACTGGCAACTGCAGGTGGCCAGCGGGCAGCCCCTGCCCTGTCGACAAGAGGAACTCGCAATCAATGGGCATGCAATCGAAGCACGGATCTATGCCGAAGATCCGCAGCGCGAGTTCCTGCCCTCGATCGGTCTGCTGCAGCATCTGCACTTTCCGACCGAAAATGCCCGTTTGCGGATCGATACCGGAGTCCGTCAGGGTGATGAGGTCAGTATTCACTACGACCCGATGATTGCCAAGCTGATCGTCTGGGCCGAGGATCGCCCTGCGGCTCTGCGCCACCTGCGCCGCGCTCTGGAACAGGTTGAAGTCGTCGGTGTTGCCACCAATGTCAGCTTCCTTGCTGCCGTTGCCGGTCAACGGGAGTTTGCTGCCGGAAACTTTGATACCGGATTTATCGAGCAGCATCATGAAGAGCTGATCCCGGCTCCAGCCCCGGTCTCTGCACAGATGCTGGCGCTCGCCTGTCTCAATCTGCTGCTGCAGCGTGATGCTGAAGCAAAGCAGAATGCGCTGAATTCAGCAGATCCCCATGCCCCCTGGCACCAGACCAGCGGTTGGCGACTCAATAGTGACAATCATCACGTCCTCGTTTTCAGCGACGATGAAACGGATTTGCAAGTCACCGTACATTACCGCCCGCAGGGTTATCTGTTCGAGCTCCCCTCCGGCACGGTCGAGGTTGCAGGCCGCTTCAACGCTGCTGGCCGCCTGCTGGCAACCATCGACGGTCAGCAACTGGAAGCACAGGTTATTCGTCAGGGGCTTGAACTGACTCTGTTGTGTAACGGCCAGACTCACAAACTGGTGTTGCACGATCCCTACGCTGATGCCTTCGGCCAGGAAGACCTCGTCGGTGGAGTGACCGCGCCGATGCCGGGTAAGATCGTCGCTGTTCTGGTTAAGGATGGAGCGCAAGTCAAGCGCGGCACACCGCTGGTGATCCTGGAAGCGATGAAGATGGAACATACGATTTCTGCTCCCAGTGACGGCAGGGTTACGCAGATGAACTATCAGGCTGGTGCCCTGGTTGATGATGGTGCACCACTGCTGATCTTTGAAGCAGATGAGGGGAGCTGATTATGAGACTGCCGAAACGGATCAAGATGGTCGAAGTTGGACCACGTGACGGCCTGCAAAATGAGGCTGTCGTTGTTCCGACCGCAACAAAAATTGAACTGATCAACCGCCTCACAGAAACCGGACTGGCGGCTATCGAGGGCGCGAGTTTCGTCTCCCCGAAATGGATTCCGCAGATGGGCGACAGTGCCGAGGTGATGCAGGGGATCAAGCGGCGCCCGGGAATCAGCTACCCGGTGCTGGTGCCGAACCTGCAAGGCCTGCAGGCCGCGATTGCCGCCGGAGCCGAAGAGGTTGCCGTCTTCGGTGCCGCTTCGGAATCATTTTCCCGCAAAAATATCAATTGTTCGATTGCAGCCAGCTTTGATCGTTTCGGCGAAGTCTGTGAAGCGGCCCGCAAGCAGGGGCTGCGGGTCCGCGGCTATGTTTCCTGCGCTCTGGGCTGTCCCTATGAAGGCGCCGTCGATCCCGAATCGGTTGCCTGGGTTGCCGGACGCATGATGGAGCTCGGCTGTTACGAAATTTCTCTCGGTGATACAATTGGCGTCGGCACTCCGGGCAAGGCCCAGGCAATGATTGAGGCCGTTTCCCGCAAGGTACAACGTGAACGGCTGGCGGTTCATTTCCATGACACCTACGGCCAGGCACTGGCCAACATCCTCGCCGTCATGGAACAGGGAATCGCAGTCATTGACAGTTCGGTTGCCGGACTTGGCGGCTGCACCTTTGCCCCCGGTGCATCGGGTAATGTTGCCAGCGAAGATCTGCTCTATATGCTCAAAGGGCTGGGAATCGAAACCGGCGTTGACCTGCAGTCGCTGATCGACGCCGGGCACTATATATCCGACTTTCTTGAACGACCTTCTGGATCCCGGGTTGCAAATGCTCTGGCCGGGCAAGGCAATGACACCTAGATTTCAGGGCTCAGTTACGACCTGACGCACCCGAAACCAGACAGCAGGGAGAAAAGAGATGAAACCCGTATTTACAGATGCCGATCAGGCCCTCGAAGGCCTCACCCGGGACAACATGTCTGTCGCTGCTGGCGGCTTCGGCCTTTGCGGTATTCCGGAGAATCTGATTCTTGCCCTGCGGGACAGCGGGGCAAAGAACCTGACGGTCATCAGCAACAATGCCGGGATC
>JAJRWF010000152.1 GCA_024276905.1 Deltaproteobacteria bacterium
GATGAGGATGAGGACGAAGAACTCGCCGACGAAGACGATTGAGCCCCTTCTCCGGCCTGCTGATATGCCATGCGTCTGCTTCGCGTGGGCGTGGTATATCAGCGGGCTTCATGCTAGTCTTGCCCCATGACTCTTGAAGATTACGGCTGGAACCAAGACTTTGCCCGCCAGTTTTCGGTTTTTACTGCACAGGGATTTGTGCCGGCTCGGGTGATCCGTGGGGAAAAAAACTATTTTCGGGTGATCTGTGAAGCCGGTGAGTTGACGGTCCGTTTTGCCGGCAAGTTGCGCCATCGCGCCGGTGGACGACAGGATCTGCCGGTTGTCGGTGACTGGGTGGCGGTTGAACCTCAGCTGGAACAGGAGCGGGGAATCATCCATGGAATTTTGACGCGGTTTTCCTCTTTTGCACGGAACTTGCCGGGACGGCGTAAAGGAAAAGGCCGCGAACGGATCGAGCAACAGGTCATCGCGGCTAATGTCGAACGAATTCTGATCGTCTGTGGCCTTGATCAGGATTTCAGTCTACGGCGGATCGAACGTTACCTGACCCTGGTGACCGCTGGTGGTGCCGACGCTGTCGTGGTGTTGAACAAGGCCGACCTCAGTACGACGACCGAGCTCCAGCGACGGCAAGTGGTCGAGATTGCCGGTGACGCACCGGTTGCATTGCTCTGTGCCAGAGAGCAGGGCCAGGTCGAACAACTCAGAACCTACCTCAAGCCGGGGGAAACCCTGGCCCTGCTCGGATCGTCGGGAGTGGGTAAATCGACGATTATCAATGTGCTGCTCGGGGAAGACCGTCAGAAGATTGCCGAGGTCAGCAGTACGCTTGGCAAGGGGCGTCATACCACCACCCACAGGGAACTTTTTCTACTGCCGGAGGGCGGTATTCTGATGGACAATCCGGGAATGCGGGAGTTGCACCTCTGGGGCGAAGAGGAGGATCTCGCAGAATCCTTTGCCGACATTGAAACCCTGGCCTTGCAGTGCCGTTTTTCAAATTGCGGTCACCGCAGCGAACCAGGTTGTGCTGTGCTGGCGGCCCTGGAACTGCGGCAGTTTGATGCACAACGCCTGGAAAATTATCTGCGCTTGAAAGAAGAACTCTCCCAGCTGCAACGTCGGCGCTGATCTTCGCTATTGTCTCTTCCCCTTCCCCCTGAAATCTCTGATCAAAACTTGCATCTCTTGCGAAATAGAGTAATACTTGCCTGATTAGAGGTCTGTTAATTTATTAAGGCTAATTGTTCGACCGTAGCCGTGGGGGAAGAGAGTGCGACGGTTTTTTCTGATACTGGTGACGGGAAGTATCCTCCTTCCAGCGGGATCGCTGCGGGCTGCGGAACAGGTGTATCGTATCGGCATCTATCAGAACCCGCCGCTGGTTTTTCTGGATGAAGCGGGCAATCCCAGCGGTTTTTTCCCCGAACTTCTCGCCGCCGCCAGTCGGAATCGTGACTGGTCTCTGGATTACATTTTCTGCAACTGGTCAGAATGTCTGCAGCAGCTAGAGCAGGGTCGTCTAGATCTGCTGGCTCCCATCGCCTTCACTCCACCGCGCAGTCGCGCCTATGATTTTCTGGAAACGACGGTACTCTCCAACTGGGGGCAGATTTATATCCCACCGCAGTCAAAGGTCTCCTCCATTCTTGACCTTGACGACAAACGTGTGGCGACAGTTGCCGATGATGTATATCTGGAAGGGCCCGGGGGACTACGTGAACTGGCGCACAATTTCGATCTGACAATCAGTTTTGTCCAGGTCGAGAATTATGATCGCGCATTGCATGCCGTCAGTGAGGGGCGGGCCGATGTCGCTCTGGTTAACCGGATCTTCGGGGCCTGGCATCGCGAGAAATTTGATCTTGTTGCAAGCTCTGTCCTGATTAACCCGGTTGATATCCGGATTGCTTTCGCCCGCGGGCAGGGGGGGGCTTTACGAGCTGAGCTCGATACTGTCCTTGGGGGCTGGAAGGAGAAAGACGGTTCGATCTATCATCGTTTGTTGATGAAGTGGCTTTCTCCAGAGCGGCAGCAGAATTTCCTGCCGCTCTGGTTTGTTCCTTTGCTTACGGCACTGGTGACATCGTTGATGGCGATGTGGCTGATTATCCTTTTGACCCGGCGACAGGTCAGGCTGCAGACACGGCGCGTCAAGGCCAAGAATCGTCTGCTGGAAAAGGAGTTACAGGCGCGCTACAGAATCGAAGACGAACTCAAAGAACGGCAGCAGCAGTATCGGGTGTTGTTCGAGGAAAACCAGTCGGTGATGCTGCTGGTTGATCCTGAAACAGAACAAATTGTTGATGCCAATCCGGCCGCCAGCCGTTTTTACGGTTACCCCCCTGATGTGCTCAAAGGCTTGCCTGTCAGTCGGATCAATACCGCTCCTCCGGAGGAAATTCGTGCCCGGTTTGCCGAGGTTCACGACGGAGCAGAGCACAAGTTCGAGTTTGTGCATCGCCAGGCAGACGGCAGCCTGCGCGATGTGGAGGTCTACTGTGGTCCAATGGTGGTCGGCGGGCGAAAACTTCTTTGTTCGGTCATTCATGACACTTCGGAGCGCCGCCGTTTTCAGGACGAATTGACCGAGAAACACCGGTTCTTGCAGACTGTTATCGATGGTGTCGCCGATCCGATTACCGTGATTGCGACCGACTTCAAGGTTCTGATGATGAACCGGGTGGCGGCCGAGACCCTGTCTGGCCGATCCTATGACCGGAATAATTTCTGCTGCTATGAGCTGCTTCATCAACTGGACAGACCCTGTCAGGGCGGCGATCATCCCTGTCCCCTCGAAGAGGTCCGACAGACCGGTGAAACAGTGACCATGATTCATCATCACAAGCGGGGCAAGGATGACCGGATCTATGAACTGACTGCTTCCCCGTTATGGAATACCGATGGGAGCTTGCGCGGGATCATCGAGGCCTCGCGGGATATCACCGATCGGCTCAAAGTCGAAGAGCTGCTGAGTGAGAATGAGAAACGCCTTCAGCACCTGGCCCATCATGATCCGCTGACCGATCTGCCGAACCGGTTATTATTTGAGGATCGACTGCGTCATGCCCTGGCGCAGGCCCAGCGCAGAGGGCGCAAGATGGCGCTGATGTTTATCGATCTCGATCGCTTCAAGAACATCAACGATACCCTGGGCCACGAAGTGGGGGACCACCTGCTGGTTGAAGTTGCCCGCCGCTTGCGGGCTTCGGTGCGTGAAGGGGATACCGTGGCCCGGCTTGGTGGCGATGAGTTCCTGGTTCTGCTGGAAGAGGTTGATGGTTTCCAGGCCGTCGCAACCATGGCGCAACGGATTCGCAGTGCCTTGAGACGCAGTGCAGAAATCGACAGCTATCAGCTGGTCGCAACCGGCAGCATCGGGATCAGCATCTATCCCGGTGATGCGGATACCGCCGAGGAATTGCTTAAATGCGCCGATGTCGCCATGTATCATGCCAAGGAGGAAGGCAAAGATAATTACCAGTTCTATACGCCGCGCCTCAATGCCCGCGCGCACGAAATGTTGCTGCTGGAGCGTGATCTGCGGCAGGCGCTTGAGGATGAGCAGCTCTGTCTCTTCTATCAGCCGCAGGTCGAATTGAAAACCGGGCGCCTGATCGGAGTTGAAGCTCTGGTGCGTTGGCACCATCCACAGCAGGGGCTGGTACCACCGGATGATTTTATCCCTCTGGCCGAGGAAACCGGGCTGATTGCGCCGATCGGTGAATGGGTGTTGCGTGAAGCCTGCCGGCAGCAGGTCGCCTGGCAACAACAGGATTTTCCCGAATTGCGCATGGCGGTCAATATTTCCGGACGCCAGCTCAAGCAGCCTGATTTTGTTGAGACTGTCGATCTGATTCTGACCGAAACCGGTATTGATCCGAGCGATCTGGAACTGGAGATCACCGAAAGCATTATCATGCGTGACGTGAAATCGACGATTATGATCCTGACCGACCTGCGGATGCGGGGTATCCGGTTGGCAATCGATGATTTCGGGACCGGGTATTCCTCACTCAGTTATCTCAACCGTTTCCCGGTTGACCAGTTGAAGATCGATCACTCCTTTGTTTTCCGGCTCGGCGATGACAAGGAACCGGTTGTGATCGTCGATGCGGTGATCGCCCTTGGCCGCAGTATGAACCTTGAGGTGATTGCCGAGGGCATCGAGTCGCAGCAGCAGATGGAGATACTCGCTGCCCGTGGCTGTCATCTCGGTCAGGGCTATCTCTTCAGCCGTCCGATTCCCGGACCAGAACTGCGCGAAAAATTCCTGACCGGAATCAGCAGCGTCAGGCGTGACGAACCGCGTGGTTTCCGATTCAATTTTCCTGAACAGGATGCCTGAAATTTGCGGTTTTCCCTGCCAGCAGCACGCCGCTGCGGTTATGGGGCGGTAGCGGCAAGCGTTCGCTATGCATCAGCCCGGCAGCAGCCAGCATCTCACGCAACTCGCCCTCGGTGTAGGCCGCACCCTCGTCGGTTCCCAACAACATATTCAGGGCGAACAATGCCGGATAGACCGGCCCCGGCCCCTGATCATCGAGGATGAATTCATGGATGATCAGCATCCCGTCCGCGGAGAGAGCCGCAGCGGCCTTGGCGAGCAGGGCCCGGCAGTTGGTTTCTCCTTCACCATGCAGAATGTGCGACATCCAGATCAGGTCATAGGTCTCAGGCAGATCGGACTGGTTGAAATCACCGGCGAAAAAATTAATGCGATCGGTCATGGCGGCATCCGCTATAGCCGATTCGGCCAGCTTTTGACTGCCCGGCAAATCAAAAATCGTCGCACGAAGATCGGGATTGTGACGACAGAAATGGATGGCCCAGGTCCCGGGTCCGCCACCGAGATCAAGCATTTTGCGGCCTGTGCCGAGAGTGATCTGCGCGACCAGTTGCGGGGCCAGCAGATTGGCGAGATTTTGCATGCCGAGCAGAAAACTCTCGCACCATTTTTCAGCCGAGACACCTGAACACTGACGCTGCGGCTGGCCGGTTGTGACCGCCTGGTCAAGCCGGGCCCAGGATTCGACCAGATGATGCTGGTGGCTGATGATGTTGCCCAGATATTCTGCCGCCCCCGGCAGCAGAAATTGTTTCGCCGCCGCAGAACATCGGTAGTTATCCGTCTGCTGTTCCAGCAGGCCGAGTGCGGCAAGGGCACGCAACAGCATCCCCAGTGCGCGTGGCTCGGCGCCAATACGGCCCGCCAGTCCTGCAGCGCTGTCTGGTTCGGTATCAAGCCGTTTGAAAATATCGAGCTCGACTGCGGCCATAATCGTGCATCCTTGCCAGTAGCTGCCGGTTGTTTCGAGCAGGGTGGGTGCCGTCCAGTCTCCAGATGTCATCTCGCCTCCTGTCTGTTCAACTTGCGCTCAACGCTTTCGACCTTGTCCGCCATGGTCTGTTTGCGATCGGTGCGGGTGCCAAGTTTGATGCTGGTAGTGATCCGTGGGGCACCCATCTCATGTACCCGTTCATGACAGCGGCGGATTGCGGCAAAGACCTGGTTATATTCGCCTTCGATATTGGTTCCGTAGGCGTGCAGGGAAATTTCCAGTCCGGCCTCTTCGAGGACCTGCTGACAGGCGGCAATGTACGTGGAAACTGAAACTCCGACACCCATAGGGACGATACAGAGATCGACGATAACCTGCATACTCAACTCCTTGCCCGGAAAGGGTGTAAGACAATATATTTGCTGAAGTATAGCGCGCTCGGCAGATTGTTGCGAACCTTGAGTTGCTGACAGTTGACCCTGACTTGCCGCTGGGCTTTAATGTTGTAAACATTCGTAAAAAATTTAGTTTTACACGGAGGGTTGAATGATGGAACCGCAGGATCTTGTCCTACGCTGGCATGAAGAAACGAAGCACCCCCTGACCCCCAAACAGATCTCGATCCGGCTGCCGATTGATACCGCAGCCAAGGTTGCTGCACTCTGCGAGATCTACCCGGCGCGCACCAAGACCGAAATCATTGCTGATCTGGTTGCGACCTCAGTCGATCAGCTGGTCCGGGCGCTGCCGAGTGAAAAAGGGGACCTGCTGGAGTCCGAATCGATTCCCGGGCAGATTCGGGTCTATCAGGACGTCGGTCCCAAGGGCCGCTTTCTGGAAGGGACAGCGCGCCATCTGCGCCAGCTGGAAGATGAGGTCGGTCTTGATGAGCCGATTCCGGTGCCCTTGCCGCATGTGCGGATGCGGGAATAGATCGTAAGGCAGGAAGTGAGAGACCGGAAACTGTTGAACATCACGCTCCTCGCCGCTGTTTATAATCTCGCCGCCAGTTCTGCCGGGTCGGTGACCGGTCGACCGCAGGCATGGTTTTCACACAGGTAGGCGGTTGCCAAATCATCGACCATCTTCATTCCTTGCGTAAACGGTGCGATTGCGGCGATTTGAGATCGGTTCTCCGGTTCGATCAGCAGCAGTGACATCAGGGGCTGATAAGACGCACGTGCTGTTTTCAGCAGCTCCTGCGTCCCTGGATCATTGCGCTGACCGACGATCACCAGTTCGCGGGATCTGCCGATCATCCGCTCTGCCGCTGCCAGCAGGTGTGAAAAGCCCTGCGGATAGCGTTTGACTTCCGCCGCCGCCCCTTCAAGAAGTTGCTCCGCGCGTTGCTGCCAGCGCAGATCGCCGCTCAGCTGTGACAGCCGTGCGGCGACCTCCAGTGCCACCGAAGGTGTCGACGGCATGGCCCCGTCGTAGCGTTCGCTGGTGCGTTGCGGCAGATCCTCCCGATCCGCACTGGTGTAGATGGTGCCATCGGCGGCAAAGTCACGAAAGAGGTTCTCGGCCAGTGTGATCGCCTGTTGCAGACGCAGCGGGTCGAGGCTGACGGCATAAAGGTCGAGCAGCCCGCGAGCGACGTAGGCGTAGTCTTCACCGAAAGCGTCAATTGCCGCCTGGCCGTTACGCCAGCGCCGCAGCAGTCGGCCGTCGGGTGTGCGCATTTTTGTCAGAATGAAATCAGCGCTGTCTTCTGCTGCCCGGCGCAGACTGTCATCCTGCAGAACCCGGGCGCCCTTGCTCAGGGCCGAGACCACCATGCCGTTCCAGGCTGCCAGCACCTTGTCATCGCGAAAGGGCTGCGGTCGCTTGTTGCGTTTCAGCAATAATTTCTTGCGTGCAGTCTCAAGTTCGGTTCTCAAAACCTCAGACGTGACCCCGAAGCGTTCTGCCCAGTCTTTCAGATCTCCGCTGCGGTAGAGGATATTGGCCTGCGTTGTTTCGCCAGGGACTTCGGAACTGAAGTTGCCGTTTTCCTCGACATGAAAGAAGCGGGTCAGGCGTGCTCCGGTTTCTTTGCCGAGGATTGCCAGCAGTTCACTCTTTTCCCAGAGGTAAGTGCGGCCTTCAACTCCTTCCGTATCAGCATCTTCAGCTGAATAGAATCCCCCTTGCGGATCTTGCATCCGTTGCTGCAGGTACCCGAATATTTCGCGGGCGGTCTCGGCGTAACGAGTCTTACCCGTGATCTGAAAGGCGTCAAGATAGAGAGCGGCCAGACCGGCCTGATCGTAGAGCATCTTCTCGAAATGCGGCAGCAGCCAGCGGGAATCGGTTGAGTAGCGATGAAATCCGAAGCCGATCTGATCGTAGATGCCGCCGTTACGCATCGCGGTCAGGGTCGCTTCAGCCATCTCCAACAATTGAGGATTGGCCTCCGTTTGGTAACGCTGGAGGAGAAACGCCAGCTGATGCGGGCGGGGAAACTTGGGCGCAGAACCGAAGCCACCATGCCTGGCATCATATTCGGATGTCATCTGCCTGACTGCCTGGCGGGCAAAGTCGGGAGAAAATTTCTGGTTGTCGGCAGTCGGAGCAAAGCGTGAAAGAAACTCCTGTGCATCCTTGCGGAGCTGCTGTGGATGATCGGCCCAGGCCCCGGCAATCTGCGGCAGCAGGTCGAGCAGTCCGGGACGGTTGTAGCGGCCCTGCTTTGGCAGATAGGTTGCAGCAAAGAGCGGGACCTTGTCGGGGGTCATGATGATTGTCAATGGCCAACCGCCCTGACCGGTCATGCGGGTCGCGACCTGCATGTAGAATTGGTCGATATCGGGGCGTTCTTCACGATCCACCTTGATCGAGATGAAATCACGCGTGAGCAGTTGCGCAACGTCCTGGTCTTCAAAACTTTCCCGTTCCATCACATGACACCAGTGACAGGTCGAGTAGCCGATCGAGAGGAAAATCAGGCGCTGTTCTTTTTGCGACCGGACAAAAGCAGCCTCAGACCAGGGATACCAGTCGACCGGGTTGTCGGCATGCTGCAGCAAGTAAGGGCTGAGTTCATTCTTTAGCCGGTTGGCGTCGGCTGTTTGCGGAGCGGCAACCATCAGGGCAGAGATGAGGCACAGTGGTGGTAAAAGCGGGTTGAGTGACATGGAGACTCCCAGGGTTGAGGATAGCTCCAGAATTATAACCCGAATTGTCGCCTTTGTGTCAAAGTCGAGAGGCGAGCACCGTGAAGGGCGCATGGCAGGGATGTTTGCGCTGACGCTCAGCTTTTTTCGAGGGCCCGATTGATATCGTCGATCCGGCCGAAAATCAGCAGCATGTCGCTGTCGCGGATCAGATGGTCGGCAGGTGGCAGCAGCATAAATTCGTCGGTCAGGACATCCTTGATTCCCAGCACAAAGATGCCGTATTTGTGTCGCAGGTTGAGTTCGATAAGGTTCCTGCCGATGAAACTTTGCGGCGGGGCCAGTTCATTCAGGCTGTAATCCTCGGTCATCGACAGCATGTCGAGGATGTTGGGACTGGCCATGGTGCGCGCAACCTTGATCGCCATATCCTTTTCAGGATTGATGATTTCGTGCGCGCCGACCTTGGTCAGGATCCGGCCGTGGTCTTCGTTGACCGACTTGGCCAGAATCCGTTTGACCCCGAGTTCCTTAAGGAAGAGGGTGGTCAGGGTCGCGGCGTGGGAGCGCTCGCCGATCGCTACGACCACCGCATCCATCCCGGCCACGCCTTGAGCCTCGAGAAATTCGCGGTCGGCGGCATCGGCCAGAATGGCGAAGGAGCAGTGCTCCTGCAGTTGTTGGATATGGTTGCGGTTGTTGTCGATCACCATCACCTCATGACCGTCCTGGTAGAGATTCGAGGCGATATGAAAACCGAAGTTACCGGCACCGATCACGCAAAAACGTTTCATGGCGTCATCCTATCATGATCTGTTCCTGGCTGTAGACGACCGCTGTCCGACGCGCACGACGAACAAAGGCGAAGGCCAGAGTGAGAATACCGACCCGGCCGATAAACATCAGGCCGATAATGATCAATTTCCCGATCGGCAGCAGCGACGAGGTCACTCCGAGAGAGAGTCCGACGGTGGCGAAGGCCGAGATCGCCTCAAATACGTAGGCGATAAAAGCGCCGCGACTTTCGGCGGCAGGCAGACCGTAGGTCTGAACGGCAAGCAGGGCGAAGATAGCGAGGCCACAGACCAGAATCGAAAGCAGCATCAGGGTCAGGGCGCGGGTGGTCAGTTCTTCGGGGATAGTGCGGCGGAAGATATTGGTGTGCTTGTCACCGCGCAAACGGCTCTTCAGGATGGCGAAAATCAGGGCCAGGCTGGTGGTTTTGATCCCGCCGCCGCAGGAGCCGGGGGAGGCGCCGACAAACATCAGCGCCATCAACAGAAAGAGCGATGGGACTTCCAGCAGGTTGAGGTCGAGGCTGTTGAAACCGGCAGTGCGGGCCGAGACCGATTGAAAGAGCATGGTCCAGAACCCTTCGGTCGGGTTCAAGCGGTGCAGCTCGGAGGGAGCTTCGAGCAGGCCGAGCATCAGGGCACCGCCCAGGGTGAGGATCAGGCTGGTTAGCAGGACCAGGCGGCTGTGGAGCGACAGCCTGCGTCTGCGGCCTTTTTTGTGCCGTGTCATGCCCAGTACTTCTTGCAACACCAGAAAACCGAGACCGCCGGTGATAATCAGAAAGATCAGGGTCAGGTTGATCAGAGGATCGCCGCGAAAACCCTCAATACTGTTGGGGAAGAGGGCAAATCCGGCGTTGCAGAAGGCCGAAATCGAATGAAAAACAGCGATGTAGAGTCCCTTGGTCCAGCCAAGTTCCGGGACCAGCCGGATCGCCAGCAGCAGGCTGCCGAGGCCTTCGATGGCGAAGGTCAGGATAAAGATGCCGCGGATCAGGTCCTTGAGCGAAGCGTAGGGGAAGGGCAGCAGGGTCTCTTCGATCAGTTTGCGGCTGCGCAGGCTGAAACCGTTGCCGAGGTAAGAGAAGAGGTAGACCGAAAAGGTCGTGATCCCGAGGCCGCCGGTCTGAATCAGAAAGAGGACGATCAGTTGTCCGAAGAGGCTTAGGCGGCTGCCGGTGTCGACGACCGTCAGGCCGGTGACACACTGGGCGCTGGTGGCGGTGAACAGGGCATCAATCAGGGAGAGCGGTTCGCCGTGGACGGCCTGGGGCAGGCTGAGCAGAGCAGCTCCCAGCAGAATCGCCACCGCATAGTAGAGCAGCAATGCCTGTCCTGGAGCGAGGTGCCGCAGGTATTTTGTCATGAGATTTAAAGGATTCACAACCGCGAATGATACTCCGCACTCCGGGTAAATTCCAGCAAAAACACCGCTGGAAAAAGCCGCTCCCCCGTGTTGGGAGAGCGGCCGGAGAACAGCTCTATTCGTCCATTTTTATTGCCAGATAGCGGGTTGCCTCTCCCTGGCGGACCAACAGCAGCAATGAGCTACGCTGATTCTTTTCGATAGCCTTACGGATTTCGGCCGGGGTTTTGACCTCTTTGCGGTTGACCTCCTGGATCAGGTCACCGCGTTTGAGCCCCGCACGTTCGGCTGCTGAGCCAGGTTCGACATCTGTGACCAGGACGCCGCTTTGGCCCTGATAACCAAATTTTTCGGCCAGGTCGGGGTTGAGTTCCTGCAAACTCAGGCCCAGCTTCGACAGCCTGCCGGTTGCCGCCGGTCGCCCGTCGGCATTTGTCTCAAGTGTGCCGATTTTGGCGATCAGGGTTTGTTTCCGATTGTCGCGACGGATCAGCAATTTAACTTTGGTGCCGGGTGGAGTGAAAGAAACCCGGTTGCGGAAATCAGCAACCTTGCCGACCTTTCTCCCATCCAGTTCGAGAATCAGATCTCCCTGTTTG
This sequence comes from Deltaproteobacteria bacterium, assembly GCA_024276905.1. Classification (GTDB taxonomy): domain Bacteria; phylum Desulfobacterota; class Desulfuromonadia; order Desulfuromonadales; family Geopsychrobacteraceae; genus Geopsychrobacter. The sequence goes on from JAJRWF010000152.1 coordinate 11,140, forward strand.
AGACCGGCTTCTTGCGCCGGGGAATCCTCGATCACCCGGGAGACGAGAATCCCTTCTCCTTTCTCAAGGTCAAAGGATTCGGCCAGGTCAGCAGTCATATCCTGAATATAGACACCGAGACGACCACGGGTGACGCTGCCGCTTGCGACCAGTTGTTCACGAATACGTTGGGCCATGTTTATCGGGATGGCAAAGCCGATCCCCATGTAACCGCCACTGCGGCTGAAGATAGCGGTATTCATTCCGATAACCCGGCCATCAAGATCGACCAGCGGCCCACCTGAGTTGCCGGGATTGATCGCAGCATCGGTCTGGATGAAGTTTTCATAGTCGTTGAGGCCGATACCGCTGCGGCCCTTGGCGCTGACGATTCCGGCGGTGAGGGTATGGGAGAGCCCGAAGGGATTACCGAAGGCCAGAACCCAGTCGCCGACTTGCAGTTTGTCGGAATCGTTGAAGCGCAGAAAGGGCAGATCGCTCTCGTCGATTTTTATAATTGCGACATCGGTCGGTGGATCGGTGCCAATGATGTCAGCCTTGTACTCTCGGCCGTCGAGCAGGGTAACGGTGACCTGGTCGGCATCTCCGACCACGTGATTGTTGGTCATGATATAGCCGTCAGGAGAGATGATAAAACCGCTCCCCTGGCCCATGGATTTATGTTTGGGCTGCCTTCTCGGAGCATCGCGGTGTTGCTGGGGCGGTTGGCCGAAGAAACGGCGGAAAAATTCGTCACCAAAAGGGGAGTTGAACGGATTGCCGCCGCGCTGAGCTTCAACTTCTTTTCCACCCGGATAAAGACCACTGCTGGGGACACTTTTTTGGCGACTTCACGAAAGGCCAGTCCGGTCTGGCGCAGATTTTCAATGCCGCGTTCCTGGGCGAGAACATCCGGTGGCAGAAGCAGGCTGGTTCCGCTTGCGGCCAGTAGCAGAAACATCAGGGTTTTGGTTGTCAGCCGTTTCATCAGTTACTCCTTAGTGCGATTGTTGTTGTATTTGTAGACGGCACGGACCAGTTCGATCATTTCATCAATGTCGAACGGTTTGTCTATGGTGTGGGTTGCGCCGAAGCGGATAGCCGTGCGATGGGTTTCGGCATCACCGAAGGCGGTCATGCAGATAATCGGCGGGCGGTTCGGGCGATCAAAGAGAGCTTCGAGAACTTCGAGGCCGGTCAAAGCCGGCATGCGCAGATCGGTGATAACCAGATCCGCGGCCGTTGACGCGTCATCGATACCCTGTTCGAGCATCTCAAGCAGGCGCAGGCCGTTATTGCAGCAGGCGACCGAGAAACCGGCACGGTGCAGGGCAAACGACAGCAGTTCGCGCAACGCCTGATCGTCTTCGGCGATCAGGACACTGGGCGGGCGTTGACGATTATTATTGACGACAGGTTGACTCATGAGCATTTAACTCCTTGCAAGAGGTGATCGACGTTGACTGATCTTCTCGCAGGAAGTATGCCGAAAGAAAAAGCAATAAAAACAGGTGGTTAACTTAATGACCAGCTGGGGCACAATGCCCCGCCGGGGCATTGTGCCCCAGCTGGGAGGAGGTCCGATCAGTTGTTGAGTTTGCGATAGAGGGTTTTACGGTCAATGCCGAGGATTTTTGCGGCCAGGGTGCGATTGCCTTCGACCTGTTGTAAGACCTGCTTGATGTAGGACTGTTCCATTTCATTCAGGGTCAGCAGCGGTCCGGATGTTGGGCTGCATTGCGGCGGTTGCTGTTGTTGCAGGCTGTCAGGCAGGTCTTCGATGGTGATCCGGTTGTGACGACACAATGCCAGGGCCCGTTCGATGATATTGCGCAGTTCCCGAACATTTCCCGGCCAGGGCCAGGACAGCAGTTTGGCGGCAACGGGTTCGGACAGGCCTTCGATCTGTTTCCCGAAGCGTGGCGCCATTTCAGTGATGAACTTCTCGGCCAGCAGCAAAATATCGTTGCCGCGTTGGGACAAGGAGGGCAATTGCAGTTCGATGACGTTGAGGCGGTAGAAAAGATCATCGCGAAAATCACCGCTGGCAACGGCCTCCTTGAGGTCACGGTGGCTGGCCGCCAGAATTCGTACGTCACAGGCAATTTCATGACTGCTGCCCAGAGGCCGGACCCGATGTTCTTCCAGTACTCGCAGCAGTTTGGGCTGTAGAGTCAGTGGCAACTCGGCAATTTCATCCAGAAACAGTGTCCCGCCATCGGCTTCGACAAACAGTCCGCGGTGTTCATGGCGGGCATCAGTGAAGGCCCCCTTCTCGGGGCCGAAGAGTTCACTTTCAAGCAGAAATTCCGGCAGGGCGGCGCAATTGATAGCGATAAAGCGGCCTGCGCGGTTGCTCTGGCGGTGCAGGGCGCGGGCCACCAGCTCTTTGCCGGTACCGCTTTCACCGGCAATCAGAACCGAGGTTTCCAGCGGCGCGAGACGGGTAATCTGTTCACGGAGTTTGATGATTGCCGGACTGTTGCCGACGATCTCCTGTTGATCGTCAGTGTTTTTGATCTGTTCCTCAAGCAGCCGCAGTTGACGTGTCAGGCGACGGTGCTGCAGTGTTCGTCCCAGCGTGATTGCCAGCAGGTCAAGATCGACCGGTTTGGTAATGAAATCGTAGGCTCCGGCACGCAATGCGGCAATCGCCGTCTCCAGGCTGCCGAAGGCAGTCATGACCAGGACCGGCAGATCGGGCAGGGTCTGTTTGAGTCGGGCACAGAAATCGGTGCCGCTTTCACCGGGGATATTGATATCGGTCAACACCAGATCGTAATCGACACGCAACATCCGGCGATCAGCATCTGCAGCACAGGTGACGCAGTAGATACGGTAGCCTCGCCGCGTCAGGGTTTCCTGCAACAGATCAAGAAAGGCCTGATCATCCTCGATAATCAGTACTTTGCCGCTCTCCTCAGGCATTTTCTGCTCCCGGGTCGGCCAGAGGCAGGCTCAGGTGAAAACAACTGCCTTCCCCGAGGGTGCTGTCAACTTTGATCTGGCCCTCATGTTCGTTGACAATTCCCTGGGCGATGGACAGTCCGAGTCCGGTACCCTGTCCGACTTCCTTGGTGGTGAAGAAAGGGTCGAAGATGTGTGGTAAATCCTCGGCCGAGATCCCGCTGCCCTGATCACAGAGACTGATCTTCAGCTGCTTTTCTATTGTCGGATGAGGATTAAGTGTGATCTGCAGAGTTCCACCCTGACCCATTGCCTGAATGCCGTTTATGGCCAGATTAAGCAGTACCTGTTGCAATTGGCCGAGATCGGCTCTGGCCAGAAGCGGTTCTTCGGGCAGTTCCAGTTTGATTTCGATCCGTTGTTTGTTGGCGGTCGGATGGAGCATTTCGACCACATTGGCAAGGAGCTCGGATACATCAACCAGCTGCTTGCGGCTCTCACCCCGGCGGGCATAATCGAGCAGTTGCCGCATGATGTGGGTCATCCGTTCGGCTTGCTCACCGATGATTTTTGCCGAGTGGACGGTTTCTTCTGTCGAAAGATCCTCATTGGTGATCAGTTTGGCGCGGCCGGATATGACGTTGAGAGGGGTGCCCAGTTCATGGGCCATGCCGGCCGAGAGTCGGCCGAGAGTCGCCAGGCGTTCGGTGTGGCGCAACTTTTCAAGGGCTTCGATCTGTTCGCGGGTTGCTTTCTCTTCCGCCTGCTTGGCCGCTGCCAGCTGGCCGCGCATCTGTTCGATGGTACTGGCCAGCGCGCCGAATTCATCACGGCCACCGACATCGAGGGCGGTCGAAAAGTCTCCAGTCCCGATCCGCTCAGCTTGCTCACGCAAGCGACGTACCGGGCGATTGATCCAGAGACTGCCGAGGACAGTCATAAATAGCAGGCCCGAAATCACCGCAGCTGCAACGACCATTGCCGAGCGGCGCAAGCTTTCCTGAACATAGTCGTGAAGTTCATCCATCGACTCACGAATTTCGATCGCGCCAATGCGGCCGCTATGGTTGATGGTCGGCAGGTAGGTCAGCAGAAAATCATGTCCGTCATCAGAGCCTGCCAGCAATGAGAGTGGTTCACCATTTGACAGTTCTGTCAGTTTGGAGCCGGGAAGCAGGGGAGAAAATTTAGTGCCCTCTTCAGCGTCTATCCAGACCCAGCGGGCCGGAAGCGACGGGCTGAGCAGGTTTCGCCGACTCAAAAAGGCCAACGCGGCCTTCTCGCCACGCGAGTCCCAGATCTCCGTAACGATAAAAAGCAGCGATTCCCCAAGGTTGCGTGCTTCACGACTGAGGTTTTTTTTCAGCTGTTCCCGTTCTCGCTGGATCGACAGATAACTGTGGATCGAGAAGATCAGAACAATACCGAGGGTGATAGCCGCGGTGATACGGATGGTCAGGCGCATGGAAAGATCCCGGAAAGTGGAGGCTGTCAGCGATTATCCTGCAGTTACAGCTTTTTTTTCAACCTCAATATGACTGGGGGGATAAAAAGACCAGTGTGATGAATTCACCGCCTGACGCATAAATAGGTATCTTTTGGACAGAAAATCGGATTTGCCAATCGGTTTGCTGCGGCGCTATGATGCGGTGACGCTAACCTCTGGAGGTCCCATGCATAAACCCGCCCTGCATATTTTTCGTAACACGCCTTTCGGGCGTGAAACCCTGCTGCAGTCAGCCTATTTCTGCCTGCGGCTACGGCTGCCATTATCGATTTACTGCCCGCAGTATAAAAAATTTCTGTTTTATTTCGATCCCGAGGTAGTGCAGGTCGATCTTGATGCCAGCTATCTGACCGACCCCGGCAGTGCCGAGGAGCATATTCGCGAGATTCTCTCGATTCACCAGGTGGAATATCGGTTGGTCGAAGCAAAGGGGAAGAGCGCCAGTGATCTGCCCGATCTGGCGACCAACTTCTCGTTTATGACCTGTCCGCGCTCCATGAGTGACGATACCCGTAAAATAGCGCTGGGGCATATCGGCTCGAAGGTCAGAAGAATTGTGCAGGCGGCTTCCTTTCCAATATATATTCCGGCCCCGGTTTTCAAACCCTGGACTCGGTTGGCGGTGCTATACGGTGGTTCGGACAATGCGGCCGGAGCTCTGCGCCTGGCGCTTGAGATCAACCGCACCTGCAACGCGCCGCTGCAGATTTTCAGTCAGGGCGAGCGCCGGGAACTGGAGCTCGCCCTGCAGCAGCAAGGGTTTTCTGCGGAGCAGATCCAGCAGTTCGACTGGCAGTTCTGGGGCGAGGGCGATATTGCACAACAACTTTATGCGCTGCCGCACGACGGCCTGGTGATGCTTGGGGCCTACGGCAAGGGCAGTGTCCGCGAAACCCTGTTCGGCAGTACGATGGAGAAGGTTCAGGGTGGTCTGCCGAACAGCTTGATGGTGGTCGGACCGAATTGTCACTGGGTGACGGATAATCGGAAGGCATGAGGCAAACCCCCAAGGGAGTCTACAGGGTGTCGGACTGCCGGGGCTGTGACGGGGTTTCGAGGCTGATGCGGCCCAGCTTGCCGCCGCGCAGCTCGCGCAGCAGCAATTCGGCGGCCCGCCGTGTATCGACTTCGCCGCCGGCAACCAGGCAGCCGCGCTTGCTGCCGATGGTGGCCAGCAGTTCCGAGGTTTCCACATCCAGATCCGCAAGTTTGTAGCGTTCTTTCAAACGCTGCGGGTAATCCTTGACCAACGTGTTCAGGGCAAAAAGAGCCACGGCCACCTGATCATAGGCATTTTCGCCGATGGCTCCACTGGCGGCCAGACGTTGTGCCCCTTCCTGATCTTCCAGATTGGGCCACAGCAACCCCGGGGTGTCGGCCAGCAAAATTCCGTTACGCAGGTCGATCTGCTGATGACAGGTCGTGATGGCCGGTTTGTCGCCGACGCGGGCGATTTTTTTGCCCGCCAGGGTGTTGATCAGGGTCGATTTGCCGACATTGGGGATGCCGACAATCATCACCCTTAAGGGCCGTCCCGGCTTGCCCAGTTTGGGAACCAATTTGCGACAGAGCTTCTGTAGGCTGGCGGCTGCCGAGCGGTTTTTGGCCGTCAGCGGCAGTGCCTTGACTCCTTCTTCCTGTTCAAAATAGTTTTTCCAGGCCTTGGTCACCGTCGGGTCGGCGAGATCTTCCTTGTTCAGGACGCGGATAAACGGTCGTCGACCGCGCAGTTCCTGCAACACCGGGTTGGCACTGCTTTGCGGCAGGCGTGCATCAAGAATTTCGACCACCAGGTCGATATTCTTGATCAGATCATTGATCAGTTCGCGGGCCTTTTTCATATGGCCCGGATACCAGCCGATTTGCATACTTTTTCTCCCGTGCGTCAACGGCACAACCTACTACGAACCTTGTGAACAGGCTACTTTTCGAGCGGAAATCCCTGCTTGCGATAGCCGTGCATGTGTCCTTCAAGCAGTTCGGAATTTTTGTATCCGAGCAGATCGAGAACGCCTTTGGCCAGCACTGCACGTGGGCCATGCTCACAGGTAATCACCAGCAGGGTCTGCCGCTCCCGAGGCAAAAGGTTTCGTTTGAACGGCAGACTTACGGTCGGCAGGTTCAGGGCTCCCGGAATATGCCCGCTGCGGTACTCCATCCCTGTACGGACATCAATAACCACCGGTGGCATTTTGCTCTCAAGTTGCTTTGTCAGTGTCGCGGCGTTCATCAACCGCCCTGTTTCAGCAGGTACTTGCCGACCCAGTTCTTGGAGAACTGGAAAGCGGTGCGTCCGCAGCGTTTGGTTTTGTCGTGCGACCATTTGATGGCGGTCAGTTCCAGATCCTTGCTCCAGGGAATCTCTTTGCCGAGTTGCTGGGCAAAACGCTCAATACACAGCTTGACGGCTTCTATGTAGCGATCCTGCGAAAAGACATGGAAGGGAACCCAGAGGCCGAAACGGTCGGACAGCGAACTCTTCTCCTCCTGAATCTCGCTCTGCTGCAGTTCGCCCTTGACGTACTTTCCGCCCAGATGGTCGCCTTCGTATTCGGGCAGCAGATAACGCCGATTGCTGGTGACATAGATCAACACGTTTTCCGGTGCCGAGTAGACCGAGCCGTCCAGCGCACTCTTGAGCATCTTGTACGAGAGTTCGCCCATTTCAAAGGTCAGGTCGTCACAGAGCATAATGAAGCGGTAAGGTTGATCTTCGACCGCCGCGAAAATTTCCGAAATGTAGATCAGATCCTCTTTTTCGACCTGAATGACGCGCAACCCCTGATCGGCATATTCGTGCAGCAAGGCCTTGACGATCGAGGATTTGCCGGTTCCGCGTGATCCCCAGAGCAGGGCATTGTTGGCCGGGAGCCCTTTAATGAACTGGCGGGTGTTGTTGATCATGATCTCTTTCTGATCCTCAACGCCGAGCAGTTGGTCCAGCCGGGTGTTATCGGTGACCTTGACCGGTTCCAGATAGCCGGAGAACGAGTGGCGGCGCCAGTTGGCAGCGTGACAGCGTGACCAGTCGACCGGTTCGGTCACCCTGGGCAGCAGCATTTCAACCGAGCCGAGCACGCGCTCAAGCTGGGCAACAACTTCGGGTTTCAGGTTCATCATCGGTCTTTACTCTCTGTTGAAATGATGGATAAAAGGAGCGTGAAGTAGTGTAAAAGGTCGTCTTGTATACGTCAGCTGCGGGGTGGGTGTCAATAAAAGGCGGGCGTTTGGAGCTGGGCGCAGGGCAAGAGGAAAGAAACGAGAAGCTGAGCTGACGGGGATTATTGGAGGCTGTCTCTCCCGGAGTCCACCCCTTGGTGGCCGTTGCTCCGGGGGATGACATTTGACATCCTGTCGGCCAGGCGCTATCAAATGATATTCCATTTTTTATCTGGAGGGTTCTGATGTTGAAATCTAATTTCCCACAACTGCTGGCGGCGGTCTTTGTCGTTTTTTTCATCGCTCTGGGGATAGCACCGGTTTCACGCACGGTGTGGATCGCTGAAGTGATCCCGGTGGTGCTGGTCTTTGTGGCTCTGGTCCTGACCTTCAGGTATTTTCGCTTCAGTAACCTTGCCTACGGCTTGCTGGCTTTCTGGATGTTCTGGCATAGCATTGGAGGCCATTATACCTTCGCCAATGTTCCGTTCGGGTTTGTCACCGAGCTGTTCGGATTCGAACGCAACCACTTCGATCGTATCGGACATTTCTCGATCGGTTTCTATGCCTACCCGTTGATTGAACTGGTGACCCGCAAGCGCTGGTGCGGTCCGGTGCTGGCCAGCTTTCTCGGTGTCTTCTTCATCATGAGCATCGCCGCCGGTTACGAAATTGTGGAATGGTGGTATGCGGTCGCCGAAGGGGGAGAGGCCGGGATCGAATTTCTCGGTTCGCAAGGCGATATCTGGGATGCGCAGAAAGATATGTTGGCCGATACTCTGGGTGCCCTGAGTGTAACGGCGCTCTTCTGGCTGGTGCGTCCGGACAGAAAGTAAAGGGGGGCGCTGAAAACCGGCGAGGATTTTCAGCGCCTGCTCCAGTCAATCAAGGCAATGTGTAGCCTTTTCCGGCAAACTGGATATTGGCTGCATCGCCGCTGCGTGGTGGTGCTACGGCATGGATGCCGCCACATTCGGGACAGGCACTGACAAAGGTCTGCAAAGTAAAGGCCGCACCGCAGCCCTGACATCTGGTGTCCAGGCTCCCGCTGGGGATCGGTGAATTCCGCAGCCCGCCGCCGTGGGCCTGGGCGACAAAATCAACCAGCTCACGCCCTTCCGAAAAGGGGCCACCGCCGCCGGCGTGATGCCCGCCGCCGCATGCACAATCACTCATGGTCAAACTCCTTGGGATTTATGATTTTTCTGGGGATTGCCTGGTTTTTCAGTCCTGGTAAGCTGCCATACTACGGGAACAGGCCGGATTGTAACATGACGTAGGTCAAAAGTCGGTGCAGAAGAGAGGCAAGGGTACTGCAGATGACACGCAATGAGCGGATCAAAGATGAGATTTCCCGGACGGCGGCGCGGTTGTTGTTCGAGGAGGAGGTTCGGACCTATCGCGATGCCAGGCGGCAGGCGGCCCGGCGTTTCGGGTCTTCGGTTTCAAAAGGCGCTCACCTGCCCGACTATGCTGAGATACATGCCGAACTGCTGACGCTGATGCATTTTTACGGCGGCGAACTTCTGGTGCGACGGGTGCGGAAATGGCGTTTGCTGGCGTTGAAATATCTGCAACTGCTTGAACCCTTCCAGCCGCTACTGGTTGGTTCGGTGTTGCGCGCCGAGGTCCGGGAGATCAGTGACATCAACCTGCAACTGTTCTGTGACAAGCCGGAAGATGTCGGCTATTTTCTGGCCGCTGAAGGGATTGATTTTTTTGAGGAGGGGGATGCCGATGATGTGCGGCTTTATCTGGAGGATGATGAAATTGAGATTGAATGTACTGTTTATCCGCTGAGTCAGCGGCGGCAGATCTCCCATTGCCGGATTACCGGTAAGCAGCTGGAGCGGGTTGGATACAAAGGGTTAAAGGGGCTGATTGATGCGAGCGAGGAATAAGGGTGGCGGGTTTTGCTCTGTCAGGTGCGAGGAGAGACAAGACCCTGAATGATCGCGCTGGATTTTATCCTTGTTTTCATAACGGTATCTTTTTTGCACAGAACCCTGTACTATCTAATCTCACATACACCCGCCCCAGCCTCTACGAACCCGCCATCCTTCAATCCGTAAAAGAATAAGGTTACGGAGAAGAAGACCCTTCTTGGGGGCGTGATGGATTGTCCAGGTACGCCAACTGGTCACGTTTGCCTGCAGAACCCGACAACTTTGCGGATATTGCCGGGCGTATTCGGGCAGAAAAATACGGGAGAAAGTCTATGCAAGACGCACCGCTGACGGTTGGCAATCCGATTGAAGCCCGCTGTACCAAGTGTCGTAAAAACACCGATCACATCATTATCACTCTGGAGGAAGAGGCGCCGCTCAAGGTTGAGTGCGGTGTTTGCAAACGGCAGCACAAGTACCGTCCTCCTACCCGGGCCAAAAAGACTGCCGTGCGACAGGCGACCCTGCTTAAAGACGCTGAGCGCAAGGAGTGGAGTCAGTTGCGACCGGGGATGAACACTGCAAAGGCGACCGATTATTCCATGGCGGCAGCCTACAAGGTCAATGCCCTGATAAACCATCCCGTCTTCGGCCTCGGTCTTGTGCAGCGTGTGATCGGTTCACAAAAGATAGAGGTTCTCTTTGAGGATGGACGCAAGGTGATGCGTTGTAAGTAACCCCCGACGGATCCATTTCACGCGGATTTATTCGCCAGGAAGTGCCGGTTTCGACAGTGTTCTCCGGTGGAAAGAAAGAGATAGAGTGATGGCAATTTGTGATCTGTGTGAGGAACAAGCGAAAAAATCGAGCAGTGGCAAGCCGCACGCACATCTGATGAAAGTTGATGAGGTGCGTATTTTCCCCGGGAAAAAACCCCGAGGATTTGAAGAACAGGATTTTCAGTGTCAGACCTGTCAGTCGAAATTCACCCAGAGTACAAATAAAAATGATCTGGCCTGGACGTTGTGGCGAGGCTGAGAGTCCTTTGCCTCAGGGAAATGTAGATTGAAGTTGGACTAAAGCCGCTTATTCAGCCGATGCTGGGGAGCGGCTTTGGTGATTTGGTGAAGAGGACGAAAGCGCAAAACCGGGCCTCGGCAATCAGTGGGTCAGATAGCAAAGAATCCTCCTGCTGTTCCGGCATCAGGTTAACGGGAGAATCAGGTATGACAACCATGAAGCCCTGGACGTTCCTGAGGGTCGTTTCGGTGCTACTTGTCACTCTTCTTTGTTTTTGCACTGTTTCCGTTTCGGGCAGCAAAATTTACAAATGGCGTGATGCACAGGGAAAGCTGCATTTCTCGGATTCGGCGGTTAATGTTCCGGCCGAGATCCTGAACGACGCGTCCAAAGAGTACAGGCCCGATCCTTCAAAAGTGACTCTCGTCCCTTCGGTCTCCACGGATTTCGACAAGAAAGAAAACTGGGTCATCAGCCGTAAATTCAGGGGTGATGATATTTCCATCCCTTATGTGTCCAGAGAGGGTTCAGCCAGCCGGGTGATCATCAACGTGAAATTCAATGATTCGGTTACCGCGCCAATCCTCGTTGACACGGGATCTCCGGGCCTGGTGATTACAAGTAAACTGGCGAATCGGCTTGGCCTTCTCGATGAGGCGGGCAGTAATTTGATGGTACTGATTTCAGGGCTTGGCGGCAGGCAGAATGCGGTAAGGACAATCGTTAACAAAATTTCACTCGGGGGAATTGCCGAAGAGTTCATTCCGGCCCATATTGTTTCAAATATGTCAGAGGCTTACGATGGGCTGATCGGCATGGATGTTTTGTCGGGCTACAGACTGACCATTGACCCTGCCAACAAGCGTCTTATCGCCAATGCTGTCGCGTCAACAAGGGATTTGCCTGCCGGGCGTGACAAAGTCTGGTGGCAAGCCAGGTACCGGGAATTTCGTTACTACCGTGATTTCTGGACTCAGCAGGTGAATCTGGTTGGAGAAAGTGACTCGCCTTACGCCAGAATGGCACCGGGGAAGCGGGAACGGATGAGGAAGTTTATTGTTCAGCAGCAGGATGAAGCACAGAATCTTTTCGGCCGCCTGGAAAGTTTCGCGCGTTGGAACAATGTGCCGCGCCACTGGCGGCGTTAAGGCCTGGCCCCGGCCGCAAAAAAAAACCGGAAGAAACGCTTTCGACGGGGAAAGGTTTCGGTCCCGGTTTCAGCCCCGAGTTTTATGTCGTTCAGTTATAGATACTTTTCACGATTTCGCTGACTTCCTGTGCAAGCTGCTGGCTGGGGGTGACCACGACAGCCTTGCCGTCGACACTGGTCTTGTAGCGCGGAGCGTCCTGGCAGTGCAGGTAGGCTTCGCGCAGTTTTTCGTTGATTTTCAAGAGTTGAATCTGGTCGATTCCATGCTCCTTTGCCGCAGCGACCAGGCTGTGTACTCCGTCATCGACCATCGCCATGCCGAAGTTTCTGGGTGGTTTGCCGATGAAGACAAAAGCACGATCTTCGGCAGGGATGACTTCAAGAGGATCAGAAATCTGGCCGATCAGTTCTTTGAGTGAGCCCTCAATGGCGTGAATCTGTTCTGCGGCCGGGCTGTCTGCTGCAAGTTCCGGGTAGTTCACTTTCTTGTTGAAAAATCCCATGTGTATCCTCCTTTCGGCATGGGCGGGGCGATTTCATTCCGACAAGAGAATCAGTGTGTATTAAAAGCCATAACAGGTCATACGGAAAATGCAACAAATCTTCGATAAAACAAGGGATTAGTAGATGCTAAGCGCATCGGCGAAGGGGACTGTCAGCTTATGGTTTCAGGTGTCTGAGGGAAACCAGGTTTCTCGCAAAAACCTGACGGCTCCGGGGTGAAGGGGAATCTTGATTCCCCTGAGGCCTTTTTTGACATCCAGATCCCTGGCGACCGGCAGGGCAAAACGCATTCGGGTCAAACCCTGATCACTGAAAAGAAGTTTCAATGCCCGGTAGGCAAGCTCCTCATCCATTTCCCGGTTTGCAACCCAAAGAATTGAGTTCTGAAAGGTGAAGATGTCGAGCTCTTGCCCTTTGTAGGTCCCTGCGGGGATGCGTGCCAGGGAGTAACTCGGGTAGGTTGAAAAAAATCCACTGAGGACCACCTCCTCGGTTAAATCAAGCAGACGGATGGGGAATGTCCGGTTGGTTTCCTGAAGGGCCTCGTTGGGGAAGCCGGCGAGTAGCCATACCGCCTCTACGCCCCATTGACTCAGCTCGGCCAGGCCCATGGTAACGTTTTCGTAAATGGGCGTAACATCTTTCCAGATGCCCAGGCTGCGAAAAAAGAGTTCGGCGGAAAGTGCCGAGCCGGAGCCGTGATTTCCGATTGCGACCCGGGCTTTTCTCAGGTCGAAGGGGGTGCGGATCGGGCTGCTTTTGGGAACCACCAGCTGTGCAGCGGAACCGAACAGTCGCACCAGAGCCATAACGTTCTCTGTTGCGGGTTGATCTTCGGGAAGCTGTCCCAGATGCCCGAAGTGGGCATCCTCAGCACTGACCAGAGCCATGGACATCTCCCCCCGGTTTACCTGGGTAAGATTATGTACCGACCCCGACGAGGACTCAACGTCGATCCGAACCTCCGTGATCTCCCGGTTGAGCAGTGTGCTCAGTTCAACGGCAAAATTTTGAAAAGTGCTTCCTGGCGGTCCCCCGCCGAGGACCAACGCAGGTTTCTGTTTTTCGCAACCACTCAGGAAACTCAGCAGGAGCAGGCTGAGTAAAACCCCGCGGCGCATTGTGATCACGTTTATGGGAGTCCATTTCATCATCCGGGTCGTCTCCAGTGCCGAACCCCGTTTACCCAATCCTGTGCCGGTGCACCTGACCAGGCAGGGCATACAATGCAAGTATAGCCCAGAGCGCCTTCTTTGTTATTTCAATGACCTGTCAGCCGTTGACGCGGCCCTTTCCGGGACGGTTATTTCGAGGACGAAGGATGCGTGTGCGGACGTTCTGCGCCGCCGGGGTCTGGACCTTTCTGAAGAATGAAGTACCCCAGCAGACCGGCAATTAAGGAGCCGCTCAGGATGCCTATCCGGTGAGTCATCATGTAGGCTTCAGCATCACCACCGACATGCTCAAAGGCCAGGCCGCCGATAAAAAGGCTCATGGTGAAACCGATGCCGCACAGGGCCGCCACCCCCAGCAGGTGACGGGAGGTGGCACCGGTCGGCATCTGCGCAAATCCGAATTTGACCGCCAGCATCGAACAACCGTAAACGCCGACCAGTTTGCCGACCACCAGACCAAGCATGATGCCCAGAGGAACTGCGGCAAACAGATCGCCGAATCCCATCCCGGCCAGGGGAATACCGGCGTTGGCAAAGGCAAAGACCGGCAGGATCAGGAAGCTGACCCAGGGATGCAGGGCATGTTCAAGTTGTTCCAGCGGCGAATGATTTTTCTCCCTGCTTGTCAGTGGAATGGCAAACGCCAGAGCAACACCGGCCAGGGTGGCATGGACTCCCGATTTGAGTACGAAGATCCAGAGAAAAATTCCAACAACAATATAGACTGCAATGCGCTCGACCCTGAAACGATTCAATAGCACCAGAATGCCCAGGCAGATGGCCGCAAGGGTCAGCATGCTGATCGACAGATCTCCCGAATAGAAGATCGCGATAATGATGATCGCGCCAAGGTCATCGATGATCGCCAGAGCAAGGAGGAAAATCTTCAGTGACGCCGGCACCCGGTCACCGAGCAGGGCGAGGACGCCAAGTGCAAAAGCGATGTCGGTTGCTGCTGGAATCGCCCAGCCGTTCAGGGCGGCGGCGTCACCGACATTGATCAGGACGTAGCAGAGGGCCGGAACAACCATGCCGCCCACGGCGGCGATGGCGGGCAGCATAATCTGGGTCCGACTGGAGAGTTGACCGACGAGAACTTCGCGCTTGACCTCGAGACCGATCAACAAGAAAAAAATCGCCATCAGTCCATCATTGATCCAGAGCAACAATGGCTTGATGATTTGAGTATGCTGTCCAAGTCGTATCTCAAGAGGTGTTTCAAGGATAAAACCATGGAGTCCTTGCAGGGGAGAATTGGCAAAAACCATCGCCAGTAGGGTGGCGACCATCAACAGGATGCCGACCGACGAATCCTTGTGCAGAAATTTCTTGAGTGCAGATTTCACGATGGTCTTTCCTCCCGCGGGCAGCGCCCGAAAGTGCGGGTGTTTTGTGACCGCCAATTGGTGCGACCTGTTGTCGTCCCGAGTTAAGTGCCTAGCTGTCCCAGGTTATTTCGTTCTCCGAAGCAGGGGCTGGCTGGAGTCCACGGCGCACAACCGAACAAAAGGGGAACCCTGACAGAAAGCGTACGAAGAGACAGGGAAATCCTGAATTGTAATCATCCCGCCGTCGTGGCAATGCGGATGGTTTCAGGCCCTTCCTGAAATGATAACAGGCTTGTTGTTGTGGTTCAATAACGCCGGAGACCAACGAGGTTGGTCTAACCGGCCATTTCGCGCAGATTCTGCACCCGCTCCACCACCGGGGGGTGGGAGTAGTAGAAACGTGCATAGGTCGGGTGGGGGTGCAGATTAGAGAGGTTCTTCCTGCTCATCTGAATCAGGGCTGTTGCCAGGTTTTCGGGGTTGCCGTGAAGATCGCAGGCGAAGCGGTCGGCCTGGTATTCATCCTTGCGCGACAGGGTACTGAAGAGCGGCGTGAGGGGAAAGGTCAGGATGCCGGAGAGAAAGAGGAGGATCACCAGCCGGGCGTAAAAGCTGGCCTCCGTAAGTCCGACGAGCTGCGGTAGCCCCTGCCAGCCGATGAGGGCATGGGCCAGCCAGCAGTAAAAGAGCGCGACCCCGGCCAGCAAAACCATCCGTTTTTGGATGTGTTTCTTCTTCATATGTCCCAGTTCGTGGGCCAGCACTACCAGAATTTCCTCTTTGGAGAGCTGCTCCAGCAGGGTGTCGAACAGTACCACCCGCTTCTGTTTGCCGAAGCCGGTAAAGTAGGCGTTGGAATGTCCGCTGCGCCTGGAGGCATCCACCTGCAGAACCTTGCTTACCGACAGGCCCGTCCTGGTCATCATCGCACGGATCTCCTCCTCCAGACCCTCGACCTTGAGCGGTTCAAATTTGAAAAAGAGCGGTTCGATGACGTAGGGCGAGATGAGCATCATTAAAAGGCCGAAACCGACCAGCAAGGCCCAGACCCAGAGCCACCAGCTTTCCGGGGCGGCCTGGATAAGCCACAAGGCTGCCGCAGCCAGGGTGGTGAAGAAGAGCGTGGAGAGCAGCAGAGATTTGACCAGATCGGCGCACCAGAGCTTGAAACTCATGTTGTTGAAGCCGAAATGACTCTCGATCTTGAAATGGTTGTAGAGATCGAAGGGCAGGTCAATCAGGGTTTTGGCCAGCGACAGGAACAGGAAGAAGGCGAGGCCGGCGGTGATGAAGTTTAGCGCATAGTCCGCAATCCAGCCGTCGTACCAGGCCATGAGACCGCCGAAAATAAACAACAGCGTCAGGGCGCTGTCGAAGAGGCTCTGCACCAGGGAAACCTGTCCCTTGGTGAGGGTATAGGCAGAGGATTTCGTCAGGGCCTCGGGATCGACAACCCCCTCGAAGCCCGGCGGGATCTCACTGCCGTGCTGTTTGAGGTGACGGTTATTGAGAAAGTGAAGTCCCAGCCCGAAGCCGAGGACGGCCAGATAAAGCAGAATGATGAAAGTTGTCATGGCTGGGGATTATACAGAAATTCCGCGACAAATCATCGCCTGTGCGCTAAAAACAACTCTGCAATGTTTTTTTTGAATTCGACCTCTTACGAAAAGAACTCAAGCCATGCCTGAAACCATCATTCTCAATTTCCAGTTGACCAGAGAGCTGTGGCGGAAGTTTTTCGATGCTCACTATGGTTGCGACCGGTCGTTGAAACTGCGTTACCTCTGGGGGGTGGTCTGTATCATTATCGGTACCAGCGGATTCGGTGGTTTTTTTGAATCGCAAGCCATCGCCGCATTATTGTTGGCGACCGGATTCTACGGTGTTTTGTCGAAACATCTACTGATCTACAAATCGTTGCGCGCGGCCTGCCGACATCCTTTTTTCGGCAAGGAGTTGACCGTCGCGGTTTCACCCGCCGAGATTTCAGTACGCAGCGAGAATTCCGGTTACAGTCAACCCTGGGACAATTTTGTCGGTTATCGCAAGCTCGACGCCGGATTTTTGCTCTATCATGACAAAAATGCCTTCTTTTTTATCCCGCTTACGGCGATGAGTGCAGGCAATGTCAGCCGGATCGTACATATTTTGAACAGGGCCGAGGTGCCGAATTTGTAACGTCTGCACCGTTACGCTTTTATTGACGAATAAAGAGGACTTATGAATCTGGACCGTCTTTTGAACGATGCTTTCGGGATTTACCATCAGTATCCAATCGTGGTTGCGAGCGTTGCTGTCGTGCTGATCTTCCTGGTTTATAAAAATGTGAAAGCGAGTTTTAAAATTGTTCTTTTATTCCTTTTTCTGGCCGCGTTTTTCTACGCAATCAGCCTTTTTGGCGATGTCTTTTCAACCGGAGCAAAAAACCGGGATCAGATGATTAACAAAACCAGAAAGCTGATTGATTGAGAAATTGACGACAAGATCAGTCCCCTGAGCACCTGGAAGCTTAGGGCCCATATCGTATTTACTTTTGACTGCGCCTCTTTTTTTTTGTCCTGACCGAGCTATTTATTTTTACTGGTTTTGTCGCTGTCTTGAACTCCGTTTCATAGCTGATGGTAAATTTGATTTCACCGGCATTGCGCATGCTCTGGAAGTGGGCGTTATTTTTATCAAAAGGGCAGATCGGCAGCTTGCAGCGTTCAAAACCGAACTTGCTGTAATAGCCGGGTTCTCCCAGCACAAAGAGCGTCCTGTCTTTGACCTCCGCTTGTCTTAAAGCGAAGCGCAGCAGTTCCGAACCGACCCCTTGGCGTTGAAAATCAGGGGATACCGCCATCGGCGCCAGATGCAGGCCGCAGATCTCCCGGTCGTTAAAGGCATTGGAAAAGGCGATGTAGGCGATAGCCTTGCCGGTGTGCAGGCAGATCCATTCGTGGATCGGCTTGTTATTCTGGTGGAATTGTTCAACCAGCCGGGCTTCATATTCGCTGCGTGGAAACGCGCGACGTAAAAGCGCGTAGGCTTTGGCGCGGTGTTACTCTTTAAGTTTCTGGATTTTCATTGCAAAGCCTTTTTAGGGAAAACTTGTCAGCGTAAGGGCTCAAACAGGTATTCCAGACCGTTGACCTTGATCTCGTAGACCGTTCCCAGCATCTGCCCCAGTTTTCCTTTCGGGAAGCCTTGCTGGGCAAACCAGACGACATAGGGTTCTGGCAGGTCGATCAGGCGCATGCCCTGGTGTTTGCCGAAGGGCATACGCATCTCAGCCAGCTCGATCAGCGCCTGGTGGTCAAATGTGGGGCCGGGTTCTGTTTTAATCATCGGTTTCTTATGCTTCTGGTTGTTGTGCTCGCCGTGCTTCGGCCTCGAGAAAAATCCGCCTGACCAGGATAAACGGAAGGCCCATGTGCATGGTCAGCACTCGGCGAGGCTTTTGACGATGTCTATTTCACCTTGGCGGCCGAGCGTGCGCATCGCCTCCCTGGCGCTTTCAGCGTATTCTCTGACGTCTCCGGTCAGATAGGCAAAGACAAAGGCAGCCAGTTCGGCGCGGGCAGCAGCGTGTTTTTCCTCAGCGGTTCTTTTGCTCCCCGCTTTCAGCCACAACTCTTCGGAGCGGCTTTGATGAAAGGCAATGGCATCGCTGGTGATTGCCAGACGTCTGGCCAGAGATTGCTTTTCACTGGAGCGAAAGGCCGCAATGAGATTTTCGGAGAAATCTTCCTGGATCAGTTCGGCAAGACGTATCAGTTTGTTTTTCAACAGTGCCTCGGGTCATGAAGTCGTTGTCGGATGATTCTCGCTCAGACGCGTTTTCAGAGATTTTATTTCGACTGCTTAAGCCGATCACCGAGGGCGGCGAAAGGGGAGTGGGCAAGCGAAGGTTTGTTCAGGCGCTCGGTCGGACCATCAGTGTCGCGCTGTTCCTGTACGCCACCGCTGTGTTCATGGTCATGACAGTAGAGACACAAGAGCTCCCAGTTGCTGCCGTCGGCCGGATTGTAATCGTGATCGTGATTTTTGTGGTGGACAGTTAATTCCCGGAGTTTTTTGCCCTCGAATTCGCGGCTGCAACGGCCACAGACATGGGGGAAGAGTTTCAGGGCCTGCTCACGGTATCCAGCCTGCCGTTGTTGTTCTTCCTTGCGCATCAGCGCGACGAGCTGATCATTGTGTTCAGAGGTCGTCATGGTATCTCCTGATTCTTATCGGCAGGCGACAAGGTTTGCCGTTTGTGATCTGAGATCAAAAACAACTTTTACCTTATTGTTCCTGAGTTGCTGCAGAACTTGCTCGACCTTGTCCTCCAGAGAACAGCCGGTATCACCCCAGTCCGCACCGTCACGGCTCACAAACTCCTGAATCATTCTGCGCAGGGTTGCCGGATCGAGCTGATCGTAAGGGATGTCCAGTCCTTCTTCGTGTTGGACGGTTGTTTTTTTATCGGACACGGCGCACCTCAACAGGGGACAACAGAACCACGACTGTCAAAGGCGTTTAGGCCAACCCCTTGATATGACGTGGTAAATATTTTATTTTGTACCACACTTCGGTTGTGTCCACTCCATCATAATACAATTGCCCCTGAGAAAA
Organism: Deltaproteobacteria bacterium; assembly: GCA_024276905.1. Lineage (GTDB taxonomy): Bacteria > Desulfobacterota > Desulfuromonadia > Desulfuromonadales > Geopsychrobacteraceae > Geopsychrobacter. The sequence continues at coordinate 30,354 of JAJRWF010000152.1, forward strand.
TACATTTTGGAACTCTGACCTTCGAAGCGTGTCTGGAGTACAATCGAAGAAAGAGGCCAGATGAGGATAACGCAAAGCAGGAGAGAATCGATGACAAGACATATTTTCCTAAGGTTGTTTTTTTCACTGGCCCTCGCTTTGAGTGTATTGGCCTGCAGCAGACCTTACTCCCTGAGTCGCCTTCCGGTGGCAACCCCGGTCCCCTATCAGCTGAGTCTGGAGTTTTCTTCAGCTTTGGAGGATTTGTATTATGTGATGTCCGGGCCCGCCTTTACTTATGCTCGCTTCCCGGTCAATGAGCGAATGACCGCCCTGCTGAAGGCACAGACGCAACGTCAATCGTCCCTCGGCGCGTCAGGACAGGCTGTACTCAGGGTGCGCATCGAGAAATTGCAGACAATGTTTGACGAAATCGGCCTGAAGGACCGTCCGCGAAAACCGATACTTGTAGCCATGGCAGGGACTGTTGTTTCTGATGCAGGTCGACTGTTCCTGATCAGCGATATTGATAGCGGCGGAGATTTTCCGCTGCCGGTATCGACGCGGAAAACAGTCAGGATGACACTTCTTCTACAGGTGGAAAAAGCCGGACAACAGCTGGGCGAAAAAAGGGTGGTGGTTGAATTCACCGAAGCTCACCACTGGTATGATGAGGATAGCGTCTCTGTCGATTACTATCGCTATAATTTTGAACCGGTTCTTGACGAAGTTTATCGTAAAGCCCTTGCCGAGGTTGGGGCCTTTGTTGAACAGACGCTGGGCAATTGAAATAGTCGAAAAACAGAGTGTCAGGTTATCGCAGGGCTGCCCACCAGACCAGCAGTACCAGTGATGTGCAGCCCAGCGCGAGCAGTCGATTGAGCCGGACCCCAGGTCGTCCGTAACGATTCAGCATGGATTCTGCAACCAGTCCCAGTCCGAAGCCACAGACAAAGCCGAACAGATGTGCCCCCAGATCGGTTCGCTCACCGGAGCTGCCGAGCAAGGCCAGCAGTGCCAGCGCGGCAGCAACAGGAAGTATCCAGCGGCGGCGGAGATTGTGCCGGTAGCGGATCAGTCCGATGGCCGCCAGTAAGCCAACGGCCCCGAAAACCGCAGTCGAAGCTCCAACCGCGCGGTGGTCGGGCTGCTGCAGCAGGGCATTGCACAGGTTGCCGAAAACACCACTTGCCAACAGCAGGCTCCAGCCCAGTCCTGAACCCAGATCCCGACAGAGCCGAACGACAAACAGTGCACCGATGATCATATTGCCGAGCAGATGCAGCCAGTCGGCATGCAGGGTCAGGGAGGTGAGCAGCCGCCACCACTGGCCCTGCATGATCTTTTCGACATGGGCGTTGCCGAGACCGACCCAGTCGACCGGATGATGACCGAGCAGGTTGATCGAAAGCAGGGTGAGATTGTGGAAACAGGCGATCAGGAACAGGACTGAAAGCGTACTCAGAATATTGTCCTGTGGGGGGATGACGTCGGGCAGGGGAGGTGGCCAGTTGTGATTCTCCTGCTCATAAAGGCGCAGTTCCTTGCAGGCACGATCAAAGTAAACAGGCGGAACGATGATCTGCCAGCCGCTGGCGTGGTCCTCACAACGAAAGGGGATCTGGCGCGCCTGCAGGACCAGTTCCCAACGGCGCAACAGTTTTTTGCTGAGGAGAACCGGACCATCCTCTTGCAGATCCGACGGCAGGGCCAGCCATTCTGGATACTCAAAAGGGGGATGTTTCCGGTTTTTGTCCATGGCCGGTAGAATGACAGATCTGGTTTACGCCGTCATCTGCAAACTGGCAAGGGGTGACCCTGGAGCAGAGACTGAACAGGCTGGTTGAGGACTAGTGTCCCGTGCGGTTAATTCTGCCTTCTAATTCTGGCCCTTTTGGCTGCGGTCTGCGTTCCTCCTCCTCGGCTTAACTCAGGCTAGACCTGCGTCGGCGCGCCTTGTCCGCAGTCAAAATGACTCAGAATTAATTGACACAACTAACCAAACGGGACACTAGGGTTGGGTTGAGATGGGCAAAAGTATCGACATCAGGTGTTTCACCAGCAACCGCTCGGTGAAGTCCCGCCTCAACTTTCTACGACGAACGTTCTGGACCCGCAGGCGAGTCGAAAATTTATACCTCGCTTCGAAGAGGAAATGGTAGAATGTCCCTCCAGTGTGCCACTTTTAGATCGCGTAATCCCCCGAGAATCAGGATCAGTTGATGGCCTACCCGGAGCACAAAATCCCTCCTCGCGGCCGCGGTTCAAGCCGCTGGTTTCTCTTTCTGACCTTTTTCCATCTCTTACCGTTCCCCTGGTATATGGCGGTCGCCGGCGGTCTGGCCCCGGCCAGTTTTCTTTTTGCTGCCGGGTTGTCGAGCCTCTTTATCACCGATGGTGATTCATTGGCTTTCGCGGCCTTCTTGTTGGCCCCGGCTTTAATTGCCGGGGCGCTCTATTATTTCCTTTCCTGGCTGCTGGCATTGCTGATTGGCAAGCTGCAAGCACCGGTCATGCGAACGCTCAGCCTGTCGCTGGTATTGGCAGGCGGCTTGATCGGGGCGATGAATCCGATTTTCATCTCGGGGGGGCACGGCAGTTCCTCGGCATTCAGCCTCTACGGTTTTATTGACGCTCTGGCCGAATTCGGCGTGCCGCCTTCTGCCGCTGTTGCCTATTTCTCTTCTTTGGCTTTGGTGCTCTTTGGTTTGTTGGGCTACCAGCATCTGGCTGCCCGGCACCAGGCGATGACTGTGCAGCGGTGGCAATGGCAGCGTCGCCTGCAACGTCGAGTTGTCGTTGGCAGTCTGCTGATTCTGGTCCTGTCCCTTGGCTGGACACATCGAACCCTGTTGTTTGTAAAGCCCCTGGCAGATATGGGGATTGCCGCTGCGCAATATCGTCTGGCGATGGTGATCAAGGAAAAAACCGGGGCAGTTTACGGTTCGTCCGGTTATCAGCGCTGGTTGGTGCGGGCGGCCGAGCAGGGACATATCAAAGCGGCATTGCAGCTGGCGTTGTCTCCGCGTTCAAGGGAAGAGAAGTTCCGCTGGTTGAAGGTGGCGGCTGAGGGTGGGATGGCCGAAGCGCAGTACAGGCTCTATCAGGAGCTTTCGAAATCCTCCCCGGCGGGGATTGAATCCTCAGCATCGGCCTCTGCCTGGTTGAAACAGGCGGCAAACAATCGATACGCAGCTGCCCAGTATGAACTTGGTCGCCAGTTTATCAGCGGTAACCCCGGGCTGGGGATTGAGCAGGATGTTGCCGAAGCACGCCGCTGGTGGGAGCAGGCCGCAGAGAACGGGTATGCTGAGGCGATGGCAGACCTTGCCCGGCGCTACCAAAAGGGGGCGGATGGTTTCCCACGTGATCCCCGGCGGGCTATCGAACTCTTGAATTTGCTGGCGGACTCTTATCAATCAGGCCTCAATGGTCTGCCCCGGGATAAGCAGTCGGCTGCCTCCCGGCGAGCAGCGGCCGAGCAGATCGCTGCATTTGAAGAACGGTCGGCGCAAAATGATCCCCTGGCTCAGGCGCAATTGGGGCGTGAGCTCCTGGAGGTGAGGGGCGCAACAATCGAAACCCTGAGTGAGGCGCTGGCGCTGTTGGAGAAAGCCGCCAGCCAGGGGGATTCTCAGGTGCAATATTAATTGGGCGCGGTTTTTCTGCTGGGTCGCAAGGGATTGGAAATCGATCTGCCGCGTGGACGCAAATGGTGGGCGAGAGCTGTGGAGCAGAACCACGTCAAGACGATGGAATATGTTGCGCCAGCCTACCAGACTGGGCGCTTCGGTTACCCTGTCGACCTCCTGAAATCGAAAGAGCTGGTCCGACGGCTGGTTGATGCCTATCGCGATGGGCTCAATGGTGTAGCGGCTAATCCGATCAAGGAGCGTTATTGGCGTAACGAACTGAAGTATTTTGATCGGCTCTTCGAGCTGACCGGCGGAAGCTATCAATCGCCGGATGAACTGCAACGCAGAGCCGAGGCGGGGGATGAGCAGGCACAATATCAACTTGGGCGGCAGATGGTGGTCAGCGGTCCACCGTCGCAGCGCCGGCAAGGCGTAGTCTGGATCGAACGCGCTGCCGAGGGCGGTTATGCCGAGGCGCAGTATCGACTGGTGACCTATTTTGAGCGTCAGGCGGGAATTATGCGCCGCAGCCCGCAGCGTGGGATCGGATTTTTGCGAGCGGCGGCAGAACAGAATCATCTGCCCGCGATGGGGACGCTGGCGCTCGGTTACGAGAAAGGCCGTTACGGTTTGTCCTCCGACTATGGGAAGGCGAAAGATTGGTATCAACGGTTGGTGCAGGCCTACGAGTCGGGGGAGTATCTCGGCGAGATTGATGAGCGGTTTATGCCATTTCATCGACAGCGTTTAATCTACGCCGCGAAGGTTCTGAAAATAGAGCAGGAGACAGCACGGCGTTACGCAGCGGCCTCTCCGTTGGAGCGACAGGTTATGGCAGTTGAAGAACGCTATCGGATCAGCTATCAGAACGCGGTTAATGCCCTTGCACAGGGTGATGGCACCGCCGCAGGTAAAATAAGGTTCCGCGTCGAAGCCGAACGTTTGCGCGAAGAATCACAGCGCCTGCGTGACGCAGAGATCGCGCGGCTTAAGGAGCTGGCGGCCGAATGAAGACTTTTGACAAAGCAGAAAAAGGAGACCGTATTCTGGGCGCGGAATCCCGAAAAGACAGACGGGACTGAATTTGCCACTTAGAATTTCAAAGTGAGTTGATCGTCAAACAGTAAGTTACCTTTGAACGGAGGCTGAGATGTACATTGTTGCGGTACATGGTTGGCAAACCGAGGAGGCCGCCGCCGCTAAAGTCATTGCCGAGGTGTTGGGAATTCTGGTTTTTGAGGCGCGGCAGAAGATTGCCGGTGGCAGTCCGACCGTCCTCGTCAGCTTTGCGGACCCGGAGCAGGCCAAGATGGTCGCTCTCAAGCTGACGCGGAGTGGAGTTCCGGCGCGGATGATCGACACTCAGGCTGTGCGCAGCAACAGTCAGCCGGTTCGAATCACTCACTTTGAACTGGGATCGCAGTCACTGCGGGTTCGGTCTGCTGAGGGTGAGTCTTTTACCCTTGAATACGCCAGTATGGCCCTGTTGCTGGTTGCGATCAGCAGCAGCGGACAGCTGACGACCATGGCGACAGGGACGAAACGTAAATTCAGTCTCGGGAAAACGCTGCTTGCCGGTGGTCTCCCGATGACCAAAAAAGTGAAAACAGAAGTACGTCAGACCACTGAGGAGCGGGACAAGGTTCTGTGGCTCTATTCCCGGGAGAGGAGACGGTTGCTCTTCGAACGTGCTGCGCTCGATTTTACCGGTCTTGGAGAGGCCATGCAGTTGTCGCGGGATCTCAATTTTACTCATCTGGAAAATGAGTTGCGTCGCCTGGCGGCCCGGGCGATTTATGATGATCGTCTGCTCAGGCGCGCCGGATTGACCCAGCTTCTCGGTCAGCCTCTGAATCCTGAGACCGATCTCGACCTGGCGTTTGAGATTCTGGCGCGCGCTCTCTGGAAGGGCCGTCAAGCGCCCGCTGCAGCAGACTGATCAGTTCGGCGGTTTCCTTGTCGGGGTGATAGCGACAGGGGTCGGGCCGGGACAGCTGCTGGCGTTTCTCCCGTCGGAGCAATTGCCGGGCGTATTGGCCGAATTCTGTTTCGTTGTCATACATCAGGCCATTAATATCGGGCTTTACGATGGCTGCGTTGCCAGGAATCCTGTGGGCCAGGATCGGAATGCCGAGGGTTGCCGCTTCGAGCAGACTGTTGGCAAGCCCCTCGGTATGAGAATTATTGAGAATAACATCTGTACCACGCATGGCACTCGCCATGGCTTCTGTCGGGATGGTGCCGAGATAACTGGCCCAGGGTCGCGCCTCAATTGCGGCCAGAACCTCCCGTCCATAGCCCTCATCCAGAACCGGACCGCAAAAAGCCAGGTGGACGTTTGAATTTTCGACGGCGACCTGATCGAACATTTTCAGCAGGGGAAGAACCCCTTTGACGGGGCGCAAGCCGGCGGGACAGAGAAAGAGGGTTTGCTCCTGTGGCAGCTTATGCCTCGTGCGAATATCATAGGGGGCCTGGCCCAGGGTAATCCCCGGTGGTAGCAGCCGCAGGTTACTGGTCAGTTCCGGGTGCTTGAGCCTGAGGTCGCCCAGAATCAAAGAGTTCTGCAGCAGGACATAGGCCGAATGATCCAGAATTGATCGAATGACAGAACTTTGTTGCGGATCATCCAGACCCTGATTGACATCGGTGCCAGTCAACACCACCAGGCAGGGGAGGTCCTTTTTGGCTTCCTCTAGCCAGGGTTTTCCGGTGCGGTAAGCATGGAGCAAGATGCAGATGTCGGGATCAAAGTCACGCAATTGTCGCTTGAGGCTGCCATTCGGGGGCAGGCTGGTGTCATGCAGGGCGACCTGGTGACCATGTTTTTCAAGCCCGATTTGAAATCTGCTTGCCGTCACCCAGTTGCCGCTGATCCGGTTCTGGTGGGGGACAAGGATCAGGATGCGCATCGAAGATCTCCAAAGGTACAGAGGTGGATTTTGCGACGAATGATGATCTCCCGCGCCTGGTCAGAGAGCAGGGCCTGCAGTTCGATCTGACGCTGCGGGCCGTCGAAGGCTCTCCCCAGGGGATCGGGATAGCCGGGATGGGTCATCAGTTCCCAGCAGCCAGGAGGAAGTTGTTCCAGCAGACGGCAGAGGCGAGAGCTGTCGAGACGGTTCAGTAACGGCATTCCCCAGAGGCCATCCGGGGCTTCGATTCCGGACTCGCAGAGTTTTTTGTGCGCCGCGGGGCTGAGCTGACGGTAGAGTGCCAGCTCTTCGCCCAGTTGCCGGCCGGGGTCCTGAACGGCCGGTTCCGCGGGTAGCGCGCTGCGCATGGCTCCAACGCCGTATGTGGCGGCCAGTTCAATGATCAGCTTCGTCAGGCAGGGGAAGAGCTGACAATGCTGATGACCGTTGATGTGCCCTGGGTGAAGTCCGGCGGCAATGACTTTTTCAATCTGGGCGGCAAGTTCCTCGCGCAGGGCGGCAGGATCGCAGGCATCTGACGCAAGGTATTGACGCAGTTTCTGCTTTTCCGGCAGTTGGCCGTGGTGATCGGTCAGCCCCTCTATCCGTCCGGTCAAACTCGCGCCGTCAGACAGGTTTAAATGGACGCCGACCGGGAGCCCGGCCTCTTTGGCCTGTGTCGCAGCGGTGCTGAAAGAGGGTCCGTTGGCGAGGATCGAAGCGCTGGTGACGATACCCTCTTTGAAGGCTTCCAAAATCCCCCGATCCCGCTGTGGATTACTGCCGAGATCATCGGCATTGATAATCAAAGAAATCATGGAGGGCATACTAAAGCAGCCTGGCTGATTTGGCAAAAGGTTGTCAGGGGCTGGATTGTTCAGCAACTTTCCCCTGACGACTCCTGTCGATTGTTGAGGCTTCTGTGGCTTTGGTTAAAAGTGCCGGAAGAGATTTTGGATGGCTTTGATCTGGATCTGTTCCAGCCCCAGGTCCTGAGCAATGGCGGGCCATGCGAGCAGGGCCTCTTGCACCTCTTCCAGGATTTGATCCGGCTTGTTTATATCACCGGCCTTAGCGGCTGCGAGCAGATCTGAACGTTGAAAATCTGTGCGCTTGCCGTTGCAGGACATCTGGTGTGACTCAATATATGGGTTGCCGGGCTTGTACGCAAAACACAGGTCATAGGCCGGAGTCAGCCCCCAGGTGCCGCTTTGATCCATTGAGAACGCGTGGTTTTTGCTGTGGTCATCCTGATTCCTGGCCAGAATGTTAAAACACATGCGCCGGAATATTTCATCGAGCGCGGTCTGGCCAAGCCCAAGTTTTCGGGCCGTGCTGAACAATTGCTCATACCCTTGCATCCCGGGTGGATCTCTGTCGGCGTGGGCCATCCCGCAGAAGGTCAGGCAGTGGATTTTGCCGCCGCTATTTGGGCGGTCAAAGCGTCGTGTCATGAAGTGGCTGCGATTGCCATCTTCAAACAGGCGACACTCCATCATATCGATTCCGGCCAGAACTGCCATCAGGTGATAAGCATATTCGATCTGTCCAATATGCCGGGAGGTTGCCAGCTCCTCATTGTCGATAGCATCGAACTTCATCAGCCAATGGCTGTATCCAACCGGGATGTCTCCGGCACCGGAAACAACCTGATTGGTCTCCTCGTTCCACGCGATAATGGCCTTGGCTTTTGCGCCACCGGCACTGGTTCCGATCTGAATCAGGGTGTCGAGATTGCCGCTTTCCAGCCGGGTGGTCATATCGGAGCGCTGTTTCAGGATTTGCTCCGCCATCGCCACCAGCTCCTCGACAACCAGGGGGGTGGCCGAGCCGTTGGGCCGAGTGTCCCAGTCCGGTTCAAATTCCAGTGCGCCCATGCCCCGGGTCCCCAGATAGCACAAGCGTTCAACGGGTGTAACTTCATCAAGTTGTCGCCCGAGCTGACCGAGTTTGGCGGCCAACACCGCATTACCGAACTTTTCGGGCAGGCAATCGGCAATCAGGCCAGGCAGCCCCATAAAGCTGCGGGTACGAACCAGTGTGGGGAATTCATAGATCTTGCCACTCAGCGGCATGGTCAGGGGGGCAACCTCAAGGCCGGTTTTGATAAAGGCAGGATCGTAGGCGAAACGTCCAAGTTGTCGACGGTCATCCCAGGTCAGAGCGCCCAGGCGTCTCCCCCATATATTGACGGCAATGGTATCCATCTAGTGCTTTTTCTCCTGGTCTTGATTTGAGGACAGCTTTTTCCTTTTGTAGCGCCTCAGAATTGCTTCTCTGTCGGCCTTGACCAGTCCGGTTTTTGAGCCCTCAGCAGAAGGATCACGCGGCCCGTTCTCGATCTTGATCGATTTTTGCCGGGAGCTATACACCTTGGTCTTTACTTTGCCCGATTTCTTGTCTTGGGGGGCATCAAGCAAGTCCATCGGCGAAGGTGGTGGCTCAAGAACAGCTTCGCTGACAAGGTTGATGGCTCCAAGTGCCCGCAGCACCCGAAAAAGGTTTTCAGAGCTGACCGACTTTCCTTGCCAGAGTCGGGTCAAGGTGTTGCGGTTCACCCCGGATTGCGCCGCAAGCTCCTCATTCTTGATGCCCTGCTTAATACGAAGCGCATCAAGACGCTGGCCCATGGCCTTGAGAAGTGAAGCAACAGGAGCGGTGTCGATATTTATATTACGCATGATATATTGTGCCTTTATGTTAATTTCCCCGCCTATGCCTGAGGTATCATGCTAACGATATCATGGAGATGTCATCTTGTCAATTTGCGCACAATAAAATAAGCATATCAGTAAAACTATGAATTTGTGCTGAATTTATAATGCAAATAACCTCTTTAGCCATACCCTGACAACAGTGAATGAACTTAACATCTAACTCGCCATCAGATCCGTTTCGGTCGAGCTTAAAGGCTAACGCTTCTTGGCAAATGTCCTTTTTGCATGCGACATTTAGCCATAAGCCTTTTACCGAGAGGTGAGCTCATGCCTGCTCAAAAAGCAGAGTACTCGGGTTATGAATGCCTATGGCGTCTCGCAAGAAACCGGACCCATATGATCCACGTCACTGCAAAAACAATTCAGCACCAGGGAGCCTAAAGGTGCTTACAGCGTTGAGATTCCATGCAGGGTGAGCGCAGAGCTGCAAAGTATCACCTGATCTGGGATTACGGCAAAGCTCTCAGAAATCGGACAAATTGACAAGCTGGTTGCTGTTCTTCCCCAATTAATTTGATTTTCTGAAGTAGCGATTTCTGATTTTCAACGCTCCTTGAACCACGAGGAGCGATCCTATAGACTCAGCCAATCCCCCGAACCGAACGAGCACGCAATGCGTTTTATCCATACCTCTGATATCCATCTCGGCAAGACCTACCGCAATTCCCCCGGCGAAGCGGAACGTTACGCAGACTTTTTTCATTGTCTGGCGGCAATTGTTGCCGATGCGGTGACTGAACAGGTCGATTTCGTGCTGATCGGCGGCGATCTGTTTCATGTCGGGCAGATCCTGCCCAAAACCTTTGCCCGGACCATCGAGACCCTGCAACCGCTGAAAGACGCGGCTATCCCCTGCCTCGCCATCGAGGGGAATCACGACTGGATTCATCGCCGAGACAGCATTTCGTGGATGGAGGCCCTGTCGCAGATGGGATATATCCGCCTGCTGCGTCCAACACGGACGGAAGAGGGCGGCTACCATTTTGCTCCCTTCAATGCAGGCGAGGGTTGCGGCGGGCATGTGCAGATCGGTGATCTCAACATCTACGGTCTGGGTTATATCGGTGCCCAGGCCGGGAGTCATGTCGAGCGCATCTGCGAAGCGGTCACCACCGAAAACAACCTGCTTCTCTTTCATGTCGGTATCTGGAGTTATTCGCCGGTCGAGATCGGCAATATGCAGCTCGAAGAGGCGCATCCCCTGGCGGAAAAGTTTGGCTACGTCGCGTTGGGGCACGGGCACAAGCCCTACGTGATCGAAACTCCTGCGGGCAAGCCGTATGCTTTTAATCCCGGTGCGCCGGAGCGGGTCAACTTCGGCGAGCAGAAGTACGACAAGGGCTACTGTTTTGTGACTTATGCGGGGGGGGAGTTCAAGATCGAGCGTCGCCCAACCCGTCCGCGACTGATGTTCGTCGAGACAATTGATCTGGATGGGGCGGAAAATGCCGCTGTGGCACTGGAGCGTTTTGTTGATCAGCTGCAAAGCAAGCTGCCTGCTGGTGAGGAGGGGCGTCGCCCGCTGCTTGAACTGAAACTGATCGGGCGGGTCGGGTTTCATCCCTTTGAGCTGGGGCGCGAACGGCTGCGGCTGGCCCTCGAAGAACGGCTGCGTCCACTGCATGTCGAGATCAAAAACCAGCTGTCACTGACAACGCGCAACAGTGAAGGGAAAGAAAGCAAGAAGTCGCTGGTCGAAATCGAAAAGGATGTTCTGCATGAACTGATTGGCGCTGGCAGCGCTTATCAAGGTCGCGAAGAAGAGTTGATCCGGTTGTCGATCAGTATCAGAGATCTGGTGTTGAAGGGCGATGTCGATGGTGATGAACTGCTCAGTCTGCTGGACGGGGAGGGCTAGACGATGCAGATCCTCTCCATCAAACTTAAAAACATAAAATCCCACCGCGACACCGAATTCTGTTTCGCTCCTGGGATCAATGTCCTCTCCGGCCCCAACGGGATCGGCAAGAGTACGATTTTTGAAGCAATCGGGTATGCCCTGTTCGGGGTTGATGCGCAGAAGTTTGTCGGTAACGTTGAACGCTTTATCACCATCGGCGCGAAAAGGGGTGAGATTTCAGTCGCGTTCCAGCGGGACGATGGGCAAAGGTTCAAGGTGAGCCGGACCGTCGGTGCGGGCTCTAAATGGTTGTTGCACAAGGAAGTCGCTGGCAACTACGAGGTAGAAGATCATAGCGGCATGCCGGAGACCGAGGCGCGGATCAAGGAATTGCTTCAGTTGGATAATGGTCGCGCCTTGGCCGAGCAGTTTGAACTGGTGATCGGGCCCTTTCAGAATGATTTTCTCGGTCCTTTCGTGATCAAACAACCGACCAAGCGGCGCGATGAATTTGACGCGATCCTCGGAATCGATGCCTGGCGCAAGACCTACACCGAAACTCGCGTGCTGGCGAGCGCCATCAAGTCGAGGGTCGATGTGCTTCAGGCTGAAATCGACAGCAGGCAGGAGCAGGTTGCTCTGCTGCCGGATAAAAAATCTGAATTGAAAAAACTGACTCAGGATCAGGAGCAGACGAATAAGCAGCGGATTGTGCAGGAAAAGAAGCTGCAGGCGGTAGAAGCCGCTCTCGTTCTGCTGGACCACAAAGAGAAAACAATCCAGTCTCTGCAGACCGAGATTGCGACCCTGAAAACACGCATCGAAAATGGCGAACAAAAGATCTCAGCGCAAAAAGAGCGAGTCTCCGAGGCCGAAAAAGCCAGCCTTATCGTCGCTGAAAACAAAGCAGGGAAGGAGGCGTTTGATAAGGCCGAAGCCCGACTTGTGGTGCTGCGAGAGCAGGTGGCAAAGCAGAGACAGCTCGAGAAAGACTGTGCTGAACTCGATAAGCGTCTGGGGAGATTGCAAGGGCAGCGCGGTGCCGAGTCCAAAGCGCTTGAGCTGGCGGCACAAGAGCTGGCTGCCGAAGAACGGCGCCTGGCTGAAGTTCAGCAATCCCTGAACGTCGCTACCGAGATTGAGGATCTTGCCCGGCAACTCCCTGAAATTCGTGCGCGACTCTCCGATCTCAAGGCGGAGCAGGGGCAGATCGAGGGGCGCGCTTCCGGGCTGCAAGAGGGGAGTGAAAAGCTGGCTCAAGGGTCATGCCCTTTCTTCCAGGAACCCTGTCTGAATGTGGCTGGCAAGGTGCCGCGGGATGTTTTTTCGTCGAAGCTGGATGAACTGGGCAGGCAGCGATCACGACTGGGGGCCGAAGTTGAAAAATGTGCGCAAGGGGAGAACGCTGCCATCAGGGCCGCGGATCAGGTCAAACAGGCCCAGGCCAAACTTGAACAGCTCAGACAACAGGCCGAGCAGTTAAGTACACGCCGCAAAAAAAATGCTGACCGGGCAGTGGGCATACAGGAACTGCAGGCGGAACAGCAACGGACACAAACGCAGCTGACCGAGAAGCAGAAGGAGCTACAGGCGTTTGCTACCCTGCAGGGCGATATCGAAAAGGCCGAACAGGAAAAACAGCAGTTCCAGCCCGCGCAACAGCTTTTTGTTGCCAACCTGAAACTGGCCGATGGTTTGCTCGAACAGCAAAATAGATTGAACGATTATGTTCGGTTACTTCGGGACATTCATGGCCAGTGGGAGGGAAAAGAAACCGAACTCAAAGCGGTCCAGGTAGAATATCAGGTTGAAACGCATGTGCAACAGCGGCGACAGAAGGAACAACTTTTAGGGGCGGTTGGAACCCTGCATCAGAAACTGACTGATCTGAAACACAACCTGGAACGGGTTGCCAGCGAAATTGAACGGCTGCAAAAAGTTGCGCAGGAGATTGACGAAAAAAAGGCCCAGGTCAAGTCTTTCGTCGCGAAGGAAAAGCTGGTTAAATATCTGCGCAATAAGGTTTTCAAGAAGGTCTCCGCTTCACTGTCAGAACGTTTTCGCGAGGAGATCAGCCTGCGGGCCGACAAGATTTATCGTACCATTGCCGAAACCGATGAAGAGCTCTCCTGGGGCGAGAATTACCAGATCGTCTTACGTGATATGGATGCTGGTGAAGTTCGTGAGCGGATCAATGACCAACTCTCCGGCGGGCAGACCATGAGTGCGGTGGTCGCGTTGCGCCTGGCGATGCTGCAGACGATTGGTGCGCGGATCGCCTTTTTCGACGAGCCGACCTCAAATCTGGACGCGACCCGACGTGAAAATCTGGCGCGCGCCTTTCGCTCAATCGATGTCGGCAAAGAGGACGTCACCGAGCACTGGTATGATCAGCTGTTTTTGATCAGTCACGATGTTGCCTTTACCGAAGTAACCGACCAGATCATCCATCTTGATGAGAACAGATAGGGACTGAAGGCACATCACCACCGCCAGCAGCCCGGACCCGGCCAGCAGGAGGACGGTTGACAGGTGCAGTTGCTCGTATTGGGTCAGGGTGATGGTGATGATCAGCGAGGAGGCGGTGAGGATCATCGAAGCCTTGGAATCGGCCATCTTGTTCAGATCCATATGCTTGCTCAGGTTGGCGCGTAGCGCGTTGCTGGCCAGCAGGCGCGGGATCAACGGTTCATCGGTTGGCGCTTGGTTCATGAGTTTGCCTCCTGGAGGTTATGATGCGCAAGCTGGAGTTCTTCTGCAAGCATAATCGTTCCGTGATTGCCCTGGTTCCGGGCTCAATCAGGAAACTGATCGCGGATTATTTGTAGAGAAGCGGGGATGGCTCGGTTAGACTTAGTACCTTGTAAACCATAAACTAACGCATCTTGCTTGTTATTTGACACACCGGCTGCGTTGTGACTTCAGTGACATAGCGGTGCTATGTGCCCTCAGCCACGCCTTGCCGGCACACCAAATTCCTTCGCAATCTTGCGACACTTTATGGGTTACAAGGTACTAGTGTCCCGTTTGGTTAGTTGTGTCAATTAATTCTGAGTCATTTTGACTGCGGACAAGGCGCGCCGACGCAGGTCTAGCCTGAGTTAAGCCGAGGAGGAGGAACGCAGACCGCAGCTAAAAGGGCCAGAATTAGAAGGCAGAATTAACCGCACGGGACACTAGATTCAGGTCACTTTCCGGTTTGTTCATGTGGAGGTTTTTTTGCGTCGGAATCTGTTGTTGTTTTTGCTGTTGCTGTTGATCCCCATGGTGTCTGTTGCTGCGCCGAGGTCGGCACGTGATGTCGCCTTCACCGAAGCCGAGGCCTATCTGGGGTTGCTTGATCAGCAACGTTATGTCGACGCCTGGCGAGTCAGTACCCGCTATTTCCAGTCGCGATTATCGGTGGAAAAATGGCAGCAGATCTTACAGACGTATCGTGAGCCGCTGGGAGAGGTACGAGCGCGGCGCAGGCTTGCGGCCCGCCATCTTGATTATTTTGAAACCGCTCCCCCGGGGATCTATATGCAGGTTGAATTTCGCAGTACATTCGGTCGCCACAAGCGCCTTGAGCGGTTGGTCATCCACAAGGACAACGATGGCCGCTGGCGCATCACCAGTTATCAGTTGCGCTGAGGTTGCCACAACAGGTCATCGCGACCTTCGTTGTTGCACAGTCGCGCCCAGACGAAAAAAAGATCGGAGAGCCGATTCAGGTAGCGCAGGCAAAGTGGCGCGACGCTTTCTGCTGTCGCCAGGGCCACAACTTCGCGTTCGGTGCGGCGAGTGACGGTTCGTGCCAGGTGGAAGAGGGCTGCTCCTCTGCTGCCGCCGGGCAAGACGAAGGTCGCTGTCGGTTGCAATGTGTCGTTGGCTTCGTGCAGCCAGATTTCAAGCTGCTCGATCTGTGACTGAGCGATGCCCCAGCCCTGCTTGCTGCTGCCGGTTGCCGCCGGGGTCGCCAGTTCACTGCCGAGATCGAACAGTTGATTCTGGATCAGGCGGAGCTTCTCAGGCAAGTCGCTTGGCAGCTCCTCGCAGCAGATCAACCCGACGACGGAGTTGAGTTCATCGACGCTGCCGTAGGCACAGACCCGCAGTGAGCATTTGGCGACACGGCTGCCGTCGACCAGACTGGTCTGGCCTTTGTCGCCGCCGCCGGTGGTGATGCGATCAAGTTTCGACATATTTATGCTCTCCTTTATTTAATCTGGGTATCATTTTGCCACATTTTGAGCAAGCCTGTCGGCTCCCGGCCAGCCACCCGACGATTCCGCTTTGTTTTTGGCCAAAGGGTCAACCGAACCCTTGCACGGCAGCATTTCAGAAGAGTATAGTTCGTCCCATGGAAAAAGCACTGCACATCGAAAAGCTGTCGAAAGCCTTTGGGGGCACTCCGGCAGTCAAAAACTTGAGTTTCGATATTGATCAGGGTGAGATCTTCGGTCTGCTCGGTCCCAACGGTGCGGGTAAAAGTACCACTATCAATATGGTTTCGGGGATCTGTCGGATCGATACCGGTCAGATTACCGCTTTTGGTTACGATAATCGCACTCATTATCGCCAGACCCGGCGAATGCTCGGCGTGGTTCATCAGGAGATTGTCATCGACAATTTTTTCACCATCGACCAGGCACTCAGTCTGCATGCGGGATATTACGGGGTTGAGGATGATCCCGCGTGGCGGCAGGAGCTGATCGACCGGCTCGATCTGGGGCCACACCTCGATAAGGTGATGCTCAAGCTTTCCGGCGGCATGAAGCGCCGTTTCATGATCGCCAAGGCGTTGATCCATCGTCCGAAGCTGCTGATTCTTGATGAGCCGACCGCCGGGGTCGATGTTGAACTGCGCCACGGGCTTTGGGATTTTATGCGCGAGATCAATCGTAACGGCACCACCATTCTGCTGACCACGCATTACCTGGAAGAAGCCGAGCAGATGTGTGACCGGATCGCCATCATGAACCATGGTGAACTGGTGGCGTTGGAGCCGACCCGTGAGCTGGTGCGACGGCTTTCCCGGCGGACCCTTAAGCTCTGGCTTGACAACCCGCTTGAGTCGATACCGGCAGGGCTCGAAGCCTATCATCCGCGTTTGACCGGTAATGGTCGTCAGCTGATTCTGTGTCTGCCGACCGATCAGGGCATCGGTGAGCTGCTGCACCAGCTTTCGGCGCTGCACCTCGGGGTCAACGATTTCGAGACCGAGCAGAGCGGACTTGAAGAAGTTTTTCTGCAATTGACCAGGTCGGGAGGGGATTCATGAGTGGCTCAAACGGTCAGGGTATCTTCAGACCCTGGCTCCCCTTTACCACCTTGTTGCGTAAAGAGGTTCTGCGTTTCTGGCGGGTGGCCTCGCAGACCCTGCTGACTCCGATCATCACCGCCTCGCTCTACCTGTTTGTTTTCGGCGCCACCCTGGGCGAACGGATCAGCGTACTTGAAGGTTTCAACTATGCCCAGTTTGTCATCCCCGGCCTGATCATGATGGGGGTGATCAACAACTCTTTTGCCAACTGTTCTTCATCACTCTTCATGTCGCGTTATCTCGGCGGTATTGTCGATCTGCTGGTGACGCCGGTTTCACCGGCGCAATTTATACTGGCCTATACCCTGGCGGCGATGCTGCGTGGGGCGCTGGTCGGTTTGGTGACCTGGCTGATTTCGACCCTCTTTGCCGTGCTGCCCTGGAGCTCGCCGCTGCTGGCCATCCTGATGGCGATACTGGCCAGTTTTTTGTTTGCCCAGTTCGGACTGATTGCGGCGATCTATGCCAAGAATTTTGATACCCTGTCGATGTACGGTAATTTCCTGATCCTGCCACTGATCTATCTGGGCGGGGTTTTTTACCCGATTTCAATCCTGTCGGCTCCCTGGAGTAATCTCTCCTATCTCAATCCCCTGTTCTATCTGATCGACGGTTTTCGGCATGCCATTCTCGGGGTTGGGGATATCAGTTTTGCGCTTGCCTTCGGGGTCAGCAGTCTGCTGGCAGTGGCCCTTTTTTGCTGGGCCGCCTGGCTGATCGGGTCCGGTAAGCGTTTGCGCAGTTAAGATTCAGAGGCGAGAACAGGCTCAAGGATATCCTGGACACCCTCCATATGGTGAAGGAGAGGCAGATGCTGTCACCTGAAACGGCAAAAATGTACCGTGATTTTTATGATCTGGTGCGCGAAGACCCGGCGCTGGATGAGGACATGACTATTCTGGTCGGGCTAAGTGCGGCGCTGGCCGCTGGTTGTGAACCCTGAATGGAACACTACCTTGGCGTTGCCAGGGCTAACGGCATCAGTGAGGCACAGATCAGCGCCGTGCAGGGGATTGCGATGGCGGTCTGCGCGGGCAGGGTCAATGCACAGATGAGACGCGCTGACCGGGGTAAGGAGTAGGTTCGACGGAAAACAGATTTTTTCACCACCAGGTATATTGAGGTGATAAGGGTTTTCTTGGTGGCCTTAGTGGTGAAATTGCTTGGCCTTGATGACAGGACGAAAGAAGACGATGCAGGATCATCTGATACGGGTTGTTACTGAAGATGGGCAGTTGCGCGCAGCGGCTGCTGACACAACGCAACTGGTGCGCGAAATCTGTCACCGTCAGCAGGCCGATTTGACCGCCAGGGTTGCGCTGGGGCGACTATTGACCGGGGCCGCGCTGATGGGGTGCCTGCTTAAAGGGAATCAGCGCCTGGCCCTGATGATCGAAGGCAACGGTCCGCTGGGACGGTTAATGGTCGAGACCGATGCTGCGGGGAGTATCCGCGGCAAGGTGCAGAATTCACAAACGGGCTTGCCGCCGAGTGGGGATCGATTTGATGTTGCCGGAGCCGTGAGGCGCGCCGGTTTTCTGCATGTGATCAAGGATCTGGGGCTCAAGGAGCCTTACCGCAGTATGGTGCAATTGCAGACCAGTGAGATCGGTGAAGATCTTGCCTGGTATCTGACCCATTCCGAACAGGTCCCTTCCTGTGTTGCCGTCGGCGTTGAGCTTGACAGTCAGGGTGAAATTGCCGCCGCCGGTGGTTTTCTGGTTCAGGCTTTGCCGCCGGGAGATCAGGTGCAACTGGCGCAACTTGAGGAGAGCCTGGGCCGCCTGCCGCCAACCACCAGTCAACTGCGCCGGGGGCTGGGTCCAGCGCAGATCCTTGAAAATGTCCTGAGCAACCAGTCCTTTTCGCGGCAGCAGCGGACCGCATTGACCTTTAACTGCCCCTGTAACCGCCGTCAGATCGGCGATATGCTTGCCGGGCTTGGCAATGTTGAGCTCACCGCGATGATTGAAGAGCAGGATGGGGCTGAGGTCGCTTGTGACTATTGTCGGGAAACCTATCGTTTCAGCAGAACGGAACTGGACGCCCTGCGCAGTTGACCGGGTAATGATTTTCGACGATTGCCAAGTCAATGACCCGGAAAAGAAACAAACGGTGTTTGAATATCGCGCCTTTCTCCATTGGGTCGCAGTGTCCCGTTGATTGTAAGTCTTTCCGCTCCGGGCAATTTCCAAAATCCTTGTAAAATCAGTGGTTAAACTAATGTTGTAGGCCACATTTATTGCATACAGTATACTGTATTTTTTCCTTGACATGTTGGGGGGAATTATCCTAATTTTCGGGACGCTGTGGCGTAAACGCCAAGGGTCCATCTGCGCCCGGTGGATCTATCACCTTATTAAGCTTTTGAAGGAGCGGGTTTTATGCTTGAGAACTATCTGCCGATTCTCGTCCTGATCGGAATCGCCTTTGCCTTCGCCGTGGGGACGGTTATCGCTTCGCGCCTGATCGGGCCGAACAAGCCGAACGATGTCAAACTGGCTCCCTACGAGTGCGGCATGCCGTTGCTCAGTTCGGCACAGGATCGATTTTCGATCAAGTTCTACATCATTGCCATGCTCTTTATTCTTTTCGATATTGAAGCAGTCTTCCTCTATCCCTGGGCGGTCATGTTCAAGCGTCTGGGAATTTTCGGTTTCGTCGAGATGGGAGTCTTTATCATTATTCTCCTGGTCGGCTTCGTCTATGTATGGAAAAAAGGAGCTCTGGAATGGGAATAGAGCAGCCAAAAACCCTGGGTAACGGTTTTGTGACCACGAGCCTGGACAAGCTGGTGAACTGGTCGCGGGCCAAATCTCTGTGGCCGATGACTTTTGGTCTGGCCTGCTGCGCTATCGAGATGATGGCTGCCGGCGCTGCCCGTTTTGACCTTGACCGTATGGGAGTTCTTTTTCGGGCCTCGCCACGTCAGGCGGATGTCATTATTATCGCCGGGACGGTGACCAAGAAGATGATGCCGGTCATCAGAACCGTTTACGAGCAGATGCCTGAGCCCCGATATGTAATCGCCATGGGCGCTTGTGCGTCTTCCGGCGGTATTTTTGATACCTACAGCGTGATCCAGGGGATCGATGAGGAGTTGCCGGTGGATGTTTACGTGCCCGGTTGCCCGCCCCGTCCCGAGGGTCTTCTTTATGGTCTGATGAAATTGCAGGAGAAGATCATGAAGGAGCGCAACAGCTTCGGTGCCGCCATCGGCGTCGGTGAAGTCGTTAACGAGGCCTGAGAAGGGCCCGTCAGCACGAAGACAGGACTAATGCGATGAGCAAACAAGTTGTTGAAAAACTCAAGGAAAAATTCGGTGCGCTGGTGCTTGCCGAGGCCGAGTATCGTGACGAAACGACTGTGACCGTGGAGCGTGGTGAGGTTGTTGAAATCTGCACCTATCTGCGTGATGACTGTGGTTTCAATTTCCTCAGCGATCTTTGCGGTGTTGACTATCTTGGACGCGCCCCGCGCTTTGAGGTGGTTTACAACCTTTACAATATCACTATCAAGAGTCGCTTGCGGGTCAAGGTTCTGGTTGAAGAGCAGGACCCACGCGTGGATACCGTTTCAGGTGTCTGGTCGACTGCCAACTGGCACGAGCGTGAATGCTGGGATCTGATGGGGATCAGCTTCAATAACCATCCCGATCTGCGCCGCATTCTGTTGCCGGAAGACTGGCAGGGACATCCGTTACGCAAGGACTACCCGCTTCAAGGTCCTGACCGCGAGCCCTATCAGGGACGGCTTTCCTGAAAATCCAAGTAATACCGAATCAAATTCCTTTTACGGAAGAGGCATAAAATGGCAACCGAAACGATGACCATCAATATGGGACCTCAGCACCCGTCGACTCACGGTGTGCTGCAGTTGATCCTGGAACTCGATGGCGAAATTGTTGTTAAGGCAACGCCACATATCGGTTTTCTCCATCGTGGCACCGAGAAGTTGTCGGAATATCGTACCTACCATCAGGTGATCCCGCTGACCGACCGTCTCGATTATCTGGCCCCGATGAGCAATAACCTCGGCTATGTCCTGGCGGTTGAGAAGCTGTTGGGAATTACCGATAAAATCCCCGAGCGAGCCAATACCATTCGCGTCATCATGGCTGAACTGACCCGGATCAAAAGTCACCTGGTGTGGCTGGCGACTCACGCCCTCGATATCGGAGCGATGACGGTTTTTCTTTATTGCTTCCGTGAGCGTGAAGAAATTATCGACATCTACGAGAAAGTTTCCGGTGCCCGGATGACCACGAACTATTTCCGTGTTGGTGGTTTGTCGGAAGACCTGCCCGAGGGGCTGGTCGATGAGATTCGCAAGTTTACCGAATCGATGGAGGGTCACCTCGAAACCTACGAGGGCCTGCTGACCGGGAACAAGATCTGGCAGAAGCGGACCATCGATGTCGGTTACATCAGTGGTGAAGATGCTATTGATATCGGTCTTTCCGGCCCGGCACTGCGTGCCTCCGGGGTCGACTGGGATCTGCGTCGCGATGATCCCTACTGTAACTACAGTGAGTTTGATTTCGAGGTCCCGACTCGGACCGAGGGTGATACTTTTGCCCGCTATAAGGTGCGTCTCGATGAGATGCGCCAGTCGGCGCGCATTATCCTGCAGGGACTTGACAAGCTCAAGCCCGGACCGATCCTGGCGGACTGTCCGCAGGTCTGTCTGCCGGCAAAGAAAGATGTCGTCAATACCATTGAAGGCCTGATCCATCATTTCAAGATTGTGACCGAGGGGTTCAAGCCTGAAGAGGGTGAGATTTATGTCGGAACCGAGGCCCCCAAGGGTGAGCTTGGTTACTACCTGGTCTCTGACGGTTCAACGCATCCCTACCGGATGAAGATTCGGCCGCCTTCCTTCGTCAATCTGCAGGCTTTGCCGCAGATGGTTGAAGGTGTGCTGCTGGCTGATGTTATCGCTACTATCGGTACCCTCGATATCGTTCTCGGGGAAATCGACCGTTAACTCTTAAACGGGTTGCAAAAAGAGGAAACCATGACTGAAACCGCTGAGCAGGTTCAGGAGCAGGAAATCGACCTGACGGCCGCCAACCGGGTCATCGACAAGTACCAGGATATGCATGGTGCGCTGATGCCGGTGTTGCAGGAAATTCAGGAAGAGTACGGTTATATCCCTGAGGAGACCGTGCATCTTACGGCTGAGCGGCTGAATGTCTATGCCAGTCAGATCTACGGGGTGCTGACCTTCTATGCCCAGTTCCACCTGGAGCCTCGTGGCAAGTATATTGTGCGGGTCTGTATGGGAACCGCCTGTCACGTCAAGGGGGCCGGGCGGATCGGTGAAACTTTGAAGGAACGCCTCGGAATCGAGCATGCCGAGACCACCGAAGACCTTAAGTTTACCGCCGAGTATGTTGCCTGTATCGGTGCCTGCGGTATGGCACCGGTCATTATGGTCAACGATGCAACCTACGGCAGCTTGACCGTCCAGAAGATGGATGAGGTCATCAAAAAATACCAGGCAATGGACTGAGGGTCGCCCTCACTTACGTTCAGGCATTGAGGAAGATTTATGGCCGAGAATGCTGAAAAGCTGAAAATACTGATTTGTACCGGAACCGGTGGCCTTGCCTCCGGAGCTGCTGATGTCGGCGAGGCCTTTGAGGCCGAGTTCAAGAAGCAGGGTGTCGAAGCGACTGTCGGTAAACGTTGCGAGGTTGTCGGCACCGGCTGTCGTGGTTTGTGCGCCAACGATGTGCTGGTCGATGTCTGTATCCCGGGGCAAGAGGCGATCACCTACGATTTCGTCACTCCCGAACTGGTGCCCAAAATTGTTGAAGAACACATTCTGGGTGAAGGACCGATCGCAAAGAAGGTGGCCGGTCCCTACTATGCCAAGTTTCTGGAGAAGCAACAGCGGGTTATCTTCTCGCGCTGCGGAACCATCGATGCCGAGAGTATCGACGACTTCATCGATCACAAGGGCTTCACCGGGATCAAGAAAGCGGTGACCATGTCTCCCGATGAGGTCATCGAAGAGGTCAAGAAATCCGGGCTGCGTGGCCGTGGAGGCGGTGGTTTTCCGACCGGCGTCAAGTGGTCGTTCGCCAAGGGTTCCCCGGGCAACGAAAAGTACCTGATCTGCAATGCCGATGAGGGTGATCCAGGGGCTTTCATGGACCGCTCGATTCTCGAAGGCGACCCCTACGGCCTGATCGAGGGGCTGATGATCGGTGCCTACGCCATCGGCTGCAACTTCGCCTACATTTATGTGCGGGCCGAGTATCCGCTGGCGATCAAACGTCTGCAGATGGCGATCGATACCTGCTACGAAAAGGGTATCCTGGGCGAAAACTGCATGGGGCTCGGTTTCCCGCTCGATATGCGGATCAAGGCTGGCGCCGGTGCTTTCGTTTGTGGCGAAGAAACCGCCCTGATGGCCTCGATCGAGGGTGAACGTGGCATGTCGCGTCCGCGCCCGCCTTTCCCGGCGGTACGTGGTCTCTGGGGCAAGCCGACCAATATCAATAACGTTGAAACCTTTGCCAACGTCTCGTACATCTTCTACAACGGCGCTGACTGGTACAATGCGATCGGCACCGAAGGGACCAAGGGGACCAAGATTTTTGCTCTGACCGGCAAGGTCAAGCACACCGGTCTGGTCGAGGTTCCGGCTGGAACCACGATGAAAGAGGTTATCTACGACGTTTGCGGCGGCATTCTGAACAATCGCAAGTTCAAGGCAGTGCAGGCCGGTGGCCCTTCGGGTGGCTGCCTGCCGACCGAGGCACTCAGTGCTGAAGTTGATTACGATTCGCTGATCAAGGCCGGTGCGATGATGGGCTCCGGTGGTCTGGTCGTGATGGACGAAACCACCTGCATGGTTGATATCGCGCGTTTCTTCCTCAACTTTACCCGGGCTGAGTCCTGCGGCAAGTGTATTCCCTGTCGTATCGGTCTGAAGATCATGCTTGAGATTCTCGAGCGGATCACCCAGGGCAAGGGGCGCGAAGGCGATCTCGAACTGCTTGAGGACATGGCCTACGACATCAAGAAGAGTTCACTCTGCGGTCTGGGCCAGACGGCGCCGAATCCGGTTCTGTCGACCCTGCGTTACTTCCGCCACGAGTATGAGGAGCATATCAAGACCGGTGAGTGTCCTTCGCACTCCTGCAAGTCGCTGCTCCACTTCGAGGTTATTGAAGAGGCCTGTAAGAAGT
The DNA here is from genome assembly GCA_024276905.1 of Deltaproteobacteria bacterium. Taxonomy (GTDB): domain Bacteria; phylum Desulfobacterota; class Desulfuromonadia; order Desulfuromonadales; family Geopsychrobacteraceae; genus Geopsychrobacter. Next base: position 53,946 of record JAJRWF010000152.1, read on the forward strand.
GCGGCATGTGCCCGCGGGTCTGCCCGGTCGATGCGATCGCGTGGGAAAAAGGTAAGGTGGCGGTCATCAACAAGGATATCTGTACCGAGTGTACATCCTGTTACGATGCCTGTCGCTTCATGGCAATTAAATAGGCGACCCGACAGGGTTTCGATTTAATAAGAGGTCACGATGGTTAATCTGACGATTGACGGTAAAGAGGTCAAGGTAAGCAAAACCGCCACGATTTATGAGGCGGCCAAAGAAGCGGGAGTTCACATTCCGGTTCTCTGCTACGCCAAGAAACTTCTCCCTTACGGCGCCTGTCGCGTCTGTCTGGTCGAAGTTGAACAGATGAAGGGGCGTCTGATCCCCTCCTGTACGACCCCGGTTACCGAGGGAATGGTTGTGGCCACCATGACGGATGAGATCCGCAAGGTGCGCAAGACCGTGCTCGAATTTCTGCTGGTCAACCATGTGGTTGAATGCCCGGTCTGCGACAAGGGCGGTGAATGCGACCTGCAGGATCTCTCCTATGAATATGAAGTCGTGACCAACCGCTTCGAGGGCGAGAAGTTTGACCTGCCGACGGATGAGGTCAACCTGCTGATCGAACGCAACATGAATCGCTGCGTGCTTTGCGGTAAATGTGTGCGGGTCTGTGATGAGGTGGTCGGCTACGGGTCTTACTCCTTTATCAATCGCGGTTTCGAAACCAAGATTGCAACCGCTTTTGATCGCGGTCTGAACTGCGAGTTCTGCGGTCAGTGCGTTTCGATGTGTCCGGTCGGGGCCATTTTGCCACGTCCGTTCAAATTCAAGGCCCGTCCCTGGCAGCTCAAAGAAGTCAACTCGGTCTGCGGTTACTGCGGTAACGGTTGCACGGTGACTCTGGGTACCAAGGACAACGAAGTTCAGACGATCCGTTTTAACGATAAAACCGGGGTTAACGACGGCAACCTTTGCATCCGTGGTCGCTTCGGAGCCTCCTATGTTAACAGCGACAAGCGACTGACCAGTCCTTTGATCCGCAAAGACGGTGAACTGGTTGAGGCCAGCTGGGAAGAGGCCCTGCAGCAGGTCACCGACGCACTGCGGTCTGCCGGAAGCGATGCCGGTTTCATCAGCGGTGCCCGTCTGACCAATGAAGAGCTTTTCCTGCTCAAGAATCTGACCAAAGCGGTCGGCAGCGGTAATCTCGATCATTCCGGTGGCGAATGCTACAAGGGATTGACCGAAGGTTTGCAGCAGACTCTGGGGATCAAGGCCTCGACTGCAACCTTTCCGCAGGTCGAGAAGGCCGATGCCATCCTGGCGATCCGCACCGATTTTTACGAGACCCACCCGGTTTTCGGCATGGTTGTCAATCAGGCGGTCAGACGTAACGATGCACGCCTGACTGTCATCGGCGACAAACAGGGCAAATTGACCCGCATGCCTCATGCGCGGACCCTGCTGCACAAGCCGGGTCTTGAAGTCAATCTGGTCAACGCCATCTGTCGTCATCTGCTTGATGAAGGATTGGCCAAAACCGACGAGCTGCAAGGTCTGGATGAGTTCAAGAAGGCTCTGGCAGGTTACTCGGTTGATGCGGTTGCTGCTGCAACCGGTGTTGATGCAGATGCGATCAAACAGACGGCAAAAGAGCTGGTAGAGGCTGAGAACGCCGCTATTCTGCTTGCGTACGGGCTGCCCTATACGGCCAACAGCCGGGAATTGGGTCTGGCCGTTGCCAACCTGTCCCTGTTGACCGGTATCGCCGGGCGCAGCGGTTCGGGGCTCTACTTCTGTGGTGAAAAGAGCAACAGCCAGGGTGCCATCGATCTGCAGATTCTGCCCGCTGAGGGAGCACTTGGTGCGGCTGAAATGCTGAATGCCGCTGCCGAGGGTAAGCTGAAGTCTCTTTACGTGACCGGTGAGGATATGCTGGTTTCCTATCCTGACAAGGGTCTGGTAGAGAAGGCTCTCGACAAGACAGACTTTGTTGTTGTCCAGGATATTTTCCTGAGCGAGACCGCGCGCAAGGCTGATGTTGTGCTGCCGGCGGCCAGCTTTGCCGAGAAGTCCGGCACCTTTACCAATGCCGAGCGCAGAATCCAGCGTTTGAACCCCGGTATTACTTCCCCTGGACAGGCCAAAACCGACTTTGCCATTTTTCAGGCCCTGCTTGCCGGGCTCGGCGCCTCAGCGTCGACTGACGAGACAGTGGCTTTTGCCGAACTGGCTGCGACAACGCCTGGTTACGAGATGATCAATTTCGATATGATCGGCGATCAGGGTTATGTCTGGGGCAGCGACATTCTGGCTCCCGAAACCCGCAATCTGGTTGCCGCTGCCGGAGGCAAGGCCCTGGATGCCCGCTTTCAGCTGGTCGTTGGCAGCGCCCTCTACCATAGCGGTACCACCAGCGTTCATGCCAAGGGTCCGCTGGCGGTGGTATCCGAACCTTACATCGAGTTCGGGCGTGAAGATGCTGCCGAACTTAAGGTTGCTGATGGTGAAACGGTTAAACTCAAGGCTGCCGGTGGGGAAATTGTCGCCACGGCCAAGGTTGATCGGCGCCTGCCGAAAGGGGTGCTGTTCGCTCCTTACCATTTCGCCGCTCTGGGTTTAAATCGCATCTACAGCGGGCAAGCTGCTATCGCTGTCGACGTGAGCAAGTAACACACATGAAATTGCGGGCCTGCCCGCAGTAACGGCACAATTGCCATAAACGTTAAGAAAGAGGATGGTCATGACGCCAGAAGTATTGAGCCTCTCAAACGCCCCGGCCCTCTGGGCAGCCGCCATGCTGGCGAAAATCCTGATCGCCTTCAGTGTGCTGATGGGTATCGTTGCCTATGCGACCTGGGTCGAGCGGAAGGTTATCGGTCGGATGCAGACCCGACTCGGACCGACAATGACCGGCCCCAAGGGCCTGCTGCAGCCGATTGCCGACGGGATCAAGCTCTTCTTCAAGGAAGATATTATCCCCAACGAGGCCTCGAAGTTTGCCTTTGTTCTGGCACCGATGATGATTCTGGCCCCGGCCTTGATCGCGATGGCGGTCATTCCATTCGGTAGTGACTATGAGCTCACCTTTCATGGTGTCACCTACCTGGTGCCTTTGCAGATTACCGATCTGAACATCGGTGTGCTCTTTATCATGGCGATGGCCGGTCTCGGCGTTTACGGGATCGTTCTGGCCGGTCTGGCCTCAAACAGCAAGTATTCACTGCTGGGCGGGATTCGGGCTTCAGCACAGATGATTTCTTATGAACTGGCTGCCGGTCTTTCGATCATCGCCATCTTCATGCTTTCGGAAACCCTGAGTCTGAGCGGGATCGTTGCCGCACAACAGCAACCCTTGTGGGGAATTACCGCGTTCCCGAGCTGGATGCATAACTGGTACATTTTCAGTCAGCCGCTGGCTTTCGGGCTCTTTGTTGTCGCTTCGATGGCAGAGATCAACCGGACCCCGTTTGACCTTCCGGAAGCCGAGACCGAACTGGTTTCCGGGTTCTGTACCGAATATTCTTCAATGAAGTATGCGCTCTTTTTCATGGCCGAGTACGCCAACATGGTCACGATCAGCGCGATTGCCGCGACCCTGTTTCTGGGCGGTTGGGATGGGCCTTTCCCGGGTGTCATCAACTTTCTTCTCAAGGTTTTCGGTTTCATGTTCTTCTTTATCTGGATTCGTGCAACATTCCCGCGTCTGCGTTATGACCAGTTGATGCAGATGGGTTGGAAAGTGATGCTCCCTCTGGCGTTCGGGAACATTATTGTGACCGCGATTGCGGTCCTGCTCTGGCAGTAATTAATAAAAGGCGAGGATAGATATGTTTAAAGAGTTTGCCAAAGGGCTGAGTATCACTCTGAAGCATCTGCTTCCGGGCAACAGTACCACGGTTGAATACCCGAAAGTGAAGCTTGAGATGTCCCCCCGCTTCCGTGGCCTGCATCGGTTGGTGCCGACCCAGACCCGTGAGAAGTGTGTTGCCTGCTACCTCTGCCCCACTGTCTGCCCGGCCAAGTGTATCACCGTTGAATCGGCCGAGAACGAGCAGGGTGAGAAGTATCCCAGGGTTTACAAAATCGACCTGCTGCGCTGTATCTTCTGCGGCTACTGTGTCGAGGCGTGCCCGGTAGAGGCCCTTGAAATGTCCGACACTTACGAGTTGGCCAACTTCAAGCGGGAAGATTTCACTTTCGAAAAAGAACGTCTTCTCAGATAAGGAGCTGGCGAGTCATGTTATCGATTCTTTTCTATCTATTTGCAACGGTTGCCATTTTCTCGGCATTTTACGTGACCAAGTCACGTAGTCCGATAAACAGCGCACTCTGGCTGGTAACAACCTTTATCTGTCTGGCCGCGCTCTACATCATGCTGGATGCCCCTTTCATGGCGGCCATTCAGATCATGGTTTACGCCGGCGCAATCATGGTGTTGATCATTTTTGTCATCATGTTGCTCAACCTGGGAACTGCGGTCAAAAAGAGCTACACCCATGCCCTGGCCTGGGGCGGTGCCATGTCGGTCCTGATGCTGTTCGTGACCAACTTCCTCATCCGCCGTGGTGTTCCGACCGGCAAGTTGGGTGATGTCACAACCCAGACGATTCACAATTACGGCCATACCGAGTTGATCGGCAAGGCGATGTTTACCGACTTTCTGCTTCCGTTTGAAATTGCCTCCATCCTGTTGCTGGTGGCGATTGTCGGAGCGGTTATCCTGTCGAAACGCGAAGTTTGAACCGCCACGGATCGGGAGATAAACCATGATCACCGTATATCACTATCTGATTTTGAGTGCGATCATCTTCTCCATCGGGACCTTCGGGGTGCTGACGCGGAAGAATGCCATCGTTATTTTCATGTGCATCGAGCTGATGCTGAACTCGGTCAATCTGACCTTGATCGCCCTGTCGCGGCATCTGCAGAACATGGACGGTCAGATTTTCGTTTTCTTTATCATGACCGTTGCCGCGGCCGAGGCGGCTGTCGGCCTGGCGCTGATAATCGCTTTTTACCGCAACCGGGAGTCGATCGATTCTGACGACTTCAACATGCTGAAATGGTAATAGATTCCCGCTCTACGGGGTTTTTAAGCAATAGGAGAGTTTGATGTACGACTATCTGTGGCTCATCCCATTCTTCCCGCTCGTTGGGTTCGTGATCAACGGACTCTTCGGCAAGAAGATCAGGAACGAGGCGATTATCGGCGGTATCAGCACCCTGATGATTTTCCTGTCCTTTCTGGTCTCCTGTGGCAACTTTTTTGCTTTGCTGCAAGATTCCGAAAAGGTCCACCAGCAGGTCATTGCCTCCTGGATGTCAGTCGGTACCTTTCAGGTTGACTGGGGTTTCCTGCTCGACCCGCTTTCGGCGCTGATGATCATGGTCGTCACCGGAGTCGGTACGCTGATCCATCTTTATTCGATCGGCTACATGCACGGCGAGACCGGTTTTTACCGTTTCTTCGCCTACCTCAACCTCTTCTGTTTCTCGATGCTGATGCTGGTGCTGGGTAACAACGCACTGGTGATGTTCGTCGGTTGGGAAGGTGTGGGTCTCTGTTCCTATCTGTTGATCGGCTACTACTTCGACAAGAAGAGTGCCGGTGATGCCGCCAAGAAGGCCTTTGTCGTCAACCGTATTGGCGACTTCGGTTTCATCTGTGGCCTGCTGACCCTCTTCTGGGCTCTCGGCAGCAAGGGCGTCTGGACGATCAACTTCGTCGAAATTGCCGAAAATGCCCATCTGCTTGAAAGCGGCGGTGTTGTCGTAACTGTCGTAACCCTGGCTTTTTTCCTCGGTGCCTGCGGTAAATCAGCCCAGATTCCACTTTTCACCTGGCTGCCTGACGCCATGGAAGGCCCGACCCCAGTTTCGGCACTGATTCATGCGGCGACCATGGTTACCGCCGGTGTCTACATGATCGGTCGTCTGAACGGTCTGTTCGCCATGTCGCCGGACACCATGATGACTATCGCCATTGTCGGTGCAGCGACGGCCCTGTTTGCCGCCAGTATCGGTCTGGCCCAGAACGACATTAAGCGTGTCCTGGCGTATTCCACGGTCTCCCAGCTCGGCTATATGTTCATGGCCATGGGGGTGGGTGCCTTTTCCACCGGTATATTCCACCTGATGACCCACGCCTTCTTCAAGGCTTGCCTGTTCCTCGGTTCCGGTTCGGTTATTCACGGCATGCATCATGCCTATCATAAGGCTCATCTGCATGATGACCCGCAGGACATGCGCAATATGGGTGGTCTGCGCAAGAAGATGCCAATCACTTTTGTTACCTTCCTGGTGTCGACCATTGCGATCTCCGGACTGCCGTTTTTCTCCGGGTTCTTCTCCAAGGACGAGATTCTCTGGTGGGCCTTTGCCGGTGAACGTGGCCATTGGCTCCTGTGGCTGGTTGGTGCAATTGCCGCCGGTATGACAGCTTTCTATATGTTCCGTCTGGTCTTCATGACCTTCTTCGGTGAGCAGAAGACCGATTCGCGGGCCAAAGATCATATCCCCGAATCGGGTCTGACAATCACCATTCCGTTGATGGTTCTCGGTGCCCTTGCGGTCGTTGGCGGGTTCTGGGGCGTGCCCCATATTCTCGGCAATATTTTCGGCCACATCCCGAACTATATCGAGCATTTCCTGGCCCCGGTTTTTGAGCATGCTCAGGTGCTTAACGGGATCGAAATCAAGCCGGAGCTGGCTCATTCGAAAGCACTTGAATTCGGCATGATGGGTGTGTCGGTCGGTATCGCGCTGGTCGGTATTCTCGGCGCCTGGTTCATGTACGTCAAGAATCCCGAACTGCCCGGCCGTTTTGTGGCCAGCTTCACCGGTCTCTGGCGTGCCGTTTACAACAAATGGTACATCGACGAGCTTTACGATGCGGTTTTCGTCAATAACTGCAAGCGGATCGGGACCTTCCTGTGGAAGGGGTTCGATGTGCGCGTCGTCGACGGTGTCGTCAACGGCACCGCCTGGGTCGTCAAAGGAATCGGTTCAGGACTGCGTTACTCGCAGTCGGGATTCCTGCATAACTACGCGATGGCCATGGTGGTCGGTGTCGTGGTGATTGTCGGCTACTACATCTTCGGTTAATAGGGTTCGGCAGCGAACAGAGATAGAGCTACAAGGAGCGTTTCCACATGGCCGATTATCTGCTTAGTTTAATTACCTTCTTCCCGTTGCTGGGGATGTTGATTCTACTCTTCATCCCGCGGGATAACGAAGGGCTGCTGAAAAGCTTTGCCCTTGGTGTGACATTGGTCACCTTTTTGATCAGCTTGCCGCTGGCCTTTGACGACGTTTTCGCCGTCTCGGGGGGGATGCAATATCGTGAATTTCACGAGTGGATCAGCATCGGCAGCTTTTTCAAGATGAACTACAATATCGGTATCGACGGCATCAGCCTCTGGTTGGTGATGCTGACGACTTTCATCATGCCGATTGCGACCCTTTCGACCTGGAAGGCTGTCGACAAGAACGTCAAGGGTTTCATGGCGCTGCTGTTGCTGCTTGAAACGGCGATGCTCGGGGCTTTCGTTTCTCTCGACCTGTTCCTGTTCTACATCTTCTGGGAACTGATGCTGATCCCGATGTATTTCATGATCGGTATCTGGGGCGGCAAGAACCGCATCTATGCAGCGGTCAAGTTCTTTATCTTCACCGCGGTCGGTTCACTGCTGATGCTGGTGGCGATCATCTACATCTACTACTATGCGGTCACCTCCGGGGCTCCGATTGAAGGCTTCGGCGTTCAGGAGTTCTACCGTCTGGGAATCCCCTCGGGTGCTCAGCACTGGTTGTTCCTCGCCTTCGCGTTCAGCTTTGCGATCAAGGTGCCGATGTTTCCGTTGCACACCTGGTTGCCTGATGCTCACACCGAGGCACCGACGGCCGGTTCAGTGATCCTGGCGGCCATTCTGCTGAAGATGGGTACCTACGGTTACGTACGTTTTGCGATTCCGCTCTTTCCTGAGGCGCTGCAGACTTACCTGCCGGTGCTGGCATTCCTCTCCGTGTTCGGCATCATTTACGGTTCGCTGGTGGCGATGATGCAGGATGATGTCAAGAAACTGGTGGCCTACTCCTCGGTGGCTCACCTCGGTTTTGTCATGCTCGGCATCTTTGCCCTCAACCTGCAGGGTATGGCCGGCGGCATTATCCAGATGGTCAATCACGGGATCTCGACTGGCGCACTCTTCCTTATCGTCGGTTTTATCTATGAGCGTCGTCATACCCGTCAGATCTCCGAGTTCGGTGGATTGGCGCACAAGATGCCGATCTTTGCCACCATCTTTCTGATCATTACTTTCTCCTCGATCGGACTGCCGGGAACCAACGGCTTTGTCGGTGAGTTCCTCGCTCTGGTCGGCGCTTTCGAGAGTGGTCTGCGCTGGTATGCGGTGGTTGCGACTACCGGTGTTATCTTTGCTGCCGTTTACATGCTCTGGATGTTCCAGCGGGTCATGTTCGGTAAGGTGACCAACCCTGAAAACGAAAAGCTGCAGGATCTTTCCCTGCGCGAGATCGTGATTATGCTGCCGTTGCTACTGTTTGTCTTCTGGATCGGTGTTTATCCCAATACCTTCCTGTCGAAGATGAACCCGGCGATTGAGCAGCTGCTCAATCAGGTCAAGTCGAAGCAGGTTGCAGTGGTTGAACCGGTTCAGC
>JAJRWF010000153.1 GCA_024276905.1 Deltaproteobacteria bacterium
AGTGTCCATGTCGCTCTTTTCCCTTGGTCTGGGAGATGACGACTGGAGGGTCAGAAAAGCCGCGGTTGAAGCTTTCTCACGGCTCAAAAGTCCTGAAGTCCTGATCGCGGATTTGATTAAACTGCTCCACCATCACGACAACGTCGGTTTACGTAACGCCGCAATCGAAATATTGATCGGACTTGGACCGCGTGCCGTTCCCGAACTCCAGCGCGAACTCACGTGTTCAGACGTCGAAGTCCGTAAGTTTATTGTTGATGTGCTCGGTGAAATTGGTGATCCGGGTTGTGGCGAGGGCTTACTTGACTCTCTGGGTGATGCGGATATTAACGTTCGTTATGCCGTTGTGGAAACACTGGGTAAATTGCGTGTCCGTTTTGCCGTAAATCCCTTGCTTGAATTGATGGATAATCCTGACCCCGGGCTGAAATTCACAATTTTACAAGCCCTGGCAAGTATCGGTGGCGATATCCCGACCGCCGCACTCTTCCCCTACCTGAATGACCGGTTACTGCGCAAGGCACTGTTTGACTGTTTCGGTCAGATCGGTGGCAAGGCCGTATTGCCGCATCTGGTGGAAGGGTTGCTTGATCCCATGCGCCCTGTTCGGGAAGCTGCTCTTCACGCACTCCATGCGCTGCATGTGCAGGAACATGAGTCGATCCGGCAGCTTCTGGACACGGCTGATTCTAGACAGATTGCAGAGTCCCTTGAACCGCTTCTGGCCGAGGGGGTATTACCTCTCAGGGAAGCGGCTCTGACTCTGTACGGCTTTGTCGCCAATAATCGTGATCTTCGCCGCTTACTCTCTTGTGTGGCCGAGGAGCGTTTGCGTTCACAGGTTCTGGCGGCCTTCTCTGCTTTGGGCGTAGAGTCTTACGCTGGGCTGGTCAATTCAATTATTGATCCTGACCCCACACAATGGCTTTATCTGGTGTATGTCGGTGGGGAACTCGGTTTCAAACCGGCGTTGCCACTGGCGCTTGAAGGGGCGCAGAGCAGGGACTCTCAGCTCCGGTATGCCTCAACCAGAGCCCTGGGGCAGGTGGGTGGACAGGCTCAGCTTGGGTTGCTGCTGCAATTGCTTGACGATGAAGTTTCGGAGATCAGGGAAGCGGCAACTCTTGCGATAGCAGAACTTGGCCGCCGCTGTCGGGCAAGAGTACTGGAGCAGATTTCTCCATTGCTTGCAGATCAGTCTGCTGATAAACGAATGCGTATCACGAAGATTCTTGGCTTGATCGATGGCAGGGAGACTGAAGCTCTGCTGTTGAAGGGAGTCAAGGATTCCTCAAGCACTGTCCGTTGTGAAGCGATCAGGGCACTGAAGGGACATTCCGGGGAGGCCGTTATTTCCGGACTGATATTCGCCCTTACGGATGAAGTCTCCGAAGTCAGGCGGCTTGCTGTCAGTGCTCTTGGGCACTGCACTCAGGCTCGGGTTCTGCCGGCATTGAAACTTGCTGCCGGCGATGCTGATATCTGGGTCCGGGCAACCGTGATGCGTGCCTTGTCTCTGTTCTCGGGCGATGATGTTCGTGAATTGCTCTTGCAGGGACTTGTCGATCCTGGTGGACTGGTTGTGATTGCGGCTCTCGAAACTGCTGCGGTTGTATTACCGGGAGAAAGACAAAACCTCCTGGAGCAGGCGCTGCGCCATCAGGACGAAGAGGTTGTCAAGGTTGCGATACGGTTGCTGGATCGTTACGGTGATAAGCGCTGGATCGTCGAATTCTGCTCTTCCTTGATCAATCATTCCCATGCAGATGTTCGTGCTCATGTAGCCAAGGTACTGGGTTTAAGTGCTCTTGATTCAGCGCGCGGAATCCTCGAAGAACGATTGTCAGTGGAAACCGAGGTGCTGGTCAGGCAGGCGTTAAGGGCGGCGGTCGAAAACAGCCGTTGTGCGGACAACCGGGACCACTAGATGTTTATTTTCAGTGCCGATATTTCCCTCGATTATGAAGAGTTCCGATTGCTGCGTGATTTGGTTTACCAGCACTGTGGGCTCTATTTTTCAGAAGAGTCAAAGTATCTGCTGGAAAAGCGTTTGAACAAGCGCCTTGCCGACTTGCGCCTGAGTTGTTTTCGTGACTACTACTACTTGTTGCGCTACGGGCAGGACTGTGAGCAGGAGCTTGCGACTGTTGTCGATCTGCTGACCACGAATGAGACCTATTTCTTCCGTGAAGATTTTCAGCTTCATACCTTCATGGATGAGGTTATCCCCGAACTGCTGCAGCGAAAAGAGCAAAAGGGAGAGCGTCATTTGCGGATCTGGAGTGCTGGATGCTCAAGTGGTGAAGAACCCTATACCCTGGCAATGTTGCTGCTTGATAAGCCCTTGTTGCGCGACTGGACAATCGAGATTATTGGTACCGACATCAGTCAGAAAGTTTTAAAGACAGCTCGTGACGGGCTCTACGGGCAAAACTCTTTCCGCACGACCGACAAGAATTATCTGAACCGTTATTTTTCTCCGGCAGGAGAAAAATGGCAAATCTCAGAGAAGGTGAAAGATCTGGTATCGATCAGCCATCTGAACCTGTTCGATAGCAATCGTGTCGCATTGCTGGGAGCTGTCGATTCTGTTTTTTGTCGGAATGTCATTATTTATTTCGACCATGATGCAAAAAAACGCGTCATAAAAACATTTCATGACCGTTTACGTCCGGGGGGATACCTGATGCTCGGACACTCTGAATCCTTGATGAATATCAGTACCGATTTCAGATTGCGTCATTTCACCAACGACATGCTGTATCAAAAACCGGAAACGGTGCATCCGGTAGGAGAGGGGTCCTGATGGCTGCCCCGATAAGAGTGCTGGTCGTTGATGATTCCGCATTTAACCGGGTGTCGATCGGCAAGATGCTTGAACCGATGCCCGAAGTGCAGATTGCCGGATATGCCAGTGATGGTGAGATCGGTCTGCGCAAGGCCCTTGAGCTTGCACCCGATTTGATCACTCTTGATCTTGAGATGCCGAGGATGGGTGGGTTCAGCATGTTGCGTCTGATCATGCAATCCTGCCCGACTCCGGTAATCGTTATCTCATCACGCAGCAGTGAGGGAGACGTTTTCAAGGCTTTGGAGTTGGGAGCAATCGATTTCGTGGCCAAACCTTCGCGACCGATCAGTTCACAGTTTTATTCGATCAAGGATGATCTGGAACGTAAAATACGTGATTTTGCAGCCTGTAAACCGGAGCAGTTTCGATTACGTCATGCGCTGCGAGATCCTGAACAAAAAGTGCTGACAACTGAGGATCTGCCTGAAATTGAAAAAGTTCCATCGCCTTCGGCTGTTGTTATCGGCTCATCTACAGGAGGACCGCCAGCACTTCACCGGTTCTTTTCCGGTTTCAGCCATGTTCCGGAACTGAGTTTTGCCGTGGCCCAGCATATGCCCCCCGGATTTACACGCAGTTTTGCCAATCGACTCAATGACCATTCGTTGTTCAGGGTAACAGAGGCGGTGACTGGTGACCGGATGCAGCCCGGACATGTCTATATTTGTCCCGGTGGACGAAATATGCTGTTACGCAGGTTTGCCGACGGGGTGGGGATTCACATTGTAAAACCGCCCCCTAGACAAGTTTATACCCCGTCTGTCGATGCCCTTTTCTCCTCGGCCGCGACAGTTTACGGTTCGAGATTGCTGGGTATGGTTCTGACCGGGATGGGCAATGATGGCGCCGCCGGAACACGTGCGGTCAGGGAGCATGGCGGCCAGATTATTGCGGAGTCTGAAGAATCCTGTGTTGTCTACGGGATGCCGAAAGAGGCTGTTGCCACAGGTTGTGTCAGTCGGATTGTCGCACTTGATGATCTTGGCAAAGAGGTTCTGCTCCGGTATAAATAAGCATTTCAAGAACTGGTTTTTTTTCTGTATTCCTGATAAGATAGCCCGATTTTGTTGTCCGGCACCGTCGGTTAGCGAAGTCGTCAGGGATGGTAGGCTATTTTCGGGAGGGTATTTTGACCGAGAACAACGATCCGGGTGGTTTGAGCTCACGTGCGGAAGAATTTCTGCAGGTGTTCAAAAAAGGTGCCGAATTCACCCAGGGACTCCTCAAGGAGAACGAGAGGTTGCGCTATCGCGTGCTCGAACTTGAGCAACAGCTTCGTGCCGAAGGCCCCTCTGCTGAATTACAATTACTGAAAGAAAAATTGTGCCGGGTTGAAACTGAAAAGCAGGAAATTCTTGATCGAATCGGATCGGTTGAACAGGAGAGTCTCGATTTTGCCAATCGCTATGCCGAGATCGAGGCCGAGAACAACCTGTTGGCAAATCTTTACATCACGACCTATCAATTGCATTCAACCTTTGATGTGATCGAGATCATACGAATCATCGAAGAAATCCTGTTGAATCTTGTCGGTGCGGAACAGTTTGCCCTGATGCTGCGGGATGATGATGGCCAGATGGTACAGCCACTGCTTAGCGAATCGGGTGATTTCAGAATTGTCAACGCCGATGTCAACGACCAGCGGATCATATCGGTTCTCTCACGGGGGCAGCACTGGATTGCAAATGCCGACGAATTGTCCCGACTCGGTGAAGGGGACATCAAGGCTGTTATCCCGCTCCAGGTTGATAATGAGGTCATTGGGGCTCTGGTGATTTATCGCCTGCTGGCACAGAAAAAGTGTTTCACTGATATTGACGAAGAAATTTTCAATCTACTCGGAGGGCATGCTGCCATGGCAATCTGCACTGCAGTGTTGCATCGAGAGGGTGTAGGCACGTTCAGTTTTACACAGGGATTTCTTACTCAACCCTGATTTATTTACATGAATACTGGGATAGCAAGGGCATAGCGGGAGGCAGGCTGACATGTCAGAGTACAGAGTTCTGGTTGTCGAAGATTCACCGACGATGCGTCAGTTGATCGTGTTTGCGCTCAAGCGGATACGTAATCTGAAAATCGAAGAGGCGGGAGATGGGGTCGGCGGGCTGAAGAAGCTATCAGCACAGAAGTTTGACCTGGTTGTGACCGATATAAATATGCTAATCATGGATGGACTGAAGCTGGTCAGCCTGATCCGTAACGATCCGCAGTGCAAAGATGTTCCGGTGGTTGTCATTACAACTGAAGGAGCAACCGAGGATCGTGATCGGGCACTGGCTCTGGGAGCTAACGAGTATATTACCAAGCCGATCCAGACTGCCAGAATTCTGGAAGTTGCCAAAAAAATGCTGGGAGTCTGATCGGTCTTGAACTTGACAGACCCTTTAGATCATGCCATAAGACGCTCAAAACAGTGGTAAAGGCACCCGTTGGCGAGTGCCGATAATTCAGGAGGAACCCTTGGCTAAAGAAGAAGCAATTGAGGTTGAAGGCGAGGTTGTCGAGCCGCTGCCGAACGCGATGTTCCGGGTAAAGCTCGACAATGATCATATGGTTCTGGCTCATATTTCGGGGAAGATGCGTAAATACTATATTCGTATCCTGCCAGGCGATCGCGTAACAGTCGAACTCTCGCCTTACGATCTGACTCGCGGACGGATTACCTACCGCGCCAAGTAGTTCAAGAGTTTTCGTTTGTTGTTACAGGTGCCGATGCAACCTTCGGACGCCCAACATGATGCCGGCCTGTGCCGGTTTTCGTGTCTCTGCTGAATGATATTTTGACCCGGATGATTGCCGTCACGGAGGACCAATGGAAAATCAGTATATCCCAGGGGAAGTTGAAGCGAAATGGCAGGAATTCTGGGCGCAGAATGAGTCGTACAGGGCTGAAGTTCTTGCCGATAAGCCGAAATACTATCTCCTTGAAATGTTCCCCTATCCCTCCGGACGCATCCATATGGGCCATGTTCGCAACTATGCGATCGGCGATGTTGTTGCCCGCTTCAAGCGACTGCAGGGGTGTAACGTTCTGCACCCGATGGGCTGGGATGCTTTTGGCATGCCGGCGGAAAATGCGGCTATTGAGCATGGGACGCACCCCGGCAAGTGGACTTACGAGAATATCGACAGCATGCGTGTTCAGCTTAAGCGGATCGGGCTGAGTTATGACTGGTCTCGCGAATTTGCAACCTGTGATCTCGATTACTATCGTTGGGAACAGCTGATTTTCCTCAAAATGTATGAAAAGGGGCTGGCCTACAAGAAAACCTCGAATGTCAACTGGTGTGAAGACTGCCAGACCGTTCTGGCCAATGAACAGGTTGAGGATGGTTGTTGCTGGCGCTGTCACAATCAGGTGATTCAAAAGGAACTGGATCAATGGTTCTTCCGGATTACCCGCTATGCTGATGAACTGCTGGATGAAACCTGGAACCTCAAGGGTTGGCCGGAAAAAGTTCTGGCGATGCAGCGCAACTGGATCGGCAAGAGCCATGGCTGTGAAATTGAATTTGTAGTCAAGGATTCAGCCGCCAAGGTCAAGGTGTTTACAACCAGGGCCGATACCTTGTTCGGGGCGACGTTTATGAGTCTTGCCCCGGAACATCCTCTGGTTGATTCTCTGGTGTCGGCGCAACAGCGTACAGAAGTAGAAGCGTTTATTGCTGAAGTCTCTCGCCAAGACAAGCTCGATCGCACCAGTGGAGAACTGGAGAAAAAAGGTGTATTCACAGGGAGTTATTGTATTAATCCCCTGACCGGCGAAGAACTGCCGGTGTTTCTGGCTAATTTTGTCCTGATGGATTACGGCACCGGCGCGGTCATGGCGGTGCCAGCTCACGACCAACGTGATTTTGAATTTGCACACAAATATCAATTGCCGATCCGGGTTGTAATCCAGCCCGAAGGTGCATCATTGACGGCCGACGCCCTGGAAGAAGCGATGACCGGGAGCGGGTTGCTGATCAACTCAGGCAAGTTTGACGGGATTTCCAACGAAGCCGCGAAGG
This sequence comes from Deltaproteobacteria bacterium, assembly GCA_024276905.1. GTDB lineage: Bacteria > Desulfobacterota > Desulfuromonadia > Desulfuromonadales > Geopsychrobacteraceae > Geopsychrobacter. The sequence continues at coordinate 6,865 of JAJRWF010000153.1, forward strand.
AGAAAATCGCCAGCTTTCTTGACGAACGTAATCAAGGACACATGACGGTTAATTATCGCCTGCGTGACTGGGGTGTTTCACGGCAACGCTACTGGGGGACACCGATCCCGATAATTTACTGCGATAGTTGCGGCGCTGTCCCGGTACCCGAGAAGGATCTGCCAGTCAAATTGCCGATGGATGTCGAAATTACAGGCGAGGGCGGCAGCCCGCTGGCCCGCCACGAGGCTTTCCTGAATGTCGATTGTCCGACCTGTGGTTCCCCGGCACGGCGTGAAAGCGATACCTTCGATACCTTTGTTGAAAGTTCCTGGTATTTTGCTCGATATGCCTGTCCGCAATATGCGCAGGCTCCACTGGACACTGACGAGGCCAACTACTGGATGTCGGTTGACCAGTACATCGGTGGTATTGAGCATGCGGTCATGCATTTGCTCTATGCACGATTTTTCACCAAGGTACTGCGTGACCTCGGGATGATTGAGGCAAGTGAGCCCTTCACCAACCTGCTGACCCAGGGGATGGTCTGTAAGGAAACCCAGCGTTGTGCCGAGCATGGCTGGCTCTATCCTGAACAGGTCGAGGAGGGGAAGTGTACCGGTTGCGGTAAGCCTGTTGAGATAGGTCGTACCGAAAAGATGAGCAAATCGAAGAAAAACGTCGTTGATCCCAACGAGCTGATTGCAAACTACGGAGCCGATACCGCGCGACTTTTTTCCCTTTTTGCCGCACCGCCCGAGAAAGACCTGGAGTGGAATGAGCAGGGAGTAGAAGGCTGCTATCGCTTTTTGGGTCGTGTCTGGAGAGCTGTCCACGATAACCTTGATCTGCTCGGCAGTAAGGCAGATGTTGCCGGACTGGTCGGTACAACGTCTGAACTGCGGCGCAAAACGCACCAGACAATCAGAAAGGTCAGTGAAGATGTCGATGGCCGTTTTCATTTCAATACCGCGATTTCCTCGGTTATGGAGCTGGTGAATGCCATCTATGCTTGCGACCGCAAGCAGGAAAGTCCTGAGGTGCTGCGTGAAGCGATCGAATCAGTGGTTCGTTTGCTTTCCCCTTTTGTCCCTCACATCTGCGAAGAACTCTGGCAGCGTCTTGGCTACGAGGGCGGGATAGAAAAACACGGCTGGCCGACCTGGGAGGACGCGGCACTCCTGACCACCGAAATCGAACTTGTGATACAGGTCAATGGTAAGGTTCGGGGTAAGGTGAGGGTTGCGGCTGATGCCGACAACAGTGTCCTTGAGCAGGCGGCGTTGTCCGAAGCGAATGTTGTCCGTTTTGTCGCAGGGAAGCAGGTTTGTAAGGTCATCTGCGTGCCGGGGCGCTTGATTAACATTGTGGTGAGTGGATGAGATTGATAACCCTGCTGCTCCTGTTGCTTTTACCCGTCGGCTGTGGTTATCAGTTTGCCGATGGTCAGTTGCCGAATGGAATTCGGAGGCTCTATGTGCCGCTGGCGATCAATCGAACGGTCGAACCCCTGCTTGAAAACCTTCTCGCCGGGCCGCTGACTGCGGTTCTGGCACGGCAGCGAGGAATTTCGCTGGTGGAGTCCAAACAGCAGGCAGAGGCGGTTCTGCAGGCTTTTATTGTCCACTATACGGTCAAACCGCTCTCCTACGGTTCAAATGACCGCATCAGTGAATTTCAGGCAACTATGAAGGTGCACTTTACTTTGAAAGCCAGCAGTGATGGCAAGTTGATCTGGCAGGGTGATCTGCAACGTCAGGAAAATTACAGTGCTGCTGTCGACAAGAACCGACAGGAGGACCTTGAAGCCGTGACGAGTAAATTGATGGTAAAAAATATTGCCGATGATCTGATCTACCGGCTGGTCTCCAGGTTTTAAACGTGACCGCCGCTGCGTTACAACAGGCGATAAAGGCACGCAAACTGCCACCCGTTATCTATCTCTACGGAGGGGAAGCGTTTCTGCGCCAGCAGGCACTGCAGCAGATAGAAAAAGCCGTATTAACCCCTGGCAGCGAAGATTTCAATCGGCACGTTTTTCATGGCAAGGGAATTCCGCTGGAGCAGGTCAATGAAGCGGTCCTGACTTTGCCTGCGTTTGCGGAAAAACGCCTGGTTGTTGTCAAGGATGCGCAATCACTTGTGGCGGCCGATCTTGACAGTTTGCGGGCCTATATTGAAAACCCGGTTGAGCAGACCTGTTTGGTTTTCAGTGGCGAAAAGATTGACAGCCGGCGTAAATTTTTTCAGATTCTCAAAAAAAAGATGCCCTGGTCGAGTTCAAACCTCTCACTGAGAGACAGCTCCCTGCCTTCATTCGCAATCATCTCGATGGTCTTGATTACAGTATAACCAGTGACGCCCTGGCACTTTTTGTTGATCGGGTCGGTTGCAGCCTGCTTGAAGTGATGGTGGAGCTTGAGAAGTTGACTCTCTATGCCGGGCCGGCGCGACTGCTTGATGTCCCGGATGTTCAGGCGGTGGTTTCAAGCGTTCGCGCCGAGAATATTTTTGCCATCGGCAATGCGGTTGGACGTCAGGATGCGGGGACGGCCCTGACTCTTGGCCGCCATCTGATTGCTGATGGAGAGGCTCCATTGAAAATTCTTTCGTTGTTGACCCGGCATTACCGCCAGTTATGGAAGGCTCGTGAGCTTCAGGTCGCAGGGCGCCCCGCGAGTGAAATTGCCCGAGGTGCCGGTGTCCCGCCATTCGTTGTAGACGGTCTGGTTGCTCAGGGCCGCAAGTATTCGCGCGCCGATTTCAGGTGCGCATTCAAACTGTTTGTTGAGGCCGATCTGGCGATGAAGTCGAGCGGTTCGCAAGCCGAGGTTGTGCTTGAAAACCTGTTGTTGAGACTGGCTGGAGAGCAGACCGTGTAAAATAAAAAAAGGGGCCTCAGAGAGGCCCCTTTTTATCAATTCTGCTCCAGGTTCGAATCAACCAAGAGTATTGACAAGCTTGGTCAGTCGCGCAATCTTGCGACTGGCGGTTGCTTTGTGGATGACACCTTTGGTTGAACTTTTGTCGATGCAGGGGATAGCAAGCTTCAGGGCCTGGAGGGCGGTCTCTTTATCTCCTGCGGTCACTGCTTCACGAACATTTTTGACCAGGCCGCGCATGGTTGAGCGAATATGATTGTTGCGGGCATTACGGACCTTATTCTGTTTGTTGCGTTTTACTGCTGATTTGTGGTTAGCCACTTTTTGCTCCTTTAAAGACGACAGACTGTCGATACTGATTTAGGTTGGCGAATTGATAGCATTGCGGATCATCTCCAGTCAAGTTAAAAAGTACTTATTGTGCAGGTAAACTTGTCGGGTTTCCGGTAGGTTAGGGTGATTGCCGACGGGATTAAAATATTTAAAGAATAAGGTTGGCGAGATATGGACCATCGCAGGAAAATATCCGGCGCAACGCTGGTCATGGCGTGTGCGACTTTCTTGAGTCGTATCGGTGGTCTTGTGCGTGATGTTGTGGTCGCCAGGATTTTTGGTGCCGGTTTTGTCAGTGATGCTTTTTTTATGGCCTTCACCATCCCGAACCTGCTAAGACGTTTTTTTGGTGAAGGCGCACTGACTGCAGCGTTTGTCCCGGTATATACGGAAGTTTCGTCCTCCCATGGAGAGGATGAGGCGCGACAACTGGCCAATCGTTGTGTGACCTTGTTGAGTCTGCTGATGCTTCTGGTGGTCGTTTGCGGGATGTTTTTTTCTCCGTGGATTGTTCGTGCCGTCGGCTATGGTTTTGGTGATATTTCCGGCAAACTGGAGCTGACTGCCGGTTTGACAAGATTCATGTTCCCTTATGTCGGGCTGGTCAGTTTACTTGCACTCCTGACCGGAATCCTCAATGTCAGGGGGCATTTTTTTCTGCCCTCTCTGTCACCCTTGCTGCTGAACCTTGGGATGATTCTCGGTGCTCTGCTTCTGGGCGGCTTTTTTGAACAGCCGATTTATGGTTTGGCGGCCGGTGTTCTGTTGGGAGGGGCGGCACAACTTCTGTTGCAATATCCGGTGTTATTGCGTTACCGGATTCGCTTGCGCCCGGATTTTCGTTTTGCCGCTGATGCGGTTGTGCGCCGGATCGCAGGTTTGATGCTGCCAGGTCTTGCCGGGGTGGCGATCTACCAGATAAATGTGATTGTCACCCGTCTGCTCGCCTCCTTTTTACCTCAGGGGAGCGTTTCCTACCTCTATTACGGCCAGCGGCTTTTCGAGTTTCCTCAGGGGATATTTATCGTTTCTCTCGCTCAGGCGGTCCTGCCATTGATGAGTCGCCATGCGGCAGATGGTGATGATGCGGCATTCAGGGATTCGCTGCAGTTTGCCTTCGCGATGATGGTCGTATTTACCTTGCCCGCGATCTTTGGTCTGATGATCTGTGCGCGTCCCGTTTATAGCCTTTTTTTCATGGGTGGTGAATTTGGTCTGAAGGCCCTCGATGCAACGTCTCTGACTCTGATTTATTATGCTCCCGGGCTCTTGTTTGTCGGGCTCAGCCGGGTGGCGGCGCAAACCTTCTATGCCATGAAAGATACGCGCACGCCCGTTGTGGTTTCTTTCTGGACCCTGATTGTCAACGCCGGTCTCGGCTATCTGTTGATGGGTCCACTTCAATATCTGGGGTTGGCTCTGGCCCTGACCCTGGCCTCGGGATTCAATGCTCTGCTGTTGATCGTTCTGTTGCGGCGCATAATCGGTCCTTTCATCAGGTTTTCTCTGTTGAGACCTCTGCGTGGAGTTGTGCCGGCTACTGTCGGGATGGTTCTTGTTGCCATGCCGATAGTTAATTTATGTGACTGGTCCCTCTCCGGTACCTTGTTGCAGAAATCTTCAATTCTGTTGTTGGCCGTTGGCTGCGGGGGGCTCGTTTTCCTGTTACTTTGCCTGTTGCTGAAAGTTGAAGAAATTTCACGCGGCTGGCGTTTGTTGATTCGGCGCGGGGGAAATGATGGCCCAATCTGATTAGCACACCTGCGTTCCTCCTCCTCGGCTTAACTCAGGCGAGGCCTGCGTCGGCGCGCCTTGTCCGCAGTCAAAATGACTCAGAATGAATTGACACAACGAACCAAACGGGACACTCGCAGGCTTTTCAGTTGCGATAGATACGTATCCGGTCGTTGGCTGCCAGCTGTTCAAATAATTTTTTCAGCCAGCCCTTGAGGACTGCGCGACTGAAAGAAGCCAGCAGCAGGAAGCCGGCCAGGTCGGTACAGAATCCTGGTGTCAGGAGGAGCAGACCACCGGCCAGGACCATGGCTCCATCGATCAATTCCTCGGTAGGAACTCTTCCGGCTGCGATCTCTTGTTGGATTTTCATCAGCAGGGCCAAGCCCTGGGTCCTGGCCAGATATGCTCCCGCAATACCGGTTGCCAAAACGAGCAGAATAGTCGCTCCCAGACCGATCAGATTCCCGACGGAAAGAAGAACGTAAATCTCCAGAATCGGGACAAGAATAAAGAGTGCAAGCAATTTTATAAACATGATAAATCCTCTATGTTCATTAAAGGTTAGCAGGCACCAAGGTGGTATCTGGTATTTCGTTCCCTATCCTTGGTTGAGCTCTAAGTGCCTGAAAATAAAGCACAAAAAAAGTGCCTAAAAAATGTGCAGTGTGCTGGGGCCGCCGGGTTGCCTCATATTGTGAAGAATGTTCACAGTTCTGCCAACAGGTTTTGCACAGTTGTTGTTGAAAAACGGGGAACCCCCTTGAAAGATCGGCATTTTTGAGATTTCAGCCTTATTGACTACTGCTGGAGTCATCATTTTTATTCTCTTGTTCGGACTGTTGGGAAAGCAGATTCAAGACATATTTACGCAGCGCCAGTTCGCTGTCGATACCCTGTTGATGTGCTTGTGCGACCGCAGCATACAGTCGGGCTCCCTGTTCTGTTTCGTTCCAATCTTCTGGGTCCGGGCTTGGCGGGACTTTCCGGGATGCTTTCTCGTCCTTCATCCCGCGCTCATTTTTCAGATATCGACAAACCTTGTCGGCAAGTTTCAATGCGGGCAGGTTGTTCGGCAGACGCGAAGCAAAATCTGTCGGCTTCCCTTTTTCCTTCAGCTCCTGCTGTTTGATCTGTTCCCAGTCCGGGTGCTGCGCGTTCTCTTTATCCGTGGAAAAAATCTGTGGATGACGGCGGCGAAGTTTGTTATCTATCCCTTGCGCGATTTCTCCGAGGCCAAAAAGCCCTCGCTCAGAAAAAATCTGGGCCTGAAAGACAATCTGCAGCAACAGGTCACCGAGCTCCGCCAGGATCTCGTCATTATCGCCATTGTCTATGGCATCAACCAGTTCATAGGCTTCTTCGATAATATAAGGCCGCAGGCTTTCAGGTGTTTGTGCGCGGTCCCAGTTGCAGCCGTGTTCAGAGCGAAGTAGGCGCATGGTGCTGATTAGTTGTTTGAGCTGTTCACTTTCGGTTGGCGTCATGATGGACTTTCCTTTAGTTGCTGAGCTGGTTGGTCTTGATTGTCCTCAGGTCTGTTCCTGGTTCGTCGCGGAAGATTTCATGTCTGAGGATGTCCATCCATACTGACACGTTTGAAAGTGACGGAGAATTGAAAAAAAACCTTGCAAATCCGTGCTTGATGGGCTATCTAGGTTCGCCCGTTTTTGCCGGATTTCCCTTGACATAATTCGGTCTGGTTCTATAGTGTGTCGCTTTGTCCAGAGGTTGAACTGGTGCGTCTGTCAGTAAAAAAAATTACAGAGATAAGCAGTGCTTATACTGTCAGGCTGGCAGCAGATGAGCTGAATTGTCAACTTGCTGCGGCAGCAGTCGAGACGACAACTTCTTTTGTCGATTCTGTTCTGGTGAACTACCGTCTTTCTCGGATTACACGCAGGCTGGTTCTGGATGGAGAGATAAACTCTGTACTTGGCCTGCAGTGCGGGCTTTGCTTGAAAGACTATCGTTGGCCGTTGCAGGAATCTTTCAGTCTGACTCTGAATCTTGTTGATGAGGAAGAAACGCTCTCAACGGAAGAACTGGAGCTGGATGAGGAGCAGATCAACCGTCTTCTGGTTGCCGACGGCGAGGTAGACCTGTTACCGGTTCTGCAGGAGCAGGTCCTGGTGCGCTTACCGCTTCATCCGGTGTGCAGTGATGATTGTGCGGGCCTGTGTCCTTATTGTGGCGGTGATTTAAATCACACGCAATGCCATTGCGAACCGAAACCTTTTAATAATCGTTTTGGGGCGCTGAAAAATATTAATCTGAACAGTTCGGATTAAATCGCCGAACCCTGACGTCCGGCAGGTAAGAACTGGATAATAACTTTACTAAACCATGGTCGCTTGTGCGGTCATTTGCAAGGAGACACCAAAGAGATGGCAGTACCAAAGAAGAAAACTTCGAAATCGAAAAAAAACATGCGACGTTCCCATGACTCTATCTCCGCACCGGGTATTTCGACCTGCCCCCAGTGCCAGGAGCCGAAGCTGCCGCACCGTGTTTGCGCCAACTGCGGAACTTACAAAGGAAAAGAAATTATCAGCGACGATAGTATCTGATTTTCGACTGCCTGGGAAATTATGTCTATTAAAGTAGCAGTCGATGCGATGGGAGGAGATTATGCTCCGGTATCTGAGGTTGCCGGCGCGGTTTCAGCCTGTCAGCGTTGGGGATGTGAGGTCGTGCTGGTTGGCGATGAATCCCTGCTCAACGCCGAGTTAGCCAAATATCAGACCGAGAATTTGCGAATCGGGATTCATCACGCCAGTCAGGTTGTAGGGATGGAGGATTCCGCTTCGGATGTTGTGCGCAAGAAAAAGGATTCCTCGATCCGGGTTGCTTTTGACCTGGTCAAGAGCGGGGAGGCTCAGGCTGTCGTCAGTACCGGAAATTCCGGCGCGACCATGGCTGCCGGGATGTTTGTTCTCAAGCGGGTCAAGGGGATTGATCGGCCGGCTATCGGCACCTTGCTGCCGAATGTCAAGGGTATGACACTGGTCCTTGATATGGGCGCCAATGTTGATTGCAAGCCTTTGAACCTGCAACAGTTTGCTATTATGGGCAGTCTTTATATGCAGCATGTTGCCGGCGTCAAAGCACCGCGAGTCGGCCTGCTGTCCAATGGTGAAGAAGAAAAGAAGGGAACTGAGCTGACACGTGAGGCTCATCGTCTGCTGCTCGATACCCGAATCAACTATGTCGGCAATGTTGAAGGTGGGGATGTCTATAACGGTTCGGTGGACGTTGTTGTCTGCGACGGTTTTGTCGGTAATGTTCTGCTCAAGGTTTCCGAGGGGCTGGCAGTTGCCATGACCAGCATGCTGCGCACCGAGATAGAGGGACGCTTGCTGTCCAAAATCGGAGCCTTGCTCAGTCGCAGCTCATTTCGTGCCTTCAAGAAAAAAGTCGATCCAAGTGAATATGGTGGTGCTCCCCTCCTTGGACTGGCCGGGACCGGGGTGGTTTGTCATGGCAAGGCGTCACCCCTGGCGATCGCCATTGCCATTCGTCAGGCACAAGAATTTGCCGGTATTCGCATTGAGGAAAAACTGGTCCATTCCATCTGAACCATTTAGCTAACGTCCGCATCCGTTTGTTTCGAGTCTGGATCAAGGGAGATTTGCTGTGATCAGAGCACGTATCACGGGAACCGGCTCATATATGCCGGAGAAAATATTGACCAATTTCGATATCGAAAAGATGGTCGATACCTCGAACGACTGGATTGTCGCCCGCACCGGGATTGAACAACGCCGGGTTGCTGCCGAGGGAGAGTACACTTCCGATATGGCAACGCGAGCCGCTGAACGTGCGCTTGAAATGGCTGGCGTTACCGCTGGCGAGATTGACCTGATTGTGCTCGGAACGATCACCGGCGATTATCCCTGGCCGGCGACAGCCTGTATCGTGCAGAAGAATCTGGGCGCAGACAATGCTTACGCCTATGATCTTTCAGCGGCCTGCAGTGGGTTTGTTTACGCACTGAGTTGTGCCAGCGATTTTATCCAGAGTGGCCGCGGCAAGAAGGCCCTGGTGCTCGGCGCTGAAACTCTCAGTCGCATTATCGACTGGACTGATCGAAACACCTGCGTGCTCTTCGGTGACGGTGCCGGAGCTGTCGTGCTTGAAGCGACAGAAGGAGATACCGGCTTGCTGTCATCGCATATGCATTCGGATGGCAGTTATCTTGATCTGCTGTATCAACCCGGCTTCGGAACGCGCCACATGCCGAGTGCCGAGACGCTTGAAGACCGTCTTCCGTATCTCAAGATGGAAGGAAATGAAGTTTTCAAGGTTGCCGTTCGTTCCTTGACCAGTGTCTCCCTGGAAGCCCTGGAAGCCAACGGCATGACTGCCAGTGATGTCTCCCTTTTTATTCCCCATCAGGCCAACAAGCGAATTCTCGAAGCGACAGCCAAACGCGTCAAATTGACTGATGATCAGGTTTATATCAATGTCCATAAATACGGCAATACTTCCGGTGCAACCATTCCGGTAGCAATGGATGAGGCCAATCGGGCCGGAATGCTGAAGGCGGATGATATTATCCTGCTCTCGGCTTTTGGCGGCGGCTTTACCTGGGGTTCAACCCTGATTCGGTGGTAATTGTAAAGACAGGATGGCACGAGCAATGATTGCATTTCTTTTTCCCGGGCAAGGGTCCCAATATCCAGGGATGGGGCAGGAGCTGGCGGAGAATTTTACGCAGGCCCGCCAAACATACGAAGAAGCCAGCGATGCGCTTGGCTTCGATATGGCGGCGCTCTGCTTTAACGGTAGCGAGGAGGACCTGCGCCTGACCGCCAATACCCAGCCGGCAATACTGACGACCAGTATCGCCATACTGCGTGTTCTAGAACAGGAAGTCGGTCTGGTTCCGGGCTGTGCGGCCGGGCATTCACTGGGGGAGTTTACCGCTCTGGTTGCTGTCGGGGCGCTTGGTTTTGCCGATGCGGTGCGGACAGTGCGTCAGCGCGGTACCTTCATGCAGGATGCTGTTCCGGTTGGTGTCGGTGCCATGGCGGCCATCATGGGAGTAGACCGTGAAACTCTGGATGAGATCTGCCAGCAGGCAGCCGCTGGCGAGGTGGTTGCTCCCGCGAACTTCAACAGCCCGGTTCAGATTGTTATTGCCGGACACGCGGGCGCTGTCGAGCGAGCGATCGAATTGGCGAAGGAGCGGGGAGCTAAGCGAGCCATGCGACTTCCTGTCAGTGCCCCTTTTCATTCAACCCTGATGCAGCCTGCAGCTGAACGACTTGCCGAAGTTCTTGAGCAGCTTGAGATCGGTCCCTTTCGCTGCCCGGTAATTGCTAATGTTGATGCAAAAGCTTATTCTGATCCGACACGTGTCAAGGAGCTGTTGGTCAAACAGGTCTGTGCCGCTGTGCGTTGGGATGAATCTGTGCTTGAAATGGATCATAGCGGAGTGAAGCGTTACATTGAAATCGGGCCCGGCAAGGTTTTGTGCGGGTTGGTAAAACGAATCGTCAAGGGGAGTGATACCCTGCAGGTGGATGCCCTTGCCGCTCTTGCCAAGCTGGGTGCTTGAGGCCTCAGTTGACCTCTGCTCCGAGGAGGAAATATCATGTTGGTAGGTAAGGTTGCTATTGTTACCGGTGCATCACGAGGTATCGGGCGTTTCACCGCTGTCCAATTGGCAAAGTCCGGTGCTGATCTGGTTGTCTGCGCTCGTTCCGAAGCGGCTCTTCTGGAGCTGGTGAATGAAATCGAATCCTTGGGACGTAAGGCCCTTGCCGTTGTCGTCGATGTCGTGAACACGAATGACGTCAAAAATTTGATCGAACAGGCGCTTGCAACTTTCGGCCGAATCGATATTCTGGTCAACAATGCTGGAATGACTCGCGATGGTTTGTTGATGCGGATGAAGGATGAGGATTGGGACGCGGTCCTCGATACCAATCTTAAAAGTGCCTTTTTGTTGACCCGTGCGGTTGCGAAGGTTATGTCTAAGCAGCGCAGTGGCCGGGTTATCAATATTTCTTCGGTCGTCGGTGAAATGGGGAATCCGGGACAGGCCAACTATTGCGCCAGCAAGGCCGGACTGATCGGTTTGACCAAGTCGGTCGCCCGTGAACTTGCGCGGCGTAATGTGACTGTTAATGCGATTACCCCCGGTTTCATCGAAACAGATATGACTGACGAGCTTGGTGAGAAGGCCCGTACCGAGTTGACGGCACAGATTCCACTTGGACGCCTTGGCCGGGCAGAAGATATCGCTCATGCTGTTATTTATCTGGCTTCGGACCAGGCCGGTTATATTACCGGTCAGGTTCTGGGCGTAAATGGTGGTATGTATATGTAGCATTTGATCAATTGTGGATCAAAACTTTGTTTATCAAGCCTTTAACGGCTCCCAACAAGAACAGGAGGAAAGCAGATGGCTTCTATTGAAGAGCGTGTAAAACAGATTGTTGCCGAGCAACTTGGCGTTGATGAGGAACAGGTGACTGCACAGGCAGCATTTATGGACGACCTCGGTGCCGATTCCCTGGATACCGTAGAACTGGTCATGGCTCTTGAAGAGGAGTTCGATGTCGAGATCTCCGACGAAGATGCCGAAAAAATCCAGAAGGTTCAGGACGCCGTTGATTATATCAACAAGGCTTCCTGATCATTTGAGGCCGGGGGTGGCCGTCAGTCACCCCTGGTTCCTCCGTCCCGCCAGTCGTTGTGCAATGAGCATGACAGTATCCAGACCTTCCATTTCACACAGGAAAAGAGAGTCGCATGCGTAGAGTAGTGGTGACCGGTGTCGGGATCGTTTCTCCCCTGGGAACCGGTGTGGAAAAGACCTGGGATGCCCTGATCAACGGTCGTTCCGGTATTGACAAGATTACCCGGTTTGACGCCTCGAAGCTTCCGACCCAGATTGCCGGTGAGGTTAAGGACTTTGTTGCCGAGGACTTTATTGAGAAAAAAGAGATCAAGAAGATGGATCTCTTTATCCAGTACGGCCTGGCTGCCAGCCAGGAAGCCCTTGAAGATTCAGGGCTGGAAATTACCGATGAAAATGCCGAGCGTGTCGGTGTTCAGGTAGGATCGGGACTGGGTGGCCTGCCGACGATTGAAAAATATCATTCGGCGATGCTGGACCGTGGGTACAAGAAAATCTCCCCGTTCTTTATCCCGATGCTGATCATCAATCTGGCCCCCGGCCATATATCGATCCGCTTCGGCGCCAAAGGGCCCAATGCTTCGACTGTCTCTGCCTGTGCTTCGGGAACGCATTCGATCGGGGATGCCTACCACATCATTGCCCGTGGTGACGCCGATGCGATGTTTGCCGGTGGGGCCGAGTCGACAATTACCGAACTGGGCATCGGTGGTTTTAACGTCATGAAAGCGCTTTCAACCCGCAATGACAATCCGCAGGCGGCAAGCCGTCCATTTGAGAAGGGTCGCGATGGGTTTGTTATGGGGGAAGGTGCAGGGATCCTGATTCTCGAAGAGTATGAACAGGCCAGGGCGCGCGGTGCTAAAATTTACTGCGAAATTGCCGGTTATGGTGCCAGCTCTGATGCCTACCACCTGACGCAGCCGGCGGCCGGTGGCGAGGGTGCTGCGCGCTGTATTGCGATGGCACTTAAAACCGGAAAAATCAATCCGGAAGAAATTGATTATATCAATGCCCACGGGACATCCACGCATTTCAATGATCTCTATTAAACCATGGCGATCAAGTCTGTTCTTGGCGACCATGCCAAAAAGGTCATGGTTAACTCGACCAAGAGTATGACGGGTCATGGTCTTGGCGCCGCCGGTGGTATGGAAGCCGTTATTTCGGCACTGGCTATTGATCGGAGCCTCTCGCCTCCGACGATCAATTATGATGAGCCGGACCCCGATTGTGACCTTGATTATGTGCCGAACAAGGCCCGCGAGGCTTCGATCACGCTGGCGTTGTCCAACTCGTTCGGTTTCGGTGGAACCAACGCCACTTTGGCGTTCCGCAAGATTTGAGGACGATGATGATTGCTGTTGCAAGTGACCATGGTGGTCTTGAACTTAAACAGGCTATTTGTCAACTGCTGAAACAGCGTGGGCTTGATTATGCCGATATGGGAACAAGCGACGAAAGTTCGGTTGACTATCCTGATTTTGGACGCAAGGTCGCCACGGCAGTAGCCGATGGAGACTGTGACCGGGGGATTTTGGTCTGTGGCACCGGTATTGGTATGTCGATTACCGCCAACAAGGTTGACGGTATTCGTGCGGCACTGGTGCATGATCCCTTTACTGCCCGGATGGCCAAAGAACACAACAATGCCAATATTCTGGTGCTGGGTGGCCGGATACTCGAGGTCAAGACGGGATGTGAACTGGTCGGCATCTGGCTCGACAGTGTTTTTGAGGCCGGACGCCACCAGAATCGCCTCAACAAGATTCGTCAGATCGAGATTGATCGCAAGCAAGAATAGTTGATAGTTCTGCTCGGGGTGGCCTTGTCCGCCCCGGACTTTTTTAGACACCGGACAGGTCGGAGAAAACGCATGACAAAGACATCCCTTGGTGAATTTGATCCCGAAATCGCCTCAATTATCGACGCAGAAACGGCACGTCAGGAATATAACCTCGAATTTATCGCTTCAGAGAACTTTGTCAGTGAAGCCGTTCTGGAAGCGCAGGGTTCCGTCCTGACCAACAAGTATGCCGAAGGCTATCCGAGCAAGCGCTATTACGGTGGCTGTGAAATGGTCGACAAGGCCGAACAGTTGGCAATTGACCGCGCCAAACAGCTCTTTGGTGCCGAACATGTCAATGTCCAAGCTCACTCCGGTTCCCAGGCCAATATGGCAGTCTATTTTGCGGTCTGCAAACCTGGCGATACGGTCCTCGGGATGAATCTTGCCCATGGTGGCCATCTGACACATGGTTCACCGGTCAACTTTTCCGGCAAACTTTTCAATATCGTGGCTTACGGTGTCAAAGAAGAGACCGGTACCATCGATTACGAAGAGGTTGAAAAACTGGCCCGTGAGCACAGGCCGCGACTGATCGTTGTCGGCGCCAGTGCTTATACCCGGACGATCGATTTTGCGGCTTTTCGGCGTATTGCCGATGAAGTCGGGGCGCTGGTCATGGTCGATATGGCTCATATCGCCGGACTTGTCGCTGCCGGACAACATCCGAATCCGGTGCCCTATGCTGAATTTGTCACGACAACCACCCACAAAACCCTGCGTGGTCCGCGTGGCGGAATGATTCTCTGTACCGAGGAATGGGCTAAAAAACTCAACAGCAACATTTTCCCCGGTATCCAGGGCGGCCCCTTGATGCATGTGATCGCGGCCAAGGCCGTTGCCTTCAAAGAGGCCTTGAGTCCCGAGTTCAAGGAGTATGCGGCCCAAGTGGTGACCAACGCCAAGGCCCTGGCTGCAGAGCTTGTCAAGCGCGGTTACAAACTTGTTTCCGGCGGGACCGACAATCATCTGATGCTGCTTGATTTCACCGGCAGTGAGATTACCGGCAAGGTCGCTGAAGAGACCCTCGAAAAAGCCGGTCTGACGGTCAACAAGAACGCGGTGCCTTTTGATACCCGTTCGCCGTTTGTGACCAGTGGTGTGCGGATCGGGACTCCGGCAACGACCACTCGTGGGTTGAAGGAGCCTTAAATGGTCCAGGTTGCCGCATGGATTGACCGTGCCCTCAATGCGATCGATGATGAGGCGGCGCTGGACAAGATCCGTGCTGAGGTCAAGGAACTTTGTCTGCGTTTTCCGCTTTACGCCCATCGGCTGAAGTAGGAATTTACCATGCGGCCGACCTGGGATCAGTATTTCATGCAGATCACCACACTGGTAGCGACCCGTTCGACCTGTATGCGTCGACAGGTTGGCGCTTTGCTGGTCAAGGAGAAAAACATCCTTGCCACCGGGTACAATGGTGTCCCGAGCGGGATTCGGCATTGTGAAGAAGTCGGATGTCTGCGCGAGCAGCTTAATGTCCCTTCCGGCGAACGGCATGAGTTGTGCCGTGGATTGCACGCCGAACAGAACGCGATTATCCAGGCCGCACGCCATGGAATCAACATAGAGGGTTCTACCCTCTACTGTACCGATTCCCCCTGTATTATCTGCAGTAAGATGCTGATTAATGCCGGGGTGCTGAAGGTGGTTTACGGGCGTGGTTATCCGGACGATCTTTCGCGTGAAATGCTCGGTGAAGCCGGGATCGAGTCACTGCAATACGATGGAGAGCTGGAATGAACTGTCCCTTCTGCAGTCATGGTGATACCCGGGTGGTTGATTCGCGCCTCGGAAAAGAAGGCAAGAATGTCCGCCGCCGCCGTGAATGCCCCGATTGTGAACGGCGCTTTACGACCTATGAACGGGTTGAAGAAATTCTGCCCTGGGTGATCAAAAAGGATGGTCGGCGCGAGGCGTTTGATCGCGCCAAGATCATCTCCGGCATGCAGCGTGCCTGTGAAAAACGCCCGGTGTCGGTTGAGCAGATCGAAGAGATGGTTGATCGTCTGGAACGGCATTTTCAGGAGAGCGGCGAGAAAGAGATCAATGCCAGTCTGGTCGGTGAAGAGGTCATGAAGTCCCTGCAGCAGGTTGATGAGGTCGCCTACGTGCGTTTCGCTTCGGTCTATCGCCAGTTCAAGGATATTAACGAATTCATGCTTGAACTGAAGGATCTGCTCGGAAAACCCGGCAATTGATTTCGGGAACAGTTTGAATTTTCTGTCGGCCGGGGTACTTTTGTATTCCGGCTGTGTGGTTTTAGCCAGAGAGTGACCCCCTGATCAACATAATGATTCAGGAAGATGAGAATTGCGGCAATGAATAAACCGCAGACATATATGCAGCGTGCTCTGAATCTGGCGCGTAGAGCCCTGGGGCGTACAGCACCGAACCCGGCTGTTGGTGCGGTCGTCGTACGCGATGGTCGAATCATTGCGGAAGGCTACCATCCTGCCGCAGGTGAGCCGCATGCCGAAATTTTTGCTCTGCGGGCTGCCGGTGAGGCGGCAACAGGGGCAGATATCTACGTGACACTTGAGCCCTGTGCACATCAGGGGCGCACAGGACCTTGTGCCGATGCCCTGATTGCAGCTGGGATCAAGCGGGTTTTTATCGGGACCATTGATCCGAATCCGCAGGTTTCCGGTCGTGGTATTGAGCGATTACAGGCCGCTGGGATTGAAGTCCAAAGCGGTGTTTGTGAAGCGGAATGCCGGGAGCTGATTGCGCCTTTTACCTGGCATATCCGGCACAAGACTCCCTATACCTTGTATAAAGCCGCGATGACATTCGACGGTCAATTGGCCACCGCGAGTGGCGATTCTCGCTGGGTCTCAAGTGAACAGAGTCGACAGCGGGTCCATCAGTTGCGCAATCAGGTTGATGCAATCATGGTCGGGGTCGAGACGATTCTGGCTGATGATCCGCAGTTGACAACCCGGTTGCCGCAAGGTGGACGTGATCCCTTGAGAGTGGTCGTCGATAGCCGTTTGCGGACTCCGCTCGACAGTCGTCTGGTGCGGCAGGATTCTGATGCCGTGACGCTGATCGCCACAACCGAACAGGCTCCGGCTGTGCAGAGAGAGCGACTGCAGAGGGCTGGATGTGAACTCCTGATTCTGCCGTACCATAACGGTCGGGTTGTGTTGTCCGATTTGTGGTATGAGCTGGGGCGCAGAAATATTCAGTCTCTGCTGCTCGAAGGGGGACGTACCCTGGCTGCTGCCGCTCTGCAGGGTGGATTGATCAACCGCTTGCAACTTTATCTGGCGCCAAAAATTGTAGGAGGTGCGGGTCTTTCCGGGCTCTTTGCCGGTCAGGGTTGTCCTTTGATGCAGGACGCCCTGTCACTGGAGAATCTTGAGGTTGAACGGGTCGGTGAAGACCTGTTGCTGACAGCTGAGGTGAAACGATGTTTACCGGACTGATTGAGGCAACCGGGAGGGTTGCCAGTCTTGAGCGCGGCAGCTCTCTTTGTCGTCTGCGGATTAACAGCACTCTGGCGCAGAGCGATCTGCAGCTCGGTGAGAGTATTGCGGTCAACGGTGTTTGCCTGACCCTGACGGACTGGGATCGCAACAGCTTCACGGCAGATGTTTCCCCTGAAACGCTCGATGTGACAACCATCGGTCGACTTGCCCCCGGGAGTCAGGTCAATCTGGAACGTGCCCTGCGGCTCTGCGATCGCCTTGGCGGGCATATTGTTACCGGGCACGTCGATGCCGTCGGCCGTTTGTTGTCCCGTACTAGTGAGGGGAAAGCACAGCGACTTGAGATCAGTCTGCCGGAAACAATTTTACGTTATGTTGCTCCCAAGGGCTCAATTACAATTGATGGAATCAGTCTTACGGTCAATCAGGTTTCTCACGCGCGTTTCACGGTGATGGTTATTCCGCACACGCTTGAAAAAACAACCCTCGCTGAAATGAACCCCGGAGCGCAGTTGAATCTCGAATCGGATATTCTGGCACGCTATGTCGAACGCCTGACAGAAATGCCGTCAGTCCCGCGGGATTCGAAGGAGGGAGTATCCCTTGAGTTTCTTGCCAAGAATGGCTTTATGTGACATGATTCGCCCCTGCCGCAGCCTGAGCTGTGGCAGATAACCGAGATAAATATAGAGAGATACCGCTAAAATGCCGATTGCAAAGATTGAAGCAGCACTGGAAGATATTCGCGCCGGAAAAATGGTAATTCTGGTCGACGACGAGGATCGCGAAAATGAAGGCGATTTGACCATGGCCGCCGAGATGGTAACCCCCGAAGCGATCAACTTTATGGCCACTGAAGGGCGTGGATTGATTTGCCTCTCGTTAACAGAAGATCGCGCCGATCATCTCGAATTGCCATTGATGGTTTCTGATAACAGTTCATCGTTCGGGACCGCATTTACTATTTCAATCGAGGCCCGCAAGGGCGTCAGCACCGGGATTTCTGTGGCCGACCGTGCCAGAACTATCCAGGTGGCGATTGCCGATGAAACAAAAGCTTATGATCTGGCCCGCCCCGGTCATATTTTTCCACTGCGCGCCCGCAAGGGTGGAGTCATGGTGCGGACCGGACAGACTGAAGGGTCGGTTGATCTGGCTCGACTTGCCGGCCTCAAACCCTCGGGGGTGATCTGTGAGATCATGAATCCTGACGGCACCATGGCGCGGATGCCGCAACTGCAGGAGTTTGCCGAAAAGCACGATCTGAAAATTGTCACCATTGCCGATCTGATCGCCTATCGCATGCGCAAGGAGCTGCTGGTGCGGCGGGCCGCGGAAACGGTATTGCCGACCAGCTACGGGGGCGATTTTCAGGCAATTGTCTATGAAAACGATGTCGACAATGCCCAGCATATTGCCCTGGTCAAGGGCGAGATCGACACCAGTAAACCGGTGCTGGTCCGTGTCCATTCCGAGTGTCTGACCGGAGATGTTTTCGGTTCCCAGCGCTGTGATTGCGCTGCCCAGTTGCATGCTGCGATGCAGCAGGTTGCCGCTGAAGGGTCCGGAGTGATCCTCTACATGCGTCAGGAAGGGCGCGGCATCGGTCTGGTCAACAAGATCAAGGCCTATGCTCTGCAGGACCAGGGTCGTGATACCGTTGAGGCGAATGAAGAACTTGGTTTTAGTGCCGATCTGCGTGATTATGGAATCGGTGCCCAGATGCTGACCGATCTCGGGATCTCCCGCTTGCGGCTGATGACGAACAACCCGAAAAAAATTGTCGGTCTTGAAGGTTACGGCATAGAAATCAGCGAGCGGGTGTCACTCGAAACAGCGGTACAGGATACCAATATCGACTATCTCAAGACCAAACGTGAAAAACTTGGTCACTTGCTTGAACTCTGATACGTTTTTTCCTGCCAAAAGGAGAGGTTTCATGTCGCGCCTGATCGAAGGAAATCTGGATGCTGCCGGTTTCAAATTTGCACTGGTGGTCAGTCGTTTTAACAGTTTTATCAGTGAACGCCTGCTAGAAGGTGCTCTTGATACTCTTGGGCGCCATGGTGCAGAGGATAAAAACCTGACAGTCATCAAGGTGCCGGGTGCTTTTGAAATCCCCTTGGTGACCAAGCGCCTGGCTGTCAGTGGTAACTATGATGCAGTTATCTGCCTTGGTGCGGTCATTCGTGGCGGCACCCCTCATTTTGACTATGTCAGCTCTGAGGTAACAAAGGGTGTGGCCAGTGTTTCTCTCGAGAGCGGGGTGCCGGTTTCCTTTGGTGTTCTGACGACCGACAGTGTCGAGCAGGCTATCGAGCGTGCGGGCACCAAAGCGGGCAACAAGGGGAGCGAAGCCGCCATGGGATCTATCGAGATGGTCAATCTCTTCAAGGCGATTTAAACGGCAGCTATGCCGTTTAAACGTTGTCCTTTTTAAATCAATGATCCGAAAGCAGCCATCGACATTAGTTGGTCCTTGAGACCTCCGCAGGCTGCTTTTCAACACCCGATGAGCGAAATACAAATAAAAGATGCAGATTCAGAATCGTAGACTCGGGCGCGAATGTGCCCTCAAAATCCTCTTCGCCTTGCGGCATGACGGAACCATTAACCAGGATGATCTGCTGGAGCGTTTCTGGGAAAACTTCCGTTTTGCCGATGATGCACTGGGCGAGCCGCTCGATGACAGTGCCCGACCGATACCCGAAACAGCAAAATGTTTTACCGAACAACTGGTACGCGGCATTATCGAGTTTCGCCCGGTTCTGGATAAAAGAATTTCCGCGGTGGCTAAAAACTGGTCCCTTGAACGGATGACGGCTGTCGATCTGTCGATTCTGCGCATGGCCTGTTTCGAGCTCTGCTACCTGTCCGATATCCCGTCGCGGGTCACTATGAACGAAGCGATTGAAATAGCCAAGCGCTACGGGACCAAAGAATCTCCGTCGTTCGTCAATGGCCTGCTTGATAAAATTGCAAAAACAGTCGATAAGAATGAGAGTTGACGTACAATAGCTCAACTCGGATGCAGGATTTATGATGCAGAAAACTCAACTGAATGTCGGTCTTCTCGGTTTCGGCACCATTGGTACCGGAGTTGTCAGGGTCTTTCAGCAAAATGCCGATCTGATTCACCGGCGGACCGGCATCGCGATGCAGCTGGTGAGAATTGCCGATCTGGACATTACGACGGACCGCGGAGTCTCCTTGCCCGCGGGGGTTCTGACTGCCGACGCCGAGGCGCTGGTGAGCGATCCGGAGATCGATGTTGTCATCGAGCTGATTGGTGGCTACGAACCGGCCCTGCAGTTTATTCTCAAGGCGATCAGAAACGGCAAGCATATTGTCACTGCCAACAAGGCCCTGATGGCGGTTCATGGCCAGGAGATCATTGCGGCTGCCAGTCAGGCCGGGGTCGATGTGATGTTTGAAGCCGCCGTCGGTGGTGGGATCCCGGTGATTTCAGCCATCAAGGAGAACCTCTGTGCCAACCGCTTTTCAACTGTGCTGGGGATCCTGAACGGAACCTGTAACTTTATTCTGACCAAAATGACCGAAGAGGGGAGCGACTTTGCCGCAGTTCTGGCCGAAGCGCAAGAACTTGGTTATGCCGAGGCTGACCCCACTTTCGATATTGAAGGTGTCGACACGGCCCATAAAATTACTCTGCTCGCAGCGCTCTGCTTCGGGACGCGGATTGACTTCGAGCAGGTCTATACCGAAGGGATCACCAAAATTACTGCGGTCGATATCGATTTTGCCACCCAGATGGGTTACAAAATCAAGCTGCTGGCCATCGGCAAACAATGCGAGGGTGCGGTTGAAGTCCGGGTTCATCCGACGATGATCCCCGGGAGTTATCAACTTGCCGAAGTCGATGGGGTGTTCAATGCGGTTCGTCTGTCGGGTGATTTTCTCGGACCGGCACTGCTTTACGGCAGTGGCGCGGGGATGGATGCCACAGCCAGTGCGGTCATGGGGGACGTGATGGCGATCGGCCGCAGTGTCTGCTCCGGTGCTGCCGGACGGACGCCGATTATGGGCTACTGTCAGGACCAGATTGTTGATCAGCCGCTGCGTCCAATGAGCGAAATCGTCAGTCAGTATTATCTGCGTTTTACGACTGTAGACCGCACCGGTGTCCTGGCCCAGATATCTACAGTCCTGGGTGAGCATAATATCAGCATTCAGTCGATGATCCAGCCGGAACGACATGCGGCTGATTCCGTTCCGATTGTGCTGATGACCCATGAAGCCAGAGAAGCCGATATTGCCAATGCACTGGACGAGATTGACCGGCTTGAAATCATTCAGCAGCCGACCTGCCTGATCCGGGTCGAGACGAACCTCGACTGAATGATCCCTGACATTCGGGTATGAAAAAGGAGTTGCATCTACCGTCGCAACTCCTTTTCATTGCCCAACGCCCAACGCCCAACGCCCAACGCCCAACGCCCAACGCCCAACGCCCAACGCCCAACGCCTGTTCCTCATCAATCTCCCGTTGAAATGACCGGTTCGATAACAAAGCGCTTGATCTTGCGGGTTGTTGTCTTGGGGAATTCGTCCTCCCGCAGGCTGAATTTTTTGACCCGCTTGTAATCAGCAAGATCTCTACCGTATTTCAGAACCTCCTGACGCAGCAGGGCCTCAACCTCCTCGGGCGTGAGTGGACCTTTATTCTGCTGTTGCTGATATTCAAAGAGGACTTCTTCATCGGGGAAGATGCTGGCGTAGACTTCTTCAGACGTTGCGCTGACTTTGTGACCGTAAACCATGATCTCGGCGATAAATGGGCTGTTGGATAATTGGTTCTCGATCTCTTCCGGGTAGACATTTTTGCCGTTCGGGGTCACGATCAGATTTTTCACCCGGCCACAGATCGCTACGATACCGTCGCTATCGATGGTGCCGAGATCACCGGTATGATACCAGCCGTCCTGCAGGGCATCATTGGTGGCTTGTTCGTTTTTATAGTAGCCGAGCATGACATTCGGGCCGCGAACCAGGATTTCACCGGCTCCTTCCGGGTTGGGATTTTCAATGCGGATTTCGACTTTTTCCATCGGCAGTCCGACAGTTCCGGCCTTGCGGCAGTTCGGAGTTTCCGCCGCGATAACCGGTGAGGTTTCGGTGATGCCGTAACCCTGCAGCAGGATCAGCCCCAGCTCCTTGAATCCGGCAGCGATGGCTGGATCCAGTGCAGCACCTCCGCTGACAAAAATTGTTTCTTTACCGAATTTTTTCTGGACCTTGGCGGTCACAATTTTACGCCCGAGCGGTAGATTGAAGAGAAGCCGCGAAACAGTTTTGCTGTTGATGTTTTTCATCACGCGGTCATAGAGCAGTCGATGAACTGCCGGGACGCCGAGCAGGAAGCTCGGTTTGATCTCATTGAGGTTATCCCCCAGCTTCTTGATCGACTCGGCAAAGCTGACCTTGCCCCCGAGGGAGAGAGGCAGCAGGATGCCGCAGACCTGCTCAAAGACATGATTGATCGGCAGAAACGACAGGGTATGAATGCTGCTGTCCAGTTCGAATTGTTTGCTGGCCGCCAGAATATTGCTGACAATGTTGTTGTGGCTGAGCATCGCGCCCTTGGAGCGGCCGGTTGTGCCCGAGGTGTATAGGATAACCGCGCAGTCTTCGGCGCTGTGGGTTGCCGGGGGCAGGGGGGGGCTGCTGTTCAGCTCATCGATGTAAAATAGACGTTTTTCGTCCCGCAGCTGGCGATAGAGGTCTTCCTGGATACCGAGAATGTCAGCTTTTTTCTTTTGCTGATGTTCTTTCGGGCGCAGTTCCTGCTGCAGTTTGGTGCAGAGTTCGCCGATTCGTGCACGTTGCTCATCCGGTAGTGATACTTCATCAGTCAGGGCATTGAGCGCTGTGTTTATTTCATCCAGGAGTTCGTCAGTGCGATCCTGTTCGGCCAGTTGATGCGGATCGACATCAATAAGGACAATCTGCTTGAGTTGCGGCAGGTCACTGAAAATTTCCAGCAGGGTATCAAGTTGCTGGCGTCCGACAAATATCAAGCGCGCATCCGAGTCAGCGAGGATGTGCCGCAGTTCAGCCGCTTTCAGTTCCTTGTCGACCGGAATGGCAACCCCGCTGTTGCGCAGGATGCCGAGATAGCTGGCAACCCAGTCGGGTGAAGAGGGGGCAAGCAATGCGACATGATCTTGTGCTGAAATGCCGAGTTCGCGCAAGCTGGCAGCCAGAGTTTCGACTTTTTGCCAGAGGGCCTGATAGCTGGTATCGACCCAGACCGCACCCTGTTTCTGTTGCAACGCATTACTCTGTGCATGGCGTTGGCAGCTGTTGCCAATGAACTGGTCAATCGTCTGCACTGTCTTTCCTCCGTTTAGAAAATGGAATCTGATGAAATAGTTTATTTTTACAACAGGGTTTTAAATCTAGCCTTTCAGGCAGCAGAGAGCAAGCAGATAGTCGGCAAGGTGCTGTGGGCATGACTTTGTTGAAGACAGATGTCCTGCTTGCGGTTCTTGGCGCAGTTACAGGGATCGAGGAATTCCGGGAAAAATGCCGCGTACGGTGAAAATCCCTTGACAGCTACGGAAGCGGTTTGGTACAAAAACGCCCGTTGGTTGCAGGCGCGTAGCTCAGTGGGAGAGCACTACCTTGACACGGTAGGGGTCGGCGGTTCAATCCCGCCCGCGCCTACCAGAAACCGGCAGAGAACACAGACATTCAGCACCCCCCGAGGCATCGCTTGAGATGCCTCTTTTTGTTTAGGGAGTTTGTTATGGCGACAGTGAAGATTGAATTGCCTGACGGGTCGGTCAGGGAGGTCGAAGCTGGATCAACTCCATATGATGTTGCGCTTGGTATTGGTGAAGGTCTTGCGCGTCAGGCGATTGCCGCACGTTTTGATGATCAGTTACTCGATATGTCGACACCGCTGGAAAACTCGGGAAAGCTGGCGTTGATTACTCAGAATGCCCCCGAGGCCCTGGCAATTCTGCGCCACTCCTGTGCGCACCTGATGGCACAGGCAGTCAAGGAACTCTATGGCGCAGATGTCCAGGTGACAATCGGCCCGTCGATTGATAACGGGTTTTATTACGATTTTTTCAGTGACAAGAAAACCTTTGTTCCCGAGGATTTTGCGGACATAGAAAAAAAGATGGCCGAACTGGTCAAGGCCGATCTGCCGATCACTCGCGAAGAGATGACCAGCGCGGAAGCGATTGAGTTGTTTCGCTCAATGGGCGAGAATTATAAGGTCGAACTGATCGAGGACCTCGGTGAGACAAATGTCAGCCTTTATCGTCAGGGCGATTTTGTAGATCTCTGTCGTGGGCCGCATATCCCGCGCACCGGCATCCTCAAGGCGTTCAAGCTGACCAGTGTTGCTGGTGCCTACTGGCGCGGCGATGAAAAGAACGCCATGCTGCAGCGCCTGTATGCGACAGCCTTTGCCGACAAGAAACAGTTTCGCGCCCACCTGGCCCGTCTTGAAGAGGCCAAGAAACGCGACCACCGTAAGCTCGGTCGCGAGCTTGACCTTTTTTCTTTCAGCGAAGAGGCCGGCGCCGGTCTGGTGATCTGGCATCCCAAGGGTGCGCTCCTGAGAACGATTATTGAGGATTTTGAACGCAAGGAGCACCTCAAGCGCGGTTACGATATCGTCATGGGACCGCAGATTCTCAAGACCGAGTTGTGGAAAACTTCGGGTCACTACGAGAATTACCGCGAAAACATGTATTTCACCGAGATCGACGAGCAGGGCTATGGCATCAAACCGATGAACTGCCTGGCTCATATGCTGATTTACAAAACGAAACTTCGCTCCTATCGTGACCTGCCGCAACGTTATTTTGAACTCGGCATGGTTCACCGGCATGAAAAATCGGGAGTGCTCCATGGGCTGCTGCGGGTGCGTGGTTTTACCCAGGACGATGCTCACATTATCTGTCGCCCGGACCAGATCGATGCCGAGGTTAAAGGGGTGATGCAGTTTGTGCAGGATGTCGCCGGAATTTTCGGTTTTGAGTACTGCATGGAGCTTTCGACCCGCCCGGAAAAATCGATCGGCAGCGATGCGGATTGGGCGCGTGCGACCAGTGCTTTGAAGAGTGCCCTGGATGATGTCGGGCAACCTTACGAAGTTAACGAGGGTGACGGAGCTTTTTACGGACCGAAGATTGATGTCAAGCTGAAGGACGCGCTTGACAGGGAATGGCAATGTGCTACAATCCAGTGCGATTTTACCCTGCCTGAGCGCTTTGATCTGACCTACGTCGGGGCAGACGGAGAGAAGCATCGTCCCGTGATGCTTCACCGAGTGATCGTCGGTTCAATAGAGCGCTTTATCGGTGTTCTGATCGAACACTATGCTGGCAACTTTCCGCTCTGGCTCTCACCGGTTCAGGCTGTTGTGGTCAATGTGACCGACAATCAGGCAGAGTATGTGCGGAAGGTTGAATCCCGGTTGCGTGAGGCGGGGATTCGCGTGCAGTCCGACCTGCGCAATGAAAAACTCGGATTCAAGATCCGTGAAGCCCAGATGAGTAAGATCCCTTACATGCTGGTGGTCGGAGACCGCGAGATGGAAGAGGAAAAGCTGGCGCCGCGGTTCCGCGATGGGAAATCGCTTGATCCGATGACGGTTGATGAATTTATCCGTTTCGTAGCGGATGAAGTAGAACGTTTTCACTGAGTTATCCTAAGTGGAGGCCCTGCGTTTCAGGGTCTCTTCTTGTGTTGGACTTTGAATCCGAAGGTGCGACGCTCGATGTCGTACTGTTGCGCAGGTGATGGAGAGAAGGAGGCAGACCCATAGCTAAGCAGGAGACAAACATCAACGGTGCAATCCGGGCGGCACAGGTTCGGGTTATCGATGACGAGGGTAATCAGCTCGGCATCTTGACGACCCCGCAAGCCCTGAGTATTGCAAATGAACGAGGACTCGATCTGGTTGAGGTTTCACCACAGGCCGATCCTCCGGTTTGCCGTATCATGGACTATGGCAAGTACAAGTATCAGCAGGCCAAGCGGGCTTCTGAGGCGCGCAAGAAGCAGGTGCGTGTTGAACTCAAGGAAGTCAAGATGCGGCCCAAGACCGATGATCATGATTTCCAGTTCAAGATCAGGCATGCCAGACGCTTTCTCGAAGAAGGAAACAAGGTCAAATTGACTATCATGTTCCGGGGCCGCGAGAATGCTCATCCCGACCAGGGACTCAAGCAGCTTGATCGTGCCGTTGAAGCCCTGAAGGATCTGGGTCAGGTTGAATCAAAACCAAGCAAGATGGGCCGCTTCATGACGATGGTTGTCGGTCCAATCAAAAAATAGTGCTGCCTTCGATGAGCGGCACGACGACTGTACAGGAGTAAGACAATGCCCAAAATCAAGACAAACAGAGGTGCTGCCAAGCGTTTTCGCAAAACCGGCACCGGTCGTATTCGTCGCAACAAGGCGTTTACCAGCCACATTCTGACCAAAAAATCAACCAAGCGGAAACGTGAGCTGCGTCAGGGAACCCTGATCCACAAAGCTGACGAACGCAACATTGCGCGGTTGATCCCTTACCTTTAAGGGACTGAAGATGCTGAGAACTGTGGGGACCATCTCCCCCTGCAGATCCAGCTGCGGCATCTGCCGCACTGAATGAAACATTTAACCTGTAAGGAGAAGTGAGATGCCAAGAGTTAAAAGGGGCTTTAAGGCCCGCCGCCGTCGTAATCGCGTTCTTAAACTGGCAAAAGGGTACCGGGGCGCACGCAGTAAACTTTTCCGGTCGGCCACCGAGGCCGTAGACCGGGGACTGAATTATGCTTTCCGTGATCGTCGTGTTAAAAAACGGGATTTCCGCGCCCTGTGGATTGCTCGTATCAATGCGGCTGCACGTGAAAACGGACTTTCCTACAGTCGTCTGATCCACGGCCTGAAACTGGCCGAAGTCGGCCTTGATCGTAAGATCATGGCTGAGCTGGCAGTCACAGATCCTGCTGCCTTCACAACCGTTGTTGAAACGGCGAAGGCCAAACTGCAGTAGATCAATCGTTGCCGAATCAGGGAGGCAGGGCTTGGCCCTGTCTCCCTTTTTTCATTTTGTCGACGGAGAATCTGCCGTCGGAGGCCCGTTCTGGATCGTTGTTGTGGATCTGTCGTGGCCTGTTTCCTCTCTTGCGACTCTTTTTGTCTGTGGATTGAAACTATGAAGGATCTGTTGCAAAAACTGGAGAAAGATGCTCTTGCCGCAATTTCCCGCGCGGAATCTGCTGCGGTTCTGCAGGATGTTCGGGTCTCCTTTCTGGGAAAAAAAGGTGCCGTCACCGAGATCATGAAGGGGATGCGCGATCTGACTCCTGAAGAGCGTCCGGCTATCGGAGCCTTGGTCAACAGTCTCAAGGAAGTGCTTGAAAAAGCATTTACTGAACGTGGCGGCGCTTTGCAACAAGCTGCCGTCGCCGAGCGGTTGGCGTCAGAGAAACTCGATATCACCCTTCCTGGCAGGGGCTCGTTTACCGGTTCAAAACACCCGGTAACCCTGGTAACGGAAGAGATCGTAGAGCTCTTTGGCGGATTGGGGTTCAGTGTTGAAGAAGGCCCGGAAATTGAGCAGGACGTCTATAATTTCGAAGCACTGAATATCCCCAAGGACCACCCTGCGCGCGATATGCAGGATACCTTCTACGTCAGCGATGACGTCGTATTGCGCACACATACTTCGCCGGTACAGATTCGCTCGATGCTCAAGCAGAAGCCACCATTACGGGTGATCGCTCCCGGGACCGTTTATCGCCGGGATTCAGATCTGACCCACAGTCCGATGTTTCATCAGATTGAAGGTTTTCTGGTCGATCGGAATGTCACTTTCGGTGACCTGAAGGGCATACTGACACACTTTTTGAACAACTACTTCGGGAAGGGGCTGGAAGTGCGTTTTCGCCCGTCATTTTTCCCCTTTACCGAGCCCAGTGCCGAAGTGGATATTGCCTGCGTTATCTGTAGCGGTAAGGGGTGTCGGGTTTGCAGTGGAACCGGTTGGCTGGAGATCCTTGGTTGCGGCATGATTGATCCCGAAGTTTTTAAGTCGGTTGATTACGATGCCGAGCAACTCAGTGGTTTCGCTTTCGGCATGGGACTGGAACGGATTGCCATGCTTAAATATGGCGTCAGTGACCTGCGACTCTTTTTTGAAAACGATCTGCGTTTTCTGCAGCAGTTTTAATCCAGATATAAGGTTGATTCGATGATTGTAACCTACAATTGGCTTAAAGAATTTGTCGATTTTGACTACAGCCCGCAGGAACTTGCTGATCGCCTGACCATGGCGGGCCTTGAAGTCGAGGGAATGACCTCGATCGGTGAAGGGCTAGACAGTGTTGTTGTGGCACGTCTGGATGCGGTAGAACGGCACCCGGATGCAGATCGCTTGACGGTCTGCAGGGTCGACAAGGGAGATGAAGTTGTGCAGGTGGTCTGTGGTGCCACCAACCACAAGGCTGGAGATCTGGTCGCGCTGGCACAACCCGGTTCGCTTCTGCCCGGGGACTTCAAGATCAAAAAATCAAAAATCCGTGGTCAGGTCTCGCTGGGGATGCTCTGTTCGGAGAAGGAACTTGGACTCTCCGGTGAGGCGGACGGGATTCTGATTCTTGATGCCTCCTGTCAGGTTGGTGTCCCGGTTTTCGAGGCTCTTCAGCTCAAGGATACAGCCCTGGAGATCGGTTTGACCCCGAATCGTCCTGATTGTCTCAGTGTTGTCGGGATCGCGCGCGAAGTTGCAGCAATGTGCGGTCAGTCGCTGCGTCTGCCCGCGGTTGAAATCTCTGCGGGTGGGGCAGATATCTCAACGGCCTGTCGGGTTGAGATCGACGATCCACAGGGTTGTCCCCGCTATGCTGCGCGAATGGTGCGTAACGTCAAAATTGGTCCTTCGCCGGACTGGATGGTTCAGCGACTCGAAAGTGTCGGCATGCGTTCGATCAATAATGTTGTCGATGTGACAAACTACGTGATGATGGAACTCGGACATCCGCTGCATGCTTTCGATTTTCGTGAACTTGGTGAAGCTAGAATTGTTGTCAGGCGCGCAAGCGAGGGAGAATCCTTCATTGCTCTTGATGATAGCGAGCATAAGCTTAATTCCGAGGATCTGATGATTTGTGACGGTGAGAGACCGGTCGCCATGGCTGGTGTCATGGGCGGACAAAATTCGGAAGTCCGGGAGGACACGGCAACGGTCCTGCTCGAGGCGGCCTATTTTAATCCGGTATCTATCCGTCGCACCAGCAAGAGACATGGCCTGCATACTGAATCGTCCCACCGCTTCGAGCGAGGTGCTGATGTGGATATGGTACCGGTTGCGCTGGAACGGGCGGCTGCTCTGATCGCTGAACTGGCCGGTGGAGAGATCGCTGCCGGTCAGATTGACAATTATCCGGCCGTGCTACAGAAGGTGAATATCCGGCTGAGTGCTGAGAAAGCCGGCAAGTTGCTCGGTATTCAAATCGATCAGGACCGGATCCGTACACTGCTCGAAGGGATCGGTTTGGCGGTCGCACCCGGCAAGTCCGATGCCCCTGGATTTCTTGATGTCGCGGTACCGAGTTTTCGTCCCGATCTTGAGCGAGAGGTCGATCTGATTGAAGAGGTCGCGCGACTCTACGGGTATGACAATATCCCGGTTACCATGCCGGAGGCTAGCCTGGAATCTCAGCCTGCCAGAGTTGAACTTAAATATGAGGGACAGATACGTAACCTGCTGGTTGGATGTGGCTTTTCCGAAGCCATAAATTATTCATTTGTTGCTCCGGATGCGGCGGCAAAACTTCAATTGGATGCAGATGATCCGCGCCTTGATGCGGTCCGTGTTCTTAACCCCCTGACCGAAGATCAGGCGGTGATGAGAACAAGCCTGGTGCCAAGCATGCTTGAAACGCTGGCGCGCAACCTGGCATATCGCACCACGGATCTGCACCTGTTTGAAATGAGACCGGTATTTTTTACCGCGACAGGCGAGACCGCCAGCCGTCAGGAGTTGCACCTGGTGGCGGCAATTACTGGAACCAGGGCACCGCTCAGCTGGTCTCAGCCTGGTGAAGCCGTGGATTTCTTTGATCTGAAAGGGGTCATTGAGAAGTTGTTGGCGGTTCTGGGTGTCAAGGACGTGCATTTTTCTGCTGAAAAGACCGAACCTTACTTGCATCCCGGCAAGTCGGCAAGGGTTGGTCGTGGTGAAGTGACACTCGGGGTTGTCGGTGAAGTTCATCCCCATGTGCAGCAGGAGTTTGATCTCGATCAGCCGGTTTATGTTTTTGACCTGAATCTCGATAAACTTTTCAAGGGTTCAGGACAGCATAAAGCATTTTATATTCCGTCAAAGTTTCCTGCGGTTGAAAGAGACAGCGCGTTGCTGATAGACGAGGCGGTTGAGGCCGTAAGGGTTCTGGATATTGCCCGGAAAAACCTTGGTAAATTCGGTCAAGATGCTGTAATCTTTGATGTTTATCGGGGTAAGGGCATCCCGGAGGGTAAGAAGAGTCTCGCTTTGCGGGTGAGATACGAATCGGCCGAGAAAACCCTTACCGAGGAAGAGATTACCAAGGCGCACGGCAGGTTGGTCAGATCTCTCTGTCATCAATTAGGGGCCGAAATACGCTAAAAAGTGTTGCGGTGGTTTCCCCCCTGTGATATAAAACCTGAAATATCAAGTAGATAGTAGTCATAATGCAGACCTGCCACTAGATCGCAGGAGGGAACATGACAAAGGCTGATCTGATTGAAAGTGTGTATCTGGCGACCGGTTTCTCTAAAAAGGAATCGGCAGCGATCGTTGAGTTGGTCTTCGATTTGATGAAAGAGACACTCGAGGACGGCGAAAAGATCAAGATCGCCGGCTTCGGCAACTTTGTCGTCAAGGAGAAAGCCTCCAGGCGCGGACGTAATCCGCAAACTGGCAACGAAATCGAAATCTCGGCCCGCCGAATCCTGACCTTCAAGCCGAGTCAGGTTCTCAAGGCCGCGATTAACTCGAACTAGGCTGCACTGTTGCGGTGGCGGGCTTAATCCCCGACAAAATTTATTTTAAAATCGGTGAAGTTGCTGAGATTGTTGGCGTGAAGCCACATGTCCTGCGTTACTGGGAAACAGAATTCAAGTCGTTAAAACCGGTCAAGAGTCGCACCAATCAACGACTCTACCGGCGTGAAGATATCGAACAGGCCCTGCTGATAAAGTCGTTACTTTATCAGCAGGGCTTTACTGTCAGCGGCGCCCGCCACCAGTTGAAACAGAATCGTTCTGCATCAAACCCTGCCTGCCCGTCAACCGTCAACCTTGATACTGTCATCGAACGTCTGCGCTGTTTGTGCGAGTGTTTGCGTAACGACATTGAAGGGGATGACAGGTGAGTTTCGTGCTGGCGACTAATGATGACGGGATCCACTCGCCCGGCCTCGCTGCGCTGGCCGAAACGGTGTCCGAGGTCGAACCCGTGGTTGTGGTCGCTCCAGATCGCAATCGCAGTGCTATCGGCCATGCCCTGACGCTTGATTCCCCCTTGCGCGCCGAAGAAATTCGCAGCGGTGTTTTTGCCGTTGACGGGACACCAACCGACTGTGTGAACCTGGGTGTTCATGGCCTGGTAGGCGGGACGCCGAAACTGGTTGTCTCCGGAATCAATCTCGGGGCGAATCTGGGCGATGATATTACCTATTCCGGTACTGTTTGCGCCGCGATGGAGGCTGCACTTATGGGCTTTCCAGCGATTGCATTTTCTCTCGACGCAAGAGAGTTTGCTACCGATGATTTGACCCGTGCCGCCGAGGTTGTCGACTATCTGGTACGTTATGTCCTGGCTGCCGGCCTGCCTCCGGGGATTTTTCTCAATGTCAATGTTCCTTCCGGTGCGATCACGGGGATCCGACTGACCCGTCAGGGAAAGAGACATTACGGTGAAGGGCTGGTGCACAAGACAGATCCGCGTGGCCGCAGTTACTACTGGATCGGTGGTGGTCTTGCCGGTTTTGAGGATATCCCCGGCAGTGATTGCAACGCTGTTGCTGCGGGTCTGGTGTCAATTACTCCCTTGCGAACCGGTCTGACCAGCGAAGCTGCGTTGGAGCAACTGGCTGACTGGGACCTTTCTTTTTCTATGGATTGATTAATGGATTATGCTGTTGCACGGCGCCGGATGGTTGAATCACAGATCATACGGCGTAGTATCACCGACCAGTCGGTCATTGACGCCTTGTTGAAGACGCCGCGACATCTGTTCGTTGACGAAGGTCTGCGCCCGCATGCCTATTCTGACGCATCCTTGCCAATCGGTGAAAAGCAGACCATCTCCCAGCCGTATATGGTTGCGGCCATGACGGCGGCGCTTGGTCTTGAGGGCGGTGAGCGAATCCTTGAAATCGGGACCGGCTCCGGTTATCAGACGGCGGTTCTTTCTCATCTTGTCAGCCGGGTTTATACGATCGAGCGTATCGCCACACTTGCCGGTCGTGCGCGTCGCGTTTTCGACCAACTGAGCCTGACCAACGTTAATCTCAAGGTTGGAGACGGGACCGTCGGCTGGAAAGATCAGGCGCCGTTCGATGGTATTATCGTAACTGCGGGGGCTCCGGAGATCCCGACTGAATTTCTTGACCAGCTTGATGTCGGCGCACCACTGGTTGTCCCGGTCGGTCCACTTGACCAACAGATCCTGCTCCGCCTGGTGCGCACCGAAGATGGACGCTTCAGTCGCGAGGAATTGATGGATTGCCGTTTCGTTCCATTGATCGGCGAGACGGGCTGGATGGATAATGGGTGCTGAAGAAACGTCATCTTCGATCCCGGAGACCCCTGCCGGAAAATCACAATTGAAACGCATCTATGACTGGGTCCTGTCGTGGGCTGGAACTCCTTATGCCGTGCCGATGCTGGTAGTGTTGGCTTTTGCTGAAGCCTCTTTTTTCCCTATACCGCCTGACGTTCTGTTGATTGCTCTGAGTCTTGCACGTCCACGCAGTGCCATGCGCTATGCCCTGGCGGCAGCGCTGGGCTCGGTCTGTGGTGGCGTGCTCGGATACGGTATCGGCTACAGCCTCTGGTCTCTGACTGCTGACTGGTTCTTTACCTATATTCCAGGCTTTACCCCGGATCTTTTTCAGCAGGTCGGTGACCTTTTTGCTCGTTATGATTTCTGGACTGTCTTCGCTGCTGGTTTCACCCCGATTCCGTACAAGGTTTTTACTATTGCCGCCGGTGTTTTCAAGATAAATCTGCCGGTATTTATTCTCGCATCCCTGGTCAGCCGTTCCTTACGTTTTTACCTGGTTGCCTGGCTGTTGCGGCGTTACGGTGATCGCGCCCGGGCCTTTATTGAGCGTTATTTCAACCTGTTGACACTATTGGTACTGTCTCTGGTCATTCTAACTCTGGTCATCTGGAAATTTTTCCCGCATAATTGAGCCTTGACGACCTGACAATGGAACCAAGAGGGGTTATGAAAGCAGCCGGTCTAATCTTTCAGCGAACAGGAAATTCGAACAACATACTGCTGTTGTCGTTTGTCCTTGTTCTGTTGCTGTCAGGCTGTATACGTCAGGGGATTTATCATTCGGTTACCCCGGGCCAGACGCTCTACCGTATTAGCAAAACCTATGAGGTTGACGAGGCCTACCTGGCACGAATCAACGGAATCCCCAATCCGACGCAGTTGCGGGTCGGTACCCGGATTTTCATCCCCGGTGCACGCCGCACAAAATATGTTCCGGCAACGGTTCCCGGATATTCCGGCAGCGGTAAAAAATCTCCGGTCAAGTCGGTAAGGGCACAGAAAAAAAATATACCTCAGGCCAGACGCAAGACTGCATCGTCCAATCACATTGTCCGGAAAACCCAGAGAACAGCCATTCCCAGCCGGAAAAAATCCCAGGTAGACATTAAGCTTCAGTGGCCGTTGCGCGGCAAAATTCTACGAGCTTTTGGTGAAAGCCATAAAGGAGGCGGCAAGGGGGTTGAAATTGCTGCCCTGGAGGGTAGCAAGGTTCGTGCTGCTGCTGCAGGCAAGGTAATTTACAGTGGCGATGGCGTCCAGGGATTCGGTCATCTGATGATTCTTCAACATGAAAATGACATCTTTACCGTCTATGGGTTCAACAGTCGCAACTACGTTAAGCAGGGGCAGTTCGTCAGTCAAGGTGAGCGGATTGCGAGTTCAGGACGGCCTCCTTCGGGTGGAAGCAGTCGTTTGCACTTCGAGGTGCGGGTCGGCAAGAAGGCGGTTGATCCAATTTTGTACTTGCCATGAAAAGCCTTGATCTTTTAGACTGCGTTCTGTAGAGTTTTTTAATGATTGTGTTTCCAGTCGCTGCCGAGGGTGCCGGGGAGAAATGATGGACGAGTATCTGTCAGACTTTGAAAATGGTGGTACGCCGGGACGTACCTCTGAAGATGAGGGCTTTGAGGGTTTTGCAGTTATCCAGCCTCAGAAGCCGAAGGCTCCTGTTGCAGCAGACAAAAAGCGCTCGTTTGCAGATGAAGACACCGAACATTCCGTCGACGCGATCAAACTTTATTTGAAAGAAATTCAGAAGGGCACTCTTCTGACCGCGCAGGACGAACGGGATCTCGCTGAACGGATTGATCAGGGGGATATGGCGGCCCGTGACCGCATGATCGAATCCAACCTGCGTCTGGTTGTCAAGATCGCCAAACGTTACATGAATCGCGGTCTGCCTTTTCTCGATCTTATCGAGGAAGGGAACATGGGGTTGATCAAGGCTGTTGAGCGTTTCAAGGTCAGCAAGGGGTGTCGATTTTCTACCTATGCAACCTGGTGGGTGCGGCAGTCGATAGAGCGCGCCCTGGTCAATCAGAGTCGAACCATCCGCTTGCCGGTTCATGTTGCCGACGATATCAACAAACTGGTGAAGATCAGTCGCGAGTTGACGCAACGTCTCAAGCGTGAGCCGACTCGCACCGAGATAGCGGATGCGATGGGCTGTGATGAAAAATATGTCCGGCGGATGCAGGTACTGGTCA
Source organism: Deltaproteobacteria bacterium (assembly GCA_024276905.1). Classification (GTDB taxonomy): domain Bacteria; phylum Desulfobacterota; class Desulfuromonadia; order Desulfuromonadales; family Geopsychrobacteraceae; genus Geopsychrobacter. Next base: position 41,734 of record JAJRWF010000153.1, read on the forward strand.
AAAAAACCTACTCGATTGAACATCCGATGGGTGAGAATAACGATTACAGCCTGATCGACACCATCGAGGATAAATCTGCGGTCGATCCCGAGGCCATCATCCAGGATCTGGATCGTTTCGGTCAGGTGCTTGAGTGGATGGATGATCTCTCGGAAACCGAACGTGAGATTCTGGCGCTGCGTTTCGGGTTGAACGACCGCGAACCCCAGACCCTGGATACAATTGGCCAGCAGTTTGGAGTTACGCGTGAGCGGATCAGGCAGATTGAAGCGAAGAGTTTGACCAAGTTGCGTAAGGTTCTGGCCGAAAAAATGTCCGGAACACAGGATGAGGGCTGAGCTGAACCTTTGAAACGATGACGGAGTTAAAAACAGAATGGACAAGCTGAAGGCGATTATTCGCGACATTCCGGACTTTCCCAAAAAAGGGATAGTCTTCAAGGATATTACGACACTGTTGGCTGATGCACGCAGTTTTCATCGGATGATCGATCTGCTTGCACATCGCTATGTGGGTGAAAAGATTGATCAAATCGTGGGCATAGAGGCCCGTGGTTTTATCCTCGGGTCGGCACTGGCCTATAAACTGGGAACAGGAATCACCCTGGTGCGCAAGCCGGGTAAACTGCCCTACAAGACCCGCAGTATCAGTTATGCGCTCGAATATGGAACCGATTCCCTTGAAATTCACGAAGATGCTTTCAGCACGGGTGATCGGGTGATTGTTGCCGATGATCTGCTGGCGACCGGCGGCACTATGGCCGCCGTCGTAGATCTTGTCAGTCAGTGTGGCGCCACAATTCACGAATGTGCTTTTATGGCCGAGCTCGAATTTCTCAATGGTCGTGAAAAACTCCCGGACGGCAAGGTTTACAGTCTGCTGAAATTCTAGAATCAGTAAAGATTGGCCTCTGCCCTGTAACGAGCGACGGGACACCCGTTACTGCTCTTGTCTCAGGATGAATTCGTCCTAACCTGCAAATCCAGCCACACTGTCGATCTAATCTTTGTGCTGGTCATATATCCGCGGATCGAGTATAAAGGAAACTCCTTCATCCTCGGAGAATCTGGCATTGAGTTTAAAAG
>JAJRWF010000154.1 GCA_024276905.1 Deltaproteobacteria bacterium
GCAAAGGCCATTACCTGCGGGGCCGAAAAACCGTCGACGCCATATTCGGTAGCCTTCTGGGCGATGCGCAGACCGAAGTCGAGGTCGGAAAAAGCGCCCATGGTATAGGTCAGCTTGGTGAAGCACTTCATCATGTAGGTCGGCAGGCCCGGCATCGAAATGGTCGCGCCGCACTTCATCGGACAGTTGAAGCAGCTGATCAATCGGGTGCGGGCCTTTTCCATCGTGTCGGTCCACTCTTTTTCGATCTCTTCGTTCCAGAAATCCCGGCGGCGGACCCGCGAGTTGCCCCACATGAAGTTCTCGGTGTGCCACTTCTCGTCGTGGACTTTCATCTCCTGCGGCGAGCCGAGCCCGGCCAGAATCGGCATCACGCCCGGGATCGGGTTGTCTTCGCGGTGCTGGATATATTTGAGGACATCGTTGCACAGTTCCATGTATTCTTCAGGTTCGGCAACATTGAGGTCGTTGGTTCCGCGGACCACAATCGCCTTGAGGCCTTTGTCGCCCATCACCGCACCGATACCGCCACGGCTGGCACTCGAACGGCCCTGCTCGACCGAGGCGTAAAAGACGCGGTTTTCCCCGGCCATGCCGATCGCCGCAACCTGGGCCTTGGGCTCATTCAACTCTTCTTTAATCAGTTCAGCGGTCTCGATTGCGCCTTTGCCGCGCAGATGCGAGGCGTCGCGAAGTTCAACCTTGTCATTGTTGATCCACAAATAGACCAGGTCGGACGACTGGCCACGCAGGATGACCTTGTCGTAACCGGCATACTTCAGTTCCGGTGCCCAGAAGCCGCCCATCATCGAAAATGCCAGCAACTTGGTTTGCGGCGAGATGGTCGAGACAATGGTGCGGTTACAGCCGGTCGCCGGGGTGCCGCAGAGCAATCCGGCGCCGAAGATCAGCAGATTCTCGGGCGAAAAAGGTTCAACCTCGGGTGGAACCCGATCCCAGAGAATCTTGGCGTTGGTCCCCAGACCACCGAGATAAAGCTCTGTATCTTTGGGATCAGAAGCGACCTTCTCAATGTTTCCCCGGGTGAGATCGATTTCCAGATTAAATCCTGTCTCTGCGTACCTCATGTTCTGCCCCTTTTAGCAATTCGTCGGACTTAGATATTGTCGCGTTACGGGAATAACCGTTTTGAAGCCTTGCCGAAACGCAACAGCGCTACCTCGAATGGTCTGTCGCGTTGGCTGAAAATAGCCTCTCTGCAACACCCTGTTGCATAAGATAGTGGCGGCCAGAGAGAGATTCCTGTAAAAAGGTACCTCAATGCCTATTTATCAGTCAAGAGAATATAACGTCGTTTTTTGTTTTTGTATAACCACCCGCTGTCTGCTAGCCTGAAGGTAATCGTATGGTGATGATGGAGGCGTAAAATGACAGAAATCCTGATGATCGATAACGATGGATGTCGTGCCGGTCAGCGCCAGTTGGTGGCCGAATATCCGCTGCGACTGGTGGTCGACGATCGTGAACTGACCACGTTGATCGCGTCACCTCATCAGCTGGACTATCTGGTGGCCGGTTTTCTACGTCTGCAGGGGCTGATCGCAACGAAAGAGGATCTGTTGCTGATGGGAATCTGTCAAAAAGAGGGTGAGGCCCAGGTCCGGATCCGGGGCGAGTTGCCGCAAAAGCTGCGGCAGGTTCTGACCAGTGGCTGCGGGGGCGGGATCTCCTTCAATCTGCCGAGCGCAACGCTCATTGTTCCGACCGATGTGCGCTATTCCTTTACCCAGCTGCAACAGGCCATGGCGCAGCTGAATACACTGGCTGAGGCCTACAGCGCCCATGGCGGCATTCATTCGGCCGGAGTCAGCGACGGCGAACAGATTCTGCTGCATGCTGAGGATCTGGGTCGCCATAACACCCTGGATCGTATTGCCGGCGAAGCTCTGTACAAAGGGATCGATCTGCAGGGCCGTCTGCTGGTGACCTCGGGGCGGATCTCTTCAGAGATGGCCGGCAAGGCCAGCCAGCTCGGGATTGCGTTGCTGGCGTCCCGCACCTCGCCGACTGATATGGCGGTGCAGCTCTGTCAGCAGGCTGGCATGACAATGGTTGGTTACCTGCGCGGCGGCCGCTGTGAGGTCTACTGCCATGTCGAGAGGCTGGACACAGGGTCTACTGGCCTGTCGTACTCTCCATGAACGGACTGCCAAGCCAGGTGAGACATATGATAATCCCTTGGGAAAGGGCTTGTGCTGCAAGCGGAGCTTATGGTACCAGAATACCAGTATTTTGAAATTGTGACCCTTCCAAATTCACCGGGATATTTGATATGACAGATCTGGTCACCATCCGCAATGCTGTTCTGGCCGACCTTGAGGCGGTGATCGCGCTGGATCTGGTCGGAGTTACAGAAGAAAAACCGGCCTATTGGCGCAAAATTTTTGATCGCTATGTAACCGCCGGCAAGGATGGCGGCTTTTTCCTGGTCGCCGAAACAGCTGGCGAGGTGATCGGTTTTATCGTCGGCGAAGTACGGGCCTGGGAGTTCGGTTCACCCCCCTGTGGTTGGGTTTTTGCCCTGGGGGTATCACCACAGTCCCGCGAGATAGGGGTCGGCGAACTGATGTTCAAGGAAATGTGCGCGCGGCTGAAAAAAGCCGGAGTCTCCATTGTGCGGACCATGGTTGATCGGGAAAACAAGCTGACCCTGTCATTTTTTCGCAGCCAGGGTTTGCGCACCGGGCGCTATATCGAACTTGAGAAATTGATCTGATGATAGCTAACTTCCGACTCACAGCGGGAACTGCATTATGAAAATGCACAAAGCGAGTCTCTTCGGTCTCTATGCCGTACTTGAACTGGCCGGCGATCCCGAACGTCAACTCTCGGCCACAGATATTGCCGACAAATACGGGATCTCCACCCATCACCTGGCAAAAGTTCTGCGGACCCTGGTGCGTTCCGGGCTGGTACAGGCAGTCCGTGGCGCTGGCGGTGGCTATCGTTTTTCCGGGGTTGTCAATCGCACCACTCTGCTCGATGTCATCGAACTGTTCGAAACCCTGGAATCCGAACTTGATACGCCGCGGCCCAGAGGCCAGGCCGCAGGAGCGGTCATCGATGAGCTTCAGAGCATTACCCGTGAAATTGACGATCTTACCAAAGCGGTCCTGGATACCATTACCCTCGAAACGGCGCTTAATGGTTCACGCCAGCGGGTCAGTGCATAACCTTCTCAGGAGAAAATGCCGGCCGAAGAAAAGGGAACCGATGCAAAATGCGATAAACGGTGGTGATAAAGAAGTGAAAACCGGCCGGATCGGAGACCGTCCCTTCTGGATTCTCAATCTTTCTATCCTGATCAGGGCTGTCCATCAGATCGGGGCGGCAGTCTTTCTTACCGCCTACCTGCTCGATGCGATTCCCGGCCCGCCAAAACTTTATGTCGGCATTGTTTTTATCAGCGGCGGGCTGCTGCTGGCAACCGAATGGTTGCGTCATCGGCAGATTTTCAGAGAGTTGGCCGGGATAATCACGATTGTGAAACTTCTTTTGCTGGGTGCGGCCTATCATGGGTTGCTGCCGCCATTGGAGACCGTACTGCTGGCTTTCTTCATTGCCTCCCTCGGAGCTCATGCGCCGAAGAAAGCCCGCCACCGACTACTCTACTGAGTCAACAGTCCCCCTGCTTTTTTGCGCCGAGGTTTTTTTGTGACAATCGTCGATTCTGTTGCTGCGGTGTTCTGCTGCCAAGGTCGAGTCTTTGCGGTTCGGCGTCAGTCCCACCTCGATTTCTTTCCGGGATATGATTCTTTTCCGGGCGGAAAAATTGATCGAGACGATTCCCGGCTGCAGCACCCTGCCCGCTTCCTGTGCGATTTTGATGGCCAGAAAATGCACGCGCTGGTGCGTGAACTGCGCGAGGAACTGGATTTTGATCTCCCGTCGGCCATTGAATCCGGCCAGGTGACGGCGGTCTCCTGTCTGGCCAGAGTCCTGGCACCACCCCTTGTTGCAGTACGCTTTCATCTGCACGTCTTCCGCATTGATCTGAAGGCTCAACCGTTGTTCACGCTGGATTCCGGTGAAATTGAGCAGGGATTCTGGACAACCCCGTACCAGTTGCTTGAACAATTCGCGGAGGGGAACAGTTTGATGGTTCCTCCGTTACGCCGGGTCCTCGAAGCCCTGAAGACTAATCCGCAAGCGGTTGATTTTGGTGACCTGTCGCCGCAGTATGATGAGAAAAATTACGTTGCCCGATTTGAACTTTTGAGTGAAGTGCAGGTTCTTCCGATCCCGTCGCACAGTTTTCCGCCTGAAAAACGGACCAACGCCTTTTTGCTTGGAGATGAAAATTCCGCCCGAATTCTGGTCGATCCTGCTCCTGAATCGCCACAAGTGCTGGAAAAGCTGCTGAGGACGCTTCAGCAGGACCGACTGAGTGCCCTGTTCTTGACCCATCATCACCAGGATCATCATGAATATGCCCCGCAGCTGGCAAAGCGTCTGGGGGTGCCGATCTGGCTGAGTGAGGATACGCGGGAGCGGATCGTTCAAAAATATGGCGGTGATTATTTTGCCGGGCTTGAGGTTGAAATCAAGCGGGAAGGAGACTGTCTGATCCGCTGGAAAGGGGAACCCGTGCGAGTCTACGCGGTTCCCGGTCATGATGCCGGCCAGCTGGCCCTGGCGCCAGAATCACTGCGCTGGTTCCTGGTCGGTGATCTTATTCAGGGCTTCGGAACCGTGGTTATTGGCGCACCGGAAGGTGACATGGCCAGCTATTTTAAAACCCTCGAGCGGATCATCACCCTTGATCCTGCGGTGATCCTGCCTTCCCATGGCACACCGATGCGTAGCACCCATTGTTTACAGGTCACCTTGCAGCACCGTCACGAGCGTGAAGAATCGATCCGCCGGTTATCCGCTGCCGGAAAAACCCCAAACGAAATCCTCGCCAGCCTCTATCAGGATATCCCTTCGCAGTTGCACCCCTTCGCCCTGCAGAATATTGAATCGCACCTGGTCAAGTTACGGCAAGAAGGACGATTGGAGGGGGGCTGAGGAGATATTTTCGGGCTTCGGGATAAAGGCCTGGATAACTGCCGGAGGTAAACCGCAAGTCAACCCTGCAGACCCCACTGCTCGTTTTAAGTTGTTCTACAGAATCCGCCGCAAGGTCCGGATTCTCTCCCAGAGAACGGCCTGGGGAATTTTGATCTCCAGCGCCAGCATACATCGCTGCAACCATTCTTGCCGGAGTTGGAATTTTTCTACAGCCTTACCAAAATCATTAATGATGGCCTTGCCGTATGCCAGTTCTGCCCTGGCTACTGCATCGACCAATATTTTTCGTGAAGGCTGCATCATCGCCAGATCAATCAGATCTCGATTAAACACTCCTTCGTCGGCCCAGCGATCTGAATTGGCCAGCAATTTTGTGGTTATCATATCCAGAGGCGACAAGGTTGCGACACCACAATTCTGGTCATTGTCTCCGGGACTCTGCAACTTAATCCGCCCTTCGAGAATAATTTCAAACTTGATTTTCTCATTGGCAACCAACAGCATGGTTCTAATTCCATACTGATCGGCACGCACCTCCCTGCTTTGCGTGACAGACCCGGACTTTTCCCGAAAAAGTGCTGTGACACCATCGGGGCCCTTGACCAAAAGGCGTAATTTTCGATAGCAGTCGATATCCGAGACCAGAAAATCGATATCTACCGACTCACGATATTCACCAAAACGGAGCGCAATTGCAGTGCCACCACCGAACAGGCAATGGTGTTCTCGCAACAGCGGTCCATTCAGCGTCAACAAAACCTGAGCAATCCGCTGATGGTGGGGACGTTCAAACATCGCGTACGTCTCCGCTAAAAACCAGACGCAGGGCATCAATCAGCTGACGTTCGTGTGGTTCCAAAGCTTCCAGATCGAGGTGACGCCAGCTCCGTTCATAAATACTCAACGCTTCGCGAGGGGACAGAACATCAACACCATGTATCTGCCATGCAAGTTGTTTGAGCTGAGGATAATCGGCAAAAGCGATGCGGATGGGAATCGTGTCGAGGTGATCTGCATCATTGTCAGAGTCACGCTCACGAACAGGGGGGGTAGTAATCTTCAACTCGAGTCCCAACACGGCCAATGCATTCAGACAGGCCCCCATGGTCACCGAGGTTACACCTTTTTCGAGACGGTACCATGTCACCCGAGACATCCCTGCCGTCTCGGCAGCCGTTGTCGCACTGACTCCCAAAGTTTTACGGTGAGCGCGAATCTGTTTCCCAACAGCCATGGCATGGTTGGCAACAGCTTCCGAAATGGTGGACAATTTTGAAGGCATAAGCAATCCTCCATAAATGTGTTTCTCATTATATGTAAAATGTGGGAAAAGTCAATAACGAGAAACACTTTATGCGGTGGTTGTCCTGGATAATGTTGGGTTTCGTCTGCTCAAGTTACATCAGAAGAGATGGTTGGATGAGGGTAGAGGAGTTTTTTCCGCTTCAGGATAAAGGCCTGGATGGCTGCCGGATATGAATCAGGTTTGGATTTTTGCAAAGGAGCAATCTCATGGCCGCCATGAGATTAGCGCTTGCATGGTATCCGTGTAAGCATTAAGATAATTCTGGAGGGCAAAGGTATATGATCAAATCATTTGGCGATAAATTAACCAAAGCCTTGTATCATGGCACCGCAAACAAGGGACTTCGGCGATTGCCGCCAGAAATCGTCAAAAGAACTCTCAACAAACTGGACATGATCAATGCTGCACAGGACATTTTAGATTTGCGTTCTCCCCCGGGCAATCGATTGGAGGCATTACGCGGTGATCTTGTCGGGCTGTTCAGTATCCGTGTAAACGATCAATGGCGAATCCTGCTCCGATGGCAGGATGGTAATGCTTACGAGGTGCGTCTTGCCGACTATCACTAAGAGACATAAAGGAGTGACAAGATGATCCCTGCTCATCGTATTCCGGCTCATCCCGGTAAGATTCTGAAAGAAGAATTTCTGGATGAACTCGGTATTACTCAGGTTGCATTCGCAGCCCACATCCATGTTTCCGTCCAGCGGATCAACGAAATTGTGCGCGGCAAACGGGGCATCACTTCGGAAACCGCTTGGCTTCTGGCCCAGGCTCTCGATACAACGCCTGAATTCTGGGTTAACCTTCAAACAACCTACGATCTTGCCCTGAGTCGCCCGGAAAACCCCATAGCGAAGCTTCGGATGGTAAGTTGAAAGTGGCTCTTGTGGTGGGGATGGATTGGGAAGGATAGGCTGTTGATGATTCTTCTACGGAGCAAGGAACAAGCCCATAAATGCTTCAAAATCCGATGGTAGATCCCATGGATAAGATGTTGTGTTTGAGGAAGATACTTGAAGCATGGAAATGAACTACTGCTATCCACACGAGCTGAAAGAAAGCTTTTTAGCTATTCTCAGTTTACTCCAGGTAAAAATGGCCCAGTTACTTCAGTGATTCGAGGCCAAACTAAATACTCAAACCATTTCTCTCCATCTCTTGTGCAATGGACTAGATACTCATTATTTTCTGTCAGACTCGCTTTGTATTTATATTCACCGCAACCTCTAATGTTCTTTGCTGCGAGAGCTTTAGTTATTCCAGAGTGAAACTCTTTATGCCATTTAGCTTCGTATTGATTACCTCGGGCAGTTGGAATACTTGAAGATGGAGAATCATCAGGCATATTTAGAAATACATATGCAAAACTGAAAACAATGATAAGTAGTAAAATCTTTATTGTTCTTGCAGAATTTTTTTGTCCTGTCTTGGGCATGATCCCCTCCAAAGCAAATGATTAGCAGTAAACAATTACCTGAATCAGTGAGGTGCCTTGTCGGCACATCGCCATTACTCCCGCGAAACCATTTTCGCAGGGTGATTTACAGCCCAGTTAAACCCGTCTGTCGGGATCATGTCCGGTGGACGATGATGCTCTTTGACAATTCAGCTGATAATTTTTCCGTTGTTGACGGTTCTTTCCGTATTTCAGGCAAGACTATCCGTCCGCACTTTTGGTTGCGGTGTTTTTCAGCACAGTCCTGCCGCTTTTTCATATCAGCCATAGGCAAACCGGTTGTAGGTTCTGCTAAATGCCTGTGCTTGCCAAGTGGCATGACAACTGAATCGCAGACGCAGGGCATGCCCATGACGGATAAACCGAGCGGCGAAGTACATCAGGTCCTGCAAGACGGTCTTGAGTCGGCGTCGCTGTTTGGCCCGACGGGCCTGTTTCTTGTCCATCAGTCCGACCTGCCCCACGGCACGCAGGAGGTTGTAGGCCAACCCGGCACAGCTCATTA
>JAJRWF010000155.1 GCA_024276905.1 Deltaproteobacteria bacterium
CGCAACCCAACGCCCGCAGGTTGTTCATCACATTACCGGCACCACCAAGCCGCAGATCCTGATGCTCAACTTCAACTACCGGCACCGGCGCTTCAGGGGAAATCCGCTCTGAACATCCGCTCAGATACTCATCGAGCATCAAATCTCCCACCACCAGCAGTCTAGGGGTAGACAGCTGCTGCAGTTTATTTTCAAGCAACTCTGGGGACATCATGACTCCTCGGAAAATAGTTGCCGTTCGACCAGATCACAGAGCAGGTGGATCAACAACAGATGGCCCTCTTGAATAAATGGCGTATATTCTGACGGAACCTGCAACACATGTTCAGCCTGCCGAGCCATCCTGCCCTCCTTGCCACCGATCAGAGCCAGAGTCCGACAACCACGCTCCCGGGCCGCATCAAGCGCCCGACAGACATTTTCCGAATTGCCACTGGTGGAAATCCCGATAAACAGATCACCCGGTTGTGCCAGCGCCTCGACCTGACGACTAAAAACAACATCGAACCCATAGTCGTTACCAACAGCAGTCAGAATTGAGCTATCGGTCGTCAGAGCCAGTGCCGGCAAGGGGCGACGTTCTTTCAAAAAGCGCCCCACCAGTTCAGCGGCAAAATGCTGGGCATCTGCGGCGGAGCCCCCATTACCGGCTATCAGAACTTTATGCCCATCCTTAAGGGTTGCCGCCAGGAGGTGGGCAATCTTTTCTATTAACGGTGAGAGCTGTTCCGACATCGCCGAAATGGTATCAATGTGGCCCTTGAAATGACTCTTAATTTGTTGCTGCATCGGTCCCTGCTCCAGTGTAAATAGCTCGGCTTGACAAGGCTTTTATCACAAGGCTACAGTGCCCTGCGGTTTCAGGGAACAGCCTAATGGAATCGTCTGTGAAATGGAAGCCCTCCAGGAGATTGAATGGCGCTTAAACTTCTCTGCATCACCGACTGCTGCGACCGACCCGAATCTGAACTCTTTATCGGACTGCAAAAACAAGGGGTCGAGATCGATGTCATGTGCAATCCGTCCGGACGCAACTTTGCGCGTCTGCAGCAGGCCGGTGTCCCCCTGATCGAAAGCAGCCTCAAGGGGCGTTTCGACCGCAGCGGCATGCGCCGCATCCGGCAACAGCTCCGCAGCAAACCCTATGATCTGGTTCATACGTTTGGCAATCGGGCCTTGCAAAATGCCTTGCTTGCCAGCTTTGGCATCAAGGTCCCGTTCGTTGCCTACCGTGGCATTGTCGCCAACGTCAGTGCCTTTGACCCGGCCTCCTGGCTGACCTACCTGAACCCCAAGGTCAAAAAGATTACCTGCGTGGCCAATGCGATTCGCGATTATTTTTTACAGATGCCCTTTAGCAGCCTGGTCCTGCCAACCGACAAACCGGTCACCATCTACAAAGGACACAGTTTGAGCTGGTATCGGGAGCAACCGGTCGACCTGACTCAATTCGGTATTCCGCAGGAAGCCTTTGTGGTTGTTTTCACCGGTCGGGATCGACCGCGCAAAGGGGTTCGCTACCTGGTTGAGGCGGCCAATCATCTGCCGCCGGGACTGCCGATCCATTTTCTGCTGGTCGGTCCGATGGAGGACAACAGCAAACTGCAACAACAGATCGCGGCCAGTCCCTACCGGAAACATTTCCATTTTGCCGGTTATCGTACCGATGCCCCAGCCATTGCCGCTGCGGCAAACACGTTGATCATGCCATCTGTCCGTGGAGAAGGCCTGCCGCGCTCGGTGATCGAAGCGATGGCTTACGGAACTCCGGCAATTGTTGCCAACGCAGGCGGCAGCCCGGAACTGATAGAGGATGGCAAAAATGGTTTTATCGTTCCACCGGCTGACGGTGGCGCGATCGCCGCAGCCATTCTGAAACTGCAATCACAACCGGAACTGCAGCAACAGATGGGAGAAAACGCCCGTACACGCATCGAACGTGATTTCAATACCACACGGACGGTCGAGCAGATGCTGGAGCTTTATCAGTCCGTCTGTCGATAGGAGTTCAACAGCTGTTGCCAACCTGTCGCCACCGCCTCTGCGGCCGGAGTTCCGGCAGTCAGTTTCTGCAGTGAACGGAGCAAACGATTCAGGTTTTCCTGTTTCCAGGTCTGACCACTGCGGATCGAACCCCGGTCAAAATCGAGCAGATGGACTTGCTGTTGTTGATCGAGCAGAATATTGTGGGCATTGAGATCGGCATGAAAGACCTGCGCAGTGTGAAAACGCCGCAAGGTCTGACCCAGCGCTATCCAGACTGCTTCGGCAAGGGGTTCCTGCAGCAGGGTACTGAGAGGTTGGACATCTTCGATCTGACAGGTCACAAGATCGGCACGGTAAAAAATTCCGGCCGGATAAAATGCGGCCGCGACGGGACGGGGCACCGGCAGACCCTGGTGACAGAGATCTGCCAGCAGGTGCCATTCACGAAAAGAGCGCGATGCGGCAGCCTGCAAACCCAGATAACGATCAGCAACGAAATGACGGACGAAGCCACCACGACAATAGTGACGCAACACCAGGCGCTGACCGGCGTGACTAAAAAAACGCACCTCACCACGCCCCATTGCCTGACCGTGAACTTCGGCCACACCAGTAGAAATCCTGGGCTGAAAAAAATCAGCGGGGATTTCTGTCAACAAGCTGCTATCGTAAACTACGCACGCCGAACCGATACTGATTTCCTGAGGACAAATTGAGGATGTCATCTGTCTTTTCCACTCCCCCTGAACGTATCTGCCTGTTGCGCCTGTCGGCCATCGGCGATGTCAGTCATATCTTGCCAACTCTGCGTATTCTGCAGAACGCCTGGCCGCAAACCAGAATCACCTGGGTCATCGGGCGGACCGAACTTGCCCTGGTCCAGGACATAGAAGGGGTCGAGTTTATCCCTTTCGATAAAAAACGTGGATACAAGGCTCTGCTCGACCTGCGTACAACATTACAAAATCGTCATTTCGATCTGCTGTTGAACATGCAGGTTTCACCACGGGCGGCACTGGCCAGCCTGTGCATCAAGGCGCCACTCAGGTTCGGCTACGACCGCAAACGCGGCAAGCTGCTGCACAACCTGCTGGTCAACCGCAGAATCGCGTCCGTTGACGCGCAGCATGTCCTCGACAGCTTCCTGGAATTCCCCCGCGCCCTGGGACTCAGCACTGAAGAGATCTGCTGGGACATTCCCATCCCGGATGCTGCACGACAAAAAATAACTGAACATATTCCGCAGGATCGACCCTACATAGCAATCAATCCCTGTTCCAGCGTACGAGCTCGCAACTACCGCAACTGGAGCATCGATTCCTACGCCGGCATCATCGACCATGCGGCGGAAAAGTTCAACCTGCAAACAGTCCTGACCGGCGGACCGGCAGCCAATGAAATCGCTTACGCCGCACAAATCTGTGAAAAATCCCACACCAACCCGATCAACCTGGTAGGCAAGACCAGTCTCAAGGAACTGCTCGCGGTCCTGGCAACCGCCAGACTGGTGATTTCACCCGACACCGGGCCGGCCCATATGGCCAATGCCGTCGGCACCCCGGTCATCGGCCTGTACGCCACCTCCAATCCGCAGCGCAGTGGCCCCTATTCCCATCCGCAACTCACCGTAGATCGTTATCCCGATGCACTGAGGGAAGAATTTGCTAAAGAGGTCAATGAGGTTCGTTGGGGGCAAAGGGTCAGAAATCCGGCAGCAATGGATCAGATCCGACTGGAAGATGTCCTGGCTCGCCTACCCGAAGCCCTCAGGGTTGCCGATCAGCAAGATCGATGACCGGCAGCATTGTCTCCATGCGAGCGTATATACATTGTAGAACCTGCTGTTTTTCTGCTGGCATAGCAGCCAGAACCTTCTGCGGCATACGGAACGAACAAACCCTCAATTGCTCGCCAAAGATCTGCTGGCAGGTTTCCAGGGCGGAAGAGAAAAAGGACGCCAGCTGATCGGGGAACGGACCGACCTGAGCCAGCTGATATTCGATCGGATAGTCAAACAACTGCGTACGCCACCCTGTCCGCCCGGCTATTTTTTCAAGGCGTTGCGGATCTTCCCGCCGGTGGGCAATATAAACAACCTGTTTAGAACGATAATAAACCGCGACCTGCTGCAACAATTCAAGGTAGGCCACCTCACTCAAAAAACCGGCCTCGACCAGCGGTCCACCGAGGAAATAGATTTTTTTTTCGCGCGCAACCGACAGCATTCCCTGGCGCAGATGAGAAAAGTCATTAATCTCTACCAGATCGTTCGGACCTGCCTGCAAATCCTGATAAAGGGTAAAGAAAGTCAACGCCGGGATCTCTTTATCCTGCAGACCGAGAACTTTTCTTTTCAATCCCAGCCGTAAACGTTTAACCCGTTTGAGACGACGATGCAACCGCCCCTCGACTCGCTCAGCGGCCCGCACCAGAGTAGCCGTCCCGTCATCCAGCACAACAGTGGTCTGACAATCAAGCTGATGGGTAAAGTGACGACTCAACGGATTGGCCAGATCACCAATTAACAAATAGTCTACCTTGCCCAGGCAGGATGCCACTCGGGACAATTTCAAACTGAAAAATGCCGGATTACGCAGCAGACTGCTTCCAGCTGAATGCAGAGGATCGCGAAATGACAACAACGGCACTTCAGCAAGCAGTGTTACGGCCTGCCAGGCACGATTGTGCCGGGCAAGATGCAGCAGCTGAGGACTGCTTTTACGATCTGCAATAATCAGCACCAGGGAGTCTTCAGGGCGAACCGAAAACGCCCTGCAGGCCTCCATGGCGTTCAAATACTGCAACGGTGATTTGATCAGAAAAACTGCCTGCATCGTAAGATCCTGAAGGGATGAGCAGCCAATCTACCAGCGATAGTAGCTCAGTTTACGTCGTAATTTGATTTTACGCAGCAAATTCAGTGGCTTTGGCTTCAGTCCCCGCCCTTCACTGGCGAAATGGTCAACGGCATCAAGTACCCGCTGACTCGAACAGCCATCACGCCAGGGATGCAACCGGTCAACGAAACGCCGGGTCGCTGCCATCAATTCAGCAGGACGTGTCAACGCCAGGGTTAACGCGTCTTCAATCCCGGCAGGATCCAGAACGTCGATCAGCTGTGGGCCAGGAACTTTGGTCTGATAGGTGACCAACGGTTTTTCAAGCATCTGGAACTCAATAGCGATTGACGATGTGTCGCAGAGCATGACGTCGGCCGCCTGCAACAATGGAGTCAACTCCTGATGACTTTCGATAAAATCGAGATGCGGGCCGACCAAAGCACGGTAAGCATCAACCGTCTCCTGTTCCATTTTGGGGTGCAGAGTCACCAGCCAGTGCCAACGTCCCGTTGCAGA